>NZ_JADYTF010000140.1 GCF_021530995.1 Bacteroides caecigallinarum
GCACAAACATAGCACGAAGATACAAAATTTCAGTGCGTCACCCAAATTAGACTTAAAAACACTGCTACAGATACCTATAGGGCAGGTTCATGAGAAAATTTTAAAAAAGTGATAAAGTCAGGAAATATGCCACAAGTGAAATAATCCGTTTTGCATTTTTGCTTACAGACGAATCACTTACTTCATTAGCTAAGAAAGTTCCGGACCTATTAACTTATTCAGACGAAAATGGGATTATTGATTATAATAATGATATAAATACTCTACTATATGAATTGTTTCGCATTGACAAAAAGAATCAACAGCATATACGAGAGATACTTGCCTCAAAAGAGTGATATGGCAATTTGTACATAGGGGAACTTAAAAGTGAAGTCCCCCTCTTTCTTTGTTTTTCCGCAAGGTCAACCTAGATTCCTCTTTCGAATATTCAATTCTCAGAGAGATGCCAAATCTTCTGAATCAACCTCTTTACTTAATTCTTGCAAATAGTCGATTTATTTCTATTGATACATATTTTATTATCCACCTAAATGGCGAGATGTATTTCAATCCATTATATTGAACTACCCCGGTTCTTTCTTACATTCATCTGAAGTAAGATCGGAATGTTCATCGGATATCGCCAGACTTGGAATGCGTGGTAAGGCTTGGCGCTGTATGTATAGTGCATAGCGTTCTGTTATGTGTCTTATGAACGGTTGTAAAATACGCGCTTTCTTCTTGTCTTTAACTTCAGAATAAAGTTTTACAGTTATTTCTTGAAATTTAAAACGGTAAAATTTATTATCAATAAGGGGGCCTAAGATCGCTTCATTATTTCGCTCCTTAAAAACGCCATATTTGTGCTCGAATAATACATTTTCCTCATTTTGTCTTAATGCTTCAAATTTAATTAGATAAACCTTGTTGGCATTTGAACATTCAATACAATTCTGTTTTTTACAATCTGTACATTCTTGCTCTTTTCGACCTACACAATCGCATGTTGGTCGAATATTCAAATAATACTTCCCTTTTATTTTATAAATATCACCAGTCATAGAAGACTCTTTACTCGGATTAGCCTCTAATCGTTGAGCTCGAAGAACATTCAACACTTCATCTCTTGTAGATTTTATCTCACCTATTTTGAACAATTGCTCTTTTTCAACAGATATTGGCTGCATTCGCTCAAAGATGTTTTGTGTCAAAACATCTAAAAGTTCATCATTAGGATTGACTGAATCATCTTCTGCCGTTTTCCATATTGCCAACGGCCAATATTTTGTGTTTCCCAACTGCTGGAATGTATGTATCTTCGCTTTTTCTACTGCATTATCCCAAACTTTTAGTACATATATAGATGGCATTTTATCTATCCATGCACTTATCACTTCCATCACTTTTACATTCCCGTCACTAATGATATCAGATTTACTTTTAATAAAAATAGGAGCATTATCAACATCTATACCATTCTTTTTAAGTTGGTTTTTAATATCTTCGACTTCGCTATTGCTAAAGATAAAAATGGGCAAGTAACAATCCTTTAAGATATTTTTTATGAACTGGAGGAGAGATGCTCTGGTGCTTTTCTCTAATTCAGAGGCAAGAGGTATAGGATTCCCATCTTCATCAGATACACTAACTAGTTCCCAATCTAACAAAACAAAGCTAAATTTGGCAATATTAGCACCACTTACGTTGGGTATTTCATTATATTTCACTAAAGGAAATCCTTTAGATTCAATATTCTCAACAATACGAATAATTTTATCACTGCTTTCCATATTGAAAACCTGATCGTCAATTACCATTCCGATACCAGAAAAAAGTTCCTCAATATTCATTGCGTTCTTGTTTTATGAAATTAACAATAAAGTTTGCCCCACTTAAAATTTTGTCTTCTTGCAAGTCTGCTAATTCAATTGAATAGTCGTTGCGCTCCATTAGTTTCCGTGATATATATAAACCTAAACCTCGCCCTTCTTGACCTTTCCCTGAATAAAAAGCATCAAAAATATAAGGTTTATCTTCATCACGAATACCTGGACCATTATCTGAAAAAATTAATTTACAATTATTGCCATCCAATGTAATAATAATGGTTTTATTATTTTTTTCTTCCAACCAATAAATAGCATTATCCAAAAGATTTATCAATAATTGTAAGAGATCTGCATCTGTACATTTTGCCACTAAGGGAGAACCAATAGTATTTATTCTATATTCAATCTTATGCTCAGCTAAAGTTCGCTTGTATATGGTTATAACTTTATCTAAAATATCTTTAACCCTTATTTGACGACGTCTTTGCTTAGATGAAGTGAACAACATCTGTAAATCTTTCATCTGATTTTGAATATATGAAAATATACCATAAAGCTTTTGAAGTTCTGATGTTAAAAAAGAGTGGTCAAAATTTGAATGTAAAGAATCCTCGTATAAGGATCTTAATTCATCAATACCCTTATTTAACATCATCATAATATCATGACTCGCTGTTTCTACCGAAATACCAACAGCCGCTAAAGATTCCGTACGTTCAACTCTACAGCTTAAATATTTATTTTCAGATTTATAAGCATTCTCTAACTGAGTTAATAGAGATAACGCATGCTTGTCATCCTTCAGTTGATTACGAAGATTAGATATTTCTTTACTTACCGCATCTTTACGTATCTTATCAAGTTGTGATTTTTTTTCTTTATCTGCTAAATATGCAGCATAAGCCCCATTACGTATGTATGATAAGAAACTTTGTATTATACAAATAAAATCGGTGGTATAATTCCCCTCCTCAATAAGTCCCTCTCGATTCGTTTTATCTTTCAGATGAGGATTGCCAAATTTAGTTATCTTAATCCTTCCTACAATTTGGTCATTACTTAAAAAATCTCCTGCTCTAACTGTACCACGACGCACCTCTATTTGCAACCAATCATCGTCTGGATCACCATAGGGAAGGACACGTATATTATCGCGTAGTAAATAAATTCTATGCTCTTTGATAATAGACTTTGCTTCCTTAGGCAAATAATATTTAGATGACTCATCTTTTGAATTTAAATCAAAAACATAAAAGTCAAACTCAAAGTCTCCAAAATCAGTAACTTCACGAAAAGCCTTAGTTACCTTATTTTGGAAATGATTTCTAAAAACACTCATACCTCTAAGTCCATCTTCTTTTATGCTCACAGACTTAGTGTGGCCATTTTGCTTATATGTAAACAATCCATTATTCGAGGAATAATGACCATTTGTTATTTGTAATACACTTTGAGTCTCAATTAAATTACGCAATGTAATATCATTAGACTTCTCTTCTTGAGTCCATGGATTATTATTTATATATAATCCAATTGTGAAATTATTCTGTTTCTCATTGGGGCTAATAACCTCATTAAATAAATCTCCAAACCTCAAAAAACTATCTTTGATTGGTTTAAGCTTTGCCAAAGACCATGAACCAGATAGATTTGAAATCTCAATACGAGTTCCATGAATGTTCTCACGTTTATCGAATTTTAAATTATTTATGGTAACATCATGCTCTACAAATACATTAGGAGATTGATTCTCTAATTTAAAATTTAATTCGTCTAAATAGAGTCCTTCATTACCGTCTTTAGCACCATCTATAAAATCACTATCATATGAGTTTAAATCAAAACACAAAGTATATTCTTTACTACTTTCGGATTCTCCTTTTGAATTTAAGATCCAGTTAGCGGGTCTTGTTGTTAAATTTACTGTTTTGCCTAATTTTAGCATGGCGTATCTGCCGATACCTTTCTCACCCTGAATAATACGGTTATATTTAGGAGTTCTCCGTTCAGAACCATCTTTAGAGAATTTATTAGGAGTAGCCGGACTCATCCAGGATTTTTCTATTATTTCTGCTGTCATGCCACATCCATTATCTTCAATAATAATTCGAGATTCTGGAGTGATATTTAAAGACTCCGTGAATCCATCAAAAGAAATTTTAACCCAGTCAGCATCTGCATCATAGGCATTCTTTATCAATTCAATAACTGCTATCTGCTCATTCTTAATTAGTTGATCACCCAACATAGTTAGTAATCGAGCGAATGGTCTTATTGTTAAATTCTTAGCCATATTAATTACATTTTCTAGCAAAAATGACGAACTCTTCTGAATAAACTTTCCTACAACTGCCTTTAACACTGGCAAACTTTCCATTAGTGTCTCTATATGGAGTAAGTATTTTATTAGATATTTTACGTCTATCAACTTCTATGTTTACCATTCCTTCAGCTAACAAACATTCAGTCAGATGCTTTGCATTATCAATTTTTACTCCTTTATATTCTGTATTACCTATAACAAAAAGGCAGGCACCGCCGGGATTCAACATTTCAACAACTTTATGGACGGTTGACTGCATGTCTATGTAATATTGCGCAATAGAACGTGTCTTCCTTTTATCTATTGAATACATCTTAAATACGATATCTTGGCCCACATTATTTAGTCTTTTCAGGTTTTTATCGAACTCTTCTGAATGATATAGACTTCCTATTGTGCCTTCACGAAGTAATCTGAAATCATCAGTATATTCAAGCCAAAGCGTTGATAATTGATGTAAATCAGCATACTCATATGAAGTTACATATGGAGGACTAGTCACAATTAAGTCAACAAATGGTTTATCAATATTAACGTCTAGAATATTAGCTCTTTTAATATCTGCCTTCCCGTATTTTTCATTTATATTTTCCATATTTGCCTTTCGCATCATATTTACTTGATATATATATGAAGAAAGGACATCCTTAGGCTGTTTCTTTGGGTCAATTTGTGGCTTAATTGATTTTGTAAGCCATCGAGAACAAGATTTTAATATATTAGAAAAAGCACACAGAAAGAAATTGCGATATAATTCATCGTCCACAACCAAATATATTGAAGATCGAAGTTTTAATAGATTATCTATATGCTCTTCGTCGAACCAATATTGTATTCGTTCATTTGAATAAATGCGATTACTTTTATCTACATTACAAGTGTTGTAAGCAGCAATTATTTTGTCAAAAAAATCTTGCAATTGTTCATCTTGATATACATTGCTTTTGGTTTCTGCAATTAATGTAGCTACAGGATTTATATCACATCCCCAAAAGTGTTTACCGCTCCTTACCGTTTCAAATGCGACAGTACCACACCCACAAAATATGTCAGCTACAGTCTTAACAGAGATGTTGTTTTCCTCAGCTTTATGAATAGCTTTTGTTGTTATAAATGCAGGAAATTTAGCAGGATATGCATGGATATTATGCATACGCCTTTCCCGTTCGGCTGGCATATTCCATTCTTCCTGTATATCTATCGTATCAAAATTAAGTGTACGATAATTATCAATTGTGACATTCATGACAAATCTTTATATTATTCCTTAGCAATATTAACGCAATCAAGCATACATATACAATATACCTAAAATACGAACAAATATACGGAAAATCCTTCATTCCACAATGTTTATTTGACTCAAATGATAAGATTGCATAAAAAATAACTCTCCAATGTACTATTGTAGGTTGAAAATCATTATCTTTATATGTAATATCTTAGACTATACTATAATAGAGTTTACCTTACCTAACAATGAGCAAAGCAAATTGTAAAATATCTTCTTGCGGCAAAAGCTTGGTCTTTGAAGGAGACTTTGAAATACAATAAGTATTTTTACTCAAGCAATTATATAAAATAATGGTAATTCTTAGCAATTAAAATATCTGCATATTATATTAATATATAATTATGAATCCATCTGAAAATTTAGTTAAAAACAGAAACGATCTTTCACCCTATCTCTTTCATTTTACAAAAGGGGAAGATGCGTATGATAAATTGACAAACATTTTGAATCAATTAAAATTAACTTCTAGTACTCATGATTATATTTGTTTTACAGAGACTCCAATAACGCACTTTAGAGAAAATCTTTTATATATGAACAGTTTCTATAAACCTATGTTATCTTTTTACGGTATAGGTTTTAGAAGAGATTTGTTGATTAAAGACTTTGGAGCCAAATCTGTAATTTATGGTGATAAAATGGACGAAGCAAACCTTAAGAAAATAGATATGGGTTGGAGATTTGAGGAACTAAATGTTCTGACACACGATTTCACCTGGTTGAGAGAATGGAGAATAAGATATGAATTTGATTTTTCCTCAATATCACCAGAAGATATAATTATAATAGCTAAAACAGACGATGAAGTAAGAAGTTTATGCTCTTTGCAGGAACTTGAGGATATAGATTATGAATATGAGCCCGAAATAGGAGAATGTACAATGTGGCCTATGTTTTCAAATCTAAGAGGGTGGAAAGGTATATCTATTGAGCATGTGGAAAAATTAGCTTCAGATAAAGAAGTTGATAGCTATTCTAAATCATTAAAGATTGGTGATTATTTGTAAAAATCGGAATATCATTTAACAGGTATATTCTGCAATTTTCTCCACTTTAATTGAAGTTTCCTATTAGGTGGAGCAAAAACACAAATCATCTTCTTGTATTTCAAAATAAAACGCTACCTTTGTTCTATAATAGGAAATCGACTCCGCAAGACACTGCAAAATACTGCAAGCCTCCGGTGGAGCAATAGCGGGAGATTACTTCTTTAGCTAAAAGATACATCAAAGATATTCAGCCACTTATCGTTAGATTACGATTCCTGGTGGCACCACTTTGAAGAAAAGCAAAAGACAGTAAAATCCTGATTTCCAAGCGAAATCGGGATTTTTTGTTTTCCCCAAGCACGCAAAAAGCGGCAAAATATGCCGTTCGAGATGGAACAAAAGCTGGAGATAAAATAATAGATTCAACTAGATTTCTATTCCGCAAACGAGTTCATTATATTTTATTCTTACCCTTATTAATCTCAACATACTTACTTGGTGACATTCCATAAAGTTCTTTAAATGCATTGGAAAAATATGTTGCATTATTGAATCCAACCAATAGAGCTATTTCAGAAACATTATAATTCTTATCCGACATTAATAATGCCTCAGCTTGTTTCAAACGTATATTTCTTATGAAATCCCTTGTAGATTGATTAGTCAATTCTTTCAATTTTCTATAAAGGTGCACTCGACTTATACCAACCTCGGCTGCTATCATTTCAACGTTTAATTCCGGATTACTTATATTATTATTTATAGCCTTCATTATTTTCTTCATCAGCTTATCATCTGAAGACTCGGGTTTTATGTAAACAATATTGGAATCCTGTTCCTGTTTACCGCTAAAATTATTTTTTAGAACATCTCTATTCTTTAATAAATTTTCTATCGTTATTCTTACCATATCAATATTGAAAGGTTTTGTCAAATATGCATCTGCTCCAAAAGACAATCCTTCCATATTGTCACTTTCACTATTCTTTGCTGTCAATAAAACAACAGGAATATGATTTATTTTAATATTCTGCTTGATTTTCCTCAACAAAGTTAATCCATCAACTTCATGCATCATCACATCAGATAATATCAAGTCAGGAGCATTAGACGCAAGTATCCGTAATGCTTCTTTTCCATTCTTACATTGAACTACACGATACAAACTATCCAGTTCTGAAACCAGATAATTCCTAATTTCCTCGTCATCCTCAACTATTAAAAGTGTATGTTTCTTTCTTATTGTTTTTTTTGTATTATCTTCCTCAGTGGTCTTTTCTTCTATCATAAAAGTTTTTTCATACACTTCTGTTCTCTGCCGTAAATATTCAGATTTATTATCTATTATTTCCTGTTCAGATAAATGCTCCTTACCCAAAGGTATTCTAATTGTAAAACTACACCCTGGCTTATTTGTATTATTTTTTGCTGAAATCACACCATGATGTAATTTAACAAGTGACATTGTCAAATGCAATCCTATTCCCGTCCCCAACTTATATGAACTGTCATCTGAAATCTGATAAAATCTTTCAAAAATATGTTCTATCTCATTCTCTTTAATACCTGTACCA
>NZ_JADYTF010000141.1 GCF_021530995.1 Bacteroides caecigallinarum
TATGAAGACTATAAAAATATCAGATTATGTAAGCCTTAATCAGGCAGCAACTGTAGATGAAGGGCAGAAAATATATGATTTAATAATTCAATATCTTCAGAATAAAGAAGAAGTGGAACTGGACTTTTCAGACATTACTGTAATAACTACAGCTTTCTTGAATATTGCCATAGGATGCCTTTATGAAAATTATACCAGCGAAGAGTTGAATGAATACATAAAGTTCAGCAATCTCCTTCCTGGAAAGAAAGAAAGGATAGCTATGGTGGCTGAAAATGCCAAGATATTCTATTCTGAAAAGAAGAATTTATTTGAGAATAATGTAGACAATGCGATTTATGGCGGCAAAAATCTCTAATGTAAAGGATTATGATGTAAAGATGGGCGGGAGCTATTTTTTCGACAATAATGTATGGATGTTATTGTTCGCAAACATAGCCGGTACTCATTATGACAAACAGAAGAAATATTCCAGCCTCCTTAGTGATATAAAGAACCGTAATTGCAGTATTTTTATAAGTTCGCTCATCCTTTCAGAATATATCAACAGATCCTTGAGATTGCATTTTGACCTGTGGATTGTTTCGGAAGGAAGGATAAAAAGTAATACAGATTTCAAAAGGGACTATAGAGGAACATCGCATTATAACGCATCACTGAAAACAATATTAGCAGAAGTAGATGATATATTAAATATATCAGAACGCCGCCCTGATGATTTTAACTCCATCAATATAGATTCCATATTGACAGACATGTCATCAGATTCAGACTTCAACGATTCGTATTATGTAGAGCTCTGTGATAGGAATAAAATGATATTAGTGACAGATGACAGTGATTTGCTAAAAACAAAGAAGAATATAAGTATAGTGACATATTAAGCAAACTGTTTTACGCATTGACACAGTTAAGGGACGATAGAGGACTGGTATGTATGTTATAACTGAAAAACAATTTTTTTACCTTAGTATTATGGCAAAAACAGAACAACTCAACAGAGAGCAGAATATAGAGGGTATCATAAGTGCACCTCTCATAGCATTGTCGAAGGCTAACATGATGATGCTTTCAGGACAGACCAGGTTCCTCCTGAAGAACTGTTTCAGTTTGAAAGGAGATGTATACGAACCTGTAATGATTACTATGAGTATACAGTTGGGAGGGACGGGAGGAAAGTCTGTCAACTTCCAAATACCTCTCCTCAATCTTCTTTCAATCAATGCCCTCTCCGTGTCTAAGGGCAATATCAGCTTTTCCGTTGACATCACCTCGTCTGAAAGCTACAAGTCCGAAGGTATGACTGACATACTGAATGAAAGGGTCCTGTATCGTGGTCGCCTGAACGGTACAGACCGCAGTGGTAAGAGCCCGGCATTGAAAGGTCTGGAAGTGTCTGTAGAAACCTCCACACAACCTCTTTCGCGTGGATTACTCACCATCCTTGACATCTACGATAAGGCCATACGGGCATCCGTTCCCATGAATGACTCTGATGACCGTACTCAAGAAACCAATCATTGAACCAACTGACAACAAACAATAAAAATAATCTATATGCAGAATACAATAAAATGTCCGTGCTGCCAGGCACAAATCTATTTCGATCTTACTCTGCTTCTGCAGGGAGAATCTTTTGAGTGTTCATCATGTCATTCACGCATCTCGCTCTCCCTAAAGAGCCGTCCTATAGTGGCTCAAGCCCAAGCACGTCTTGAAGAGCTGAAACGTCAGGCAGCTAAAGGGGAAGAATATCCGAAAAACTGTCAGGAAGTACAGGAATGATTCCCTTCAAGTCTTTTATCAGGATGCTATGCAATGCGGTGAATACAGCTTCGGCAGACTGCCAGACAGGACTGGACTCCGTACTTTCGGGCTCCTTCATCAAGGAGTCTGATAACGAAACTTGTATTTATTCGCCGCGTGAAGTAAAATTCAGAATACCTTCTACCGGTGATGACGGTCAGCCGGACTACCGTACTGTAAGTGTACCACTTGCGGCCTTAGCCAATCCTCAAACCATACATCTTGACAAGATCCGGTTCACAGTGAAATGCAGTCTTGCGGTGCGTTCAGGCGAGCTGATAATGGACAGGTCAAGCCGTTTCCGTCTCTTTCGCAAAGGTATGGACACTCGTATTGAGTTTACCCTTGCCGCAGGAGGTAACCCGCAGGAACTGGAAAATCTTATAGCCCATTACGAGGCTTCGCTTCGTAATGAGGTGGAAAAATAAAATCAAACCTTTAAAATCAAGATTAAGTATGGAAAAAGAACTCGTTTCAATGGCCCAACAGTTTACGGGCCTGCCTATGGAAGATCTTATCGGAGGGCCACTCAACGCTACCGCCAAAGCCAATGCCGGTATGGCTCTCACGCAGACCAAATTCCTTTTAGAGACTTGTTTCGAAAAGGTACAGCGTGCCCTTACAGATGATGAAAAGAAAGCCTTTAAGGAAAAATACGGGAAAGATCCCGAAGCTGGAATGTTGCATACGGGCTATTCTCCTATCATGATAGAGATGTCGCTGGAACGTGGTGTGCTTACTCCTACCACTGACGAAAATGGCAAGCCTGATTCGAAAATAGACTATTTAATCACTAAATTCAATCTCCCGCTGCTTACCATTATACCTATCAACTCTTTGGGTGTAAACAATGTGGATATCTCCTTCGAGATGGAAGTGAAGTCCAGCTATTCAGAATCTGAATCACAGAGCAAGGAATCTGAAACCAAGGCCGACGGTTCATTCGAGAGCAAACTTGGTATAGGCCTTCTGTCGGTATCAATAAAGGGTTCTGCCAGTTACTCCTCACGTGACTCTTCCACACATGACACACACTATGAGAAGAGCAACTCTGCCAAATATACCGTAAACGTCCATGCTGGACAATTGCCCGTACCAAAAGGCGTGAATACAATAATAGAGGCATTTACCCAGGCCATTCAGCCTATAGAGATGACGTTAGCTGGCGATAATAATCCGGAACCTAAAAAATCATAAGATTATGTTAGTGTACCGTGGATTTTCCTGTGTGGAGGAAGTAATTAAAGTATTAAAGAGTCAAACAGTAGGAGGTGAGTATTATTGTCCGGAGGATGCATATATAAATAGATATGATATTATAAATAAACAAAAATCAACAGGAGGTGAATGTTACCCTCAAATCAAGCTCAAATCAGATAAGAACCGTAAAGGTATTATAGAATATACCACTGATGAGAATGTCGCTATGAGATTTGGTCCTTTATGTGTTATTGGTGGAGAAGTTGATAGTAATTTTGAAATAGCTTATAATGGATATAGTCAAGATCCGGAAAAGGGTGTGTTTTTTTATGTAAACATACCCATAGACATCCAATGCTTTTACTTTGGTTTTAACTATAATAATTATGAAAACCTAAAAAATATAATAAATAAATCATATCTTCCACGGACTTGTTTTAAGCCAATAGAGAATGATAAAGACCAAAAGATTTTGGTGTCTTTTATTATTGACTGTATTCCAATCTTTGCAAATCTCGTAAATAAGCCTGAAATCTTCCAAAATTGGCGTATTGACTAGCATGGCTGTTTCCCATACCTTCGTGCTAAACTTAAAACACGAAAGATTTTGTTTAGCAAAAAAGATTTTGAAATACTGTGGTTCCTCTACAAGACCGAGGGTGAGGGCTATATTCAAGGAGGGAAGGACTCTGAGGTGCGGAATGGCTACGGTGCACTTCAAAAAGGTGGAATAAGAGGGATTCCCCCATATCTGTCAGAGATTACGGGTGTGGGGGAATTCCGGTGTTTATAAAGTTGGAGTTACGGGATTTTTTAGTATTTTTGTATCCTGATAAACCAATAATCAGTATTGGCTATATCGGGTTTATGATGGATTTGTTATTAGAATAAAAGGAATTGAAAATGATTAATATAGCAATTGCAGGAACAGGGTATGTGGGCTTATCAATAGCCACATTACTGGCTCAGCATCATAAGGTGACAGCTGTGGACGTGATACCTGAAAAGGTGAGAGAATAAGCTATCCCACTGAGGAGGTTTCGAATCATGCTGAGGAACTGAAAAAGGCGGCAGAGACTTTTGCAGAGCTGCTGAAGGAGGGAGCTCTGAAGGAGGACATAGATGTGCTCTTTATGGGACTGACAGAGGCGGAGGCGGTGAAGCTGTTTGCCAACACGTACCTGGCGCTGAGGGTGAGCTACTTCAACGAGCTGGACACTTATGCTGAGATGAAGGGACTGAACACTCAGGATATTATCCGCGGTGTGAGTCTTGACCCAAGAATAGGGAACCATTATAACAATCCGTCGTTCGGATACGGGGGCTACTGTCTGCCGAAAGACACTAAGCAGCTGCTTGCGAACTATCAGGACGTGCCGGAAAATCTGATAGAGGCTATAGTGGAATCGAACCGCACAAGAAAGGACTTCATAGCGGACAGGGTGCTGAAGATGGCGGGATATTATGATTACTTCAATCGTGGTGACTATAACTCGAAAGAAGAGAAGGAGTGCGTTGTGGGGGTTTACAGACTGACAATGAAATCGAACAGCGACAACTTCCGCCAGAGCTCCATACAGGGCGTGATGAAGCGTGTGAAGGCGAAAGGGGCAACGGTAATAATCTACGAGCCTACGCTGGAGGACGGCACTACTTTCTTCGGCTCGAAGGTGGTGAACGACCTGGATAAATTCAAGAGCATGAGTAACGCCATAATAGCGAACAGATATGACGCATGTCTGGATGACGTGGCGGAAAAGGTCTATACAAGGGATATTTTCAGAAGGGACTGATTTCCCGGAAACAGAATCTATCTTCAATCCTCGTCATCTCGACGGGGATTTTTACTATATACCAGTTTCGAGCATTAAATAGTCTTTACTTCCTCCCAAAGACGGACAGAGGGGAACTGCATAATTCCACAGGACGGTATCTTTGCATCGAAGTTAAACCACTAAACATTAAGGAATTATGGACAACAACTTGTACTACTCGGTGGCGGAAAAGAAGGACCCGAGAAACCCGGAACAGGAAGGATTGTATTACGCTCACGTTCGCTCGAAAGGGGTGCTGGACACTAAAGGGCTGATTGACAGAATAAGGAACAGGGGGACTGTGGGGAGTCCGGACATCGTGGCAGTGCTGATAACCATGGAAGATATTGTGACGGAGGCGCTGTGCAACGGGGAGATAGTGAGACTGGGGGAACTGGGGTCGCTGTCGCTGAGCGTGAGCAGCACGGGATGCAGAAGCAAGGAGGATTTCGACAGCAAACATATCACGAAGGTGAGGGCTATATTCAAGGAGGGAAGGACACTGAGGTGCGGAATGGCTTCGGTGCACTTCAAGAAGGTGGAATAATGGTGTTTATAGGATTGGTATTTCGGAAACTTTTACGTAATTTTGTATCTGAAGCCTAACTTCTTTAACTTCATAACTTCATAACTTCTTAACTTCAAAAAAAATGAAATACCCTATAGGAATACAGAATTTTGAAAAGATACGCGAAGGCGGTTATCTTTATATAGACAAGACGGATCTGATATATGACCTGGTAAATAACGGTGTATATTACTTTCTGAGCCGTCCGCGCAGGTTCGGCAAGAGTCTGCTTATCTCTACGCTGGAGACTTATTTCAGCGGAAAGAGGGAGATGTTCGAGGGGTATCACTTCAACGAGGATTGTGTGGATATATATAACCTATCCGGTTTAATGATTACCTTGGATTCAAAGGCGTTAAGAAGCAATTGGATAGAGGTTGGAACGCCTTCATTTCTGGTGAAAATGCTTAAAAAGAGAGATTCAGACTTTGGAGAATTGGAAGGAGTTGAAATAGACGGCAATCTGTTGGAGAGTAATGATACTGCATCGAAAAATCTTATTCCGGTGATTTATCAGAGCGGGTATCTGACGATTAAAGATTACGATAAGAAATCGAATACCTACAAGCTGGGGTTCCCGAACAAGCATGTGAAGAATGCCTTCATGACATTGATGAAATATATTTAGATATTATGTGACGGAAGGAAGCTGGTGAAGGTGGGTGTGAACTTCAGCTATGAGAAGAGGAATGTGGAGAGGTGGATTGTGAAGTAATAAAAGGGAACCTTTTGGTTTTACGGAAACTTTTCAGTAATTTTGTATCAGGTGTGCGACAAGAAGTCGTACAAGTAATTGTTCAGCATGATGTCTGAACCTGTTGTTCCGTCAACAGTAGCCTAAAGAGGCGTGCTTTACGAGTAATTGTTTGGTGCGAAGCCCTCTTGACAATATGGTTCTATGCAGAAATATCCAATGCATAGACTGTTAGGCTGACCGATATGAGTAACGTATGTTAACCGCTGCACCATCGTTACAAAAGAATAGCTTACGGATATTTACAAGCTATAGCCAAAAGGCGGGCAGTCAGGTTAGTTCTCTGTTTGATAGGACTACACGGATGTAGTACTGCCGGTGGATGGGCGGACTCTAAGTCGGTCGTCAGTTACTTGTACGGAACTTGGTAAGCCCGTATTTCTCCTGCCTTTATCGGGCAGGTAAGCCAATCGCAAGAGAAGCCGAATGGGGTGCGGGTAAAGGATTGCGGAGAAAGCGAATGCTTCCGTGTAATGCGGAGGATAGAGGTTTTAACGTCACCTCATGCGAAAGCAGGCAGACTTCCGCAGGGTAATTCTTTGTGAAACGATTGTAGAACTTTAACGAAATGAAGAAACAGCAAAGGAGCGAGGCGAAAGCCGAGTGTGCATCTTCAGCCGAGCGCAACACGACATGGAAAGACATTGACTTTCATAAGTGTGAATGCAAGGTCAGAAAGCTGCAAGTCCGAATAGCAAAGGCTCATACAATAAAGAGGTACAACAAGGTTAAAGCCTTGCAGCACCTGCTTGTCACTTCGTTCGAAGCCAAGGCATTGGCAGTAAGGAAAGTGACCTCCAATAAAGGCAAGCGCACGGCAGGGGTTGACCACATAAAGTGGGACACCGATGCCAAGAAAATAGAAGCTATACGTTCTTTGACACGGAGAGGATATAAAGCCCTCCCATTGAAAAGGGTCAACATACCCAAAGCAAACGGCAAGACAAGACCGTTAGGGATACCGACCATGAAAGACAGAGCCATGCAGGCACTATACCTTATGGCATTGGAACCGATAACGGAGAATGAAGCGGATGCGAACTCTTACGGATTTAGAAAGTTCAGAAGTACGGCAGATGCGATAGACGCACTCCATAGATGGCTAAGCAGGGATTGCTCTCCCGAATGGATATTGGAGGGAGACATAAAAGGCTGCTTCGACCATATCAGCCATGAATGGCTTCTCGATAACGTACGAATCGACAGGCTGATATTAAGGAAATGGCTTAAAAGTGGAGTTGTGTTCAACAAGCTGCTTCAACCGACGCTTGAAGGGACACCGCAGGGTGGTATCATATCACCGACACTTGCAAATACAACTCTTGACGGCATGGAAAGAATGCTCAAAGAGAAGTACAAGGCAAATTATGTCAATGGAAAACTTTACTGCCCCAAAGTCAATCTCGTAAGATATGCGGACGACTTCATTGTCACAGCCGATAAAAGGGAAACATTACTTGAAATAAAGGAAATGTTGACAGCCTTTTTAAAGGAAAGGGGACTTACACTATCCGAGGAGAAGACACTGATAACACATATCAGTGAGGGATTTGACTTTTTAGGGTTCAATGTACGGAAGTACAACGGGACATTGTTAATAAAGCCCTCAAAGAAAAGTCAGAAACGTTTCACTGACAAACTGCATGAGATTGTGCTGACCAAAGGCAAGGCACTATCCCAGCAGGAACTGATAGAGAAACTCAATCCAATAATAAGGGGATGGGGTAACTACTACAGCCATGTGGTATCAAAGGAGGTGTTCTGTAGATGTGACCATATCCTGGTAAACCAACTTAAGAGATGGTCATATCGCAGACATACCAACAAGTCAAGGG
>NZ_JADYTF010000142.1 GCF_021530995.1 Bacteroides caecigallinarum
CATCAACAACAAGATAAAGGTCATGAAGAGAACGGCATATGGATTTAGGGATGAACGATACTTTGAATTGAGGCTATATGCACTGCATGATTGCCGCATCACGCGAAATGTCGGATGAACCAAAAAAAAGACGTAAAGACCGTGACTGTGACCGAAGAACAAATGAAATTGTTATCGACCATATTCCCGGACATAGATACTCTCTTCTGATTGTTCAGCTTTGTGTATTGATTTACATTCGTACCAACTGCGGCCTTCGCACTGTAGTGAAGATACTTGAAATCTTCAATGATGTGCTTGAAGGAAAATGTGGAAAAGTACCATGCTATAACACCGTAGAGAACTGGATGAAGAAACTTGGATTATCCGCTTATGAGAATGACAGCAAACCTACAGACAAAAAGTTTGCGTATATCATTGACGAAAGCATCATGGTTAATCGAGAGAAACTTCTTCTAATTCTTGGTGTTCCTGCTGAACATCCCGGCCGACCTCTTAAGCATGAGGATGTGACGGTTGTCAGTATGAAATCCGGCGGTAGCTTTAAAGGTGACGACATCAAGCAAGAGATTGAGAAATCCATTAAGGAGATTAAGGCTAAACCTGAATATGTAATCAGCGATCAGGCTCACAATCTCACAAATGGAATTTCGCAATCAGAGTTGTTGCACCATATCGACATCAGTCATGCCATGGGTACATGCTTTAAGCATGCCTATGGTAACGAGCCTGATTTTGTGGATTTTACTACTCTTCTTGGAAAGGTCAGATTGCAATATCATCTTACAGATAAAGCTTATCTTTTACCGCCCAATATGCGTAGTATTGCCAGATTCATGAATTTGAATTCATGGGTGGACTGGGGTAACAAAATGCTTGGCTGCTTTGGCAATCTCCCAAAGGAAATGCAGGACGCATATTCTTTTGTTCCCGACTACAAGGAACTGTTGGTTGAATTGAAAATTGCTGTTGATGCAGTTGAATATATAGAAACAATCTGTAAAACAGAAGGTTTTAACCTTGCTAACTGTAAGAAGTGCAAGAGATATATCACCCAGCACGTAATAGGCAATGCAAACAACCGTAGAGCCATGTTTGGAATCAGGGTTCTAGAGTACCTTAAGCAGCAAGAAGAGATGTTGAAGAGCTCTTATGAAGCACACAATATCTCTTCTGATATCATTGAATCAACATTCGGTGTATTCAAACAAAAAAAGTCGCCAAACAAATTGTACGGCATTACTCCTTTTGTCCTGTTTATACCGTTACACGCAAAACTCAAGAACGATTCTGCCACTAAAACATTTAATTTCAAAGAGCGATTATGTAATGTTAAACTAAAGGACATTGATGCTTTTGCAAAGAAGCACATGTCCATAAACTGGGTTACAGAACGTACCAAACAGCTTAAAAATGTAGGCTAAATTGGGAACGTTAAACTGGACACCCTAGTTAATGTAATATTCGAACCTGGATTGGCATATAGCCGCGACAAGAATGTGATTGGTATTGCAAAGGCTGTAAATGCTGCACGCCGTGCTGATGTTGTTGTATGTTTCGTAGGTGAAGAATCAATCCTTTCTGGTGAGGCTCATTCTTTGGCAAATCTTGATTTGCAGGGAGCACAGAGCCAGCTGATCAAATCACTTGCTGCAACAGGTAAACCTGTGGTAACTGTAGTTATGGCAGGTCGTCAGCTTACTATCTCTGACGAGGTTGATGCTTCTGATGCAGTTCTTTACTCATTCCATCCGGGAACAATGGGTGGTCCTGCCATTGCGGACATTCTTTTTGGAAAGGTTAATCCAAGCGGTAAGACTCCTGTTACATTCCCTCGTATGACAGGTCAGGCTCCAATCTATTATGCTCACAACAATACAGGACGTCCTGCAAACCCTACAGAGATGCTTATTGATGAAATCCCTGTTGAGGCAGGACAGACTTCAGTAGGATGTCGTTCGTTCTATCTTGATGCTGGAAATTCTCCTTTGTTCCCGTTCGGATACGGTCTTTCATATACAAACTTTGAATACAGTGACTTGAAACTTGCTTCGGACAAGCTTACAGTTGACGGAGAGGTAAATGTAAGTGTAAACCTGAAGAATACAGGTAAATATGATGGAACTGAAGTTGTACAGTTGTATGTACAGGATAAAGTTGGTTCTGTCACTCGTCCGGTGAAAGAACTTAAGGCTTTCCAGAGAGTGGAACTTAAGGCTGGAGAAAGCAAGACTGTAACATTCACTATTCCTGTTTCAGATCTGTCTTTCTGGCGTTACGACATGACTTACGGTGTTGAACCTGGTGACTTCAAACTATGGGTAGGAACAAACAGTGCTGAAGGATTGTCGGCAGAATTCTCTGTATTGAATTAATCCTGATTACGTATTATTTAAATGGCATTTAAACAGCGCTCAAACACTGTTTAAATGCCATTTAATTTTTTTGTAAAAATGACAAATGGTTTTGATTTAGAAGAATACCAGTCCAGCTTCTACTATAGGGTGCTTGGAGTGGGCCTGATTGTTTTTATATGTTCTTTCCCATGAATAACCTCCGGCTATAAATACTCCAAATCTCTTGTGAGGATTGTATTCTAGTCCTACACGTGGCTGTATGGCATATAATCTGTCCGGCAAATTTGAATTATCCAACGTTTCAATATGACAATATCCTATATCTGTATTCAGATGCAGTCTGTCTTTTATTAACGGAAATGCCAGACCGGTCCGGTATATACCGGCCACAGAGACTTTGTCGGAAAGTTCTCCTAGAATCATTGATGCTCCAAGTTGTGTATAAATCAGTCGGTTCTTGAATCTTACGGCTAAATTGGTCTTATTCAGATTGCCTCCTGACACTATAATTTGTGTGCGTGTCTGTGGCTTCAGATTGACAATACCAATTTGGCGTGCACAACTGTCGCCATTCAGATTTAATAATCCAATCTGTACTCCTTTGCCGCATTTGTTGCTTACGTTGGTCAGCCCGAGCTGAAGTCCTTTGTTGTCTCCGGCATAGTTTGCCAAACCGCTTAGTTGCAAACCTTTATTTGTAACACTGACGTTGCTCAGTGCTGCCAGCTGTAATCCTTCGTTTGTGGTTCCGGATATATTCATAAGTGATGTAATCTGTGCTCCATGCATATTCCCACCACTGACATTTGTTAAACCGCTTATGGCTATTCCTTTTTGTTCATTGCCTGCGATATTGGCCATACCTGAAATCATTATACCTTTCATGTCTACAGAACCCATATTTAGAAGTCCTGTTACCATAAGGCCTTTCTGATTGTTTCCTGCTAAATTCCCAATTCCTGAGAATTGTGCTCCGAAAGTAGATTTTCCGCTTATGTTGAAAAGACCTCCAATTCTAAGACCGTGAGATTTGATTCCGGAAATATTTGCCAGACCTGCCATTTGCATACCGGAACTTCTGTTGCCTACTATGTTTACAAAGCCAGACAACTGAAAACCTGATGTTCTTTGATGTACTACGTCAGATATGATGTTTATGCTGGCTCCGTTCAGGTTTTGGTAATTGCTGAGCAGACCGAGGTTGAAATAGGTCTTGCGGTTATCTGTTTGCTGACCTTTTATGCTCAAAGAGATGTTTCTTCCCTTCTTCAAGCCGTACTCCTGGGCATGAATAGGGGAGGATATTATTCCTGTCAGCACAATGGCCGACAGGAAAATTCTGATGTTTGTAGAGTGTTTTTTCATTTATTATTTAACGTCTTGATACAAGAAACGTTTAATACTTTTCTTAGGTGTTTTCTCGAATTCTTCCGGATATATCTTTATGCGTGCAATTTGTGAGTAGGCCGGGAGTTCCGAGTTTAGTGTCACACGGTTTTCTTCCATAGCTTTTTCTATGTCTGCCGTGCTCATTCCGTGGGCGTATGCATCATCGAAATCCGGGTATATCAAAGCAGCCAGTTTGTGGTCATCCTGCTGTATTACAATGCTTTCGCATACGAAAGGAAGGTTGTTCAGCTTGTCTTCAATCTCTTCAGGATATATATTCTGTCCTGAAGGTCCCAGGAGCATGTTCTTGCTGCGTCCCTTGATTGTTATGTTTCCTTCTTCGTCCATTATTCCTAAATCGCCGGTGTGGAGCCATCCGTCCTTGTCAATGGCCTGTGCTGTAGCTTCAGGGTTTTTGTAGTAGCCGAGCATCACGTTATCGCCTCTGGTTATGATTTCACCTACAATATTGGCTGGATCCGGACTGTCTATCTTTACTTCCATTCGTGGCGCTACCTTGCCGCAAGAACCCGGTTTGAAGTGTTTCCAGTCTTCATAACAGATTATCGGACCGCATTCTGTCATTCCGTAACCCACTGTGTAGGGGAACTCTATACTCCTGAGCAGTTTCTCTACGTCCTGATTGAATGCTGCACCACCGATAATGACTTCGTAGAAATTTCCTCCGAAGGCCTGTACCATGTGCTCTCTGACAGTAGCTTTTATCTTGTCGTTGATGACAGGTACTTTAAGCAGTATCTTCATCTTGAGAGTTTCCAGTTTAGGAAGAACATTTTTCTTGATTATTTTCTCGATAATCAGAGGTACTGATATGACTATATTAGGTTTTACTTCGGCAAATGCCTGAAATATGATTTTAGGGCTAGGCATACGGGTGAGGAAGTAGATATGACATCCCGAACACATCTCGTAGATGAATTCGAATGCCAGACCGTACATGTGCGCCATAGGAAGTATGGAAATAACCTTGTCGCCAGGTTTGAGTGACAGTACTTCGAATGCAAACTGTGTGTTTGACCACAAAGATCTGTATGGAAGCATTACTCCTTTAGAGAAACTTGTTGTACCTGAAGTATAGTTTATGATAGCAAGCTCTTCAGGAGTATCGCGGCGATATGTCACGTGTTCGCGTCTGAAGTTTTTAGGATATTTCTTTCCGAACATTTCGTTCAGATGTTCTCTTGCGTAGAGAAGTTTCTCGCTTCGGCATACCAGCAAGGTGAAGTCTGTCATAAGGATGATACCTTCAAGTGCAGGCATTTCGGCTTCGTTTAGGTTTTCCCATGCCATATCTCCCACGAATAGTATGCGTGCGTCGGAGTGGTTTACTATGTTATGTACATTGTCCGGCTTGAATTCATGAAGGATAGGCACTGCTACGGCACCGTATGTAAGGATTGCCAGGAAAGCTACTCCCCAGTGTGAACTGTTTCTTCCGCATAGGGCAACCTTGTCACCTGGTTTTACTCCGCTTTCTTCTAAAAGGATATGAAGTTTTTCTATTTTTCTGGCCACGTCCTTGTACTGGAGTGTAGCGCCTTTATAGTCTGTCAAAGCGTCAAGATCCCAATTTTTCTTGATACTTTCTTCTATGAAAGCTATGAAACTTTTTTCCATAATTGATTGTTTGATTGTGCACAAAATTCAGTGTGTTGTGCAAATATACAATTTTGTTGTTAGTATTCAAATTATTTGTCAATAAAACGTAATAAAATGAAAGGTGTTCTCGAATAATAGTTTTTATAATGTTTTTTAACTATTATCGGGAACACCTTTTCGTATTATTTCAAGCTTGTATATTTACATTATTCGTGGTTGCTGTAATATTTCATGAACTGTGTTCTTTCGAATGGGTTCACGCTTCCAGCAGCTTTAGCGTTCATGATACCTTTCATGCTTTCAATGTTTTCGTAGCCTTTGGATTCCATCCATGCTTCAAGCTCTTTGAGCATTTCGGCTATTTCCTTTTCGCCGTACTTGTATATTGCGCTGCATACCTCTACTGCGCTTGCTCCTGCAAGGATAGACTTGATTACACCTTTTCCACAATGAACACCTCCTGAGATTGCATAGTCAATCTGATGAACTTCTGCAGAAGCTATAGCTGTCCATCTGATTTTTTCAGCAAGTTCGTTAGCCTCGCTCATTACGTTTGTGCTAGTGAAAGTCATTGTGTTGATATTGATATCCGGCTGGTAGAAACGGTTGAACAGTACTACTGCTGCAGCTCCGTTTGCATAAAGCTGATTGATGAGTGCTACAGGATTTGTAAGATTACTTCCCAGTTTCATTATCACAGGTATGTTTACAGCTTTCTTGATGTTTTTCAATACATCGATATGCAGCTGTTCGAAGCTTCCGTATGTATAGTCTTTGTCCGACTGTAATGAAAGGATATTTATTTCCAAAGCGTCGGCCCCTGCTTCTTCCATATGTTTGGCAAAGTCTGTCCATTCGCTGGTAGAATAGCAGTTTATACTTGCTATTACCGGTATATTGCAAGCCTTTTTAGCTTCTTTTATAAGTTCAATGTGTTCATTAAGTGCATTCGAACGTACATATGCATTAAGATAATCATCGGCTTCGGGAGCTCCGTATCCGCTCATCTGTCCTGCCTGTATGTTTATCTGTTCTTCGAAAACTGATTTCAGAACAACGGCACCAGCACCTGCTGCTTCCAGTTTTTTTATTTTCTCTACGCTGTTTGTAAGACCTGAACTGCTTACTATAACAGGGTTCTTAAGCTTTAACCCTGCAAAAGTGGTTGTTAGTTGTGTCATAATAAATATGATTTTAATAGTTTCTTATTCCAAAAATTTTACTTCCGATTCTTACAAGTGTGCTTCCATGTTTTATTGCCAGATGATAGTCGTCCGACATTCCCATTGACAGCTCTTTAAATGTTTCACTGTTCTTGAAGATTGTTGATTTCAGTTCGTTGAAATATGCGGCGAGTTTGGCGAACTCTGCTTCTATCATCGCGTCGTCATCGGTATTTGTAGCCATACCCATTATTCCGCTTATGCATACATTCTTCAGCTCTTTCCAACTGCCTTCTTTGAGCATTTCTGTGCATTCTTCGGGTGTGAACCCGAATTTAGTTTCTTCCTGCGCAATGTGTATTTCAAGCAGGCAGGGTATAATTCTGTCTGCTTTTGCCGCCTGCTTGTTTATTTCTGCCAGCAGCTTGTATGAATCTACGGCATGAATCATAGATATATATGGAGCAATGTACTTCACTTTATTAGTCTGTAAGTGACCTATGAAATGCCATTGAATATCATGCGGAAGAATATTGTGTTTTTCTTCCAGTTCCTGTACCTTGCTTTCTCCGAAAATTCTCTGTCCTGCATCGTATGCTTCCTTTATGGCCTCGGCAGAATGGAATTTCGATACGGCAACGAGTTGTGTGGTTTGTGGCAACTCGGCTTTTATTTCATTTAATATTGCTTTAATATCCATGATTGATTTTCTCCTTATCTGTTTGCTGCATCCGGAAATTCCGGCTTAACGTCCGGTTCTGCTGAATATGGATAAACATCCATTATGGCAGTTTCGGCTACAGAGGCTATCACGTAGTCGGCCATTGTACCCTTCATGCCTTCGTCCAGTTTCTTGATTGAATCTTTCAGGTCGGCAGCCTGAACCAGTACGTTTGTGGTTGTCTTCTTTTCTGCACCGCTCTTTTCGTCAAGAGTAATGAAGTAGAGTTTGCATTTAAACCATTTGTCGGCTTCGTCGTCTTCGCAGAAGAAGAGTTCGCTGTAGTTTGCCCTCTTTATGTCCGATACTGTGAATTCGCCGCTTATGAATGGTGTTATTTCTTCTATTATTCTTGATTCGGCTTCTGTAAAGCTCAGAGCATCTACGAGGTATGGTTCAGTAACCTTTTTATTCATGCCGTTTTCAGCAACTTTTTCGTATCTGATTTTGCATTCAAACCAATTATGCATCATGTTATTTCTCTTTTTTATATTAAATACTATATGTAATTTATTTCGACAAACTTACATAAAAATCTTCGTTTTTTATGCCGGTGCAATAAAAAATCAAGCCCTACGTACTTGATTGATCGTCTATTGCCGTGCTCGAAGCACAAAATGTTGTATATTTGAGGTGCATACATTT
>NZ_JADYTF010000143.1 GCF_021530995.1 Bacteroides caecigallinarum
TTACAGACCAATGAAAAGATTATTTTCTCTTATATTTATATTGAGTATAGTTTCAATAATAGTAAATGCACAACCTAAAATTTCTTTTGATTCTCAGTCGAAAGATATTGGATATATCTTGTGGAGAAATCCTGTTTCTGTGAAATATTCTTTTACCAATACAGGCGATAAGCCCTTGGTAATATCGAATGTGACTGTGTCTTGCGGATGTATGCAGGCAGATTGGACTAAGGCTCCTGTTGCTTCGGGTGAGAAAGGCGAGATTACTGCTGTTTTTGATGCTGAGGCTATAGGGAAGTTTTATAAGGAAGTAGGCGTATATTGCAATGTGTCTAATATTCCGCTTTATCTGGACTTTTCCGGTGAAGTGACAGCTGACCCGAAGGATTATGCCTATACACACGAATTTGGCTTTGGAGCGGTAAGAACTGACAAAGATGAAATAGTGTTTGACGATGTCAATAAGGGTGACAAACCACAGTTTGAGATTCTTGTGGCCAATACATCCAATAAGGCCTATAATCCGGTTCTAATGCATTTGCCACCATATCTTTCAGCTAAAGCGGAACCGGAGGTGTTGGGTTCGCAGAAAAATGGTAAGATAACTGTGACACTTGATACGGAAAAGCTGCCTAAGTTAGGAATTACCCGAACTAC
Organism: Bacteroides caecigallinarum; assembly: GCF_021530995.1. Classification (GTDB taxonomy): domain Bacteria; phylum Bacteroidota; class Bacteroidia; order Bacteroidales; family Bacteroidaceae; genus Phocaeicola; species Phocaeicola faecigallinarum. The sequence goes on from NZ_JADYTF010000143.1 coordinate 658, forward strand.
TGTATTCTTGTCAAGGTTTATGGGAGATAAGGTAAACAGTGCTAATGAAATTCCTGTTTCTGTAGTTCTTCTTCCGGACTTCTCACTGCTGACTGAGTTTCAGAAAGCTAATCCGCCGATGGCTGTTATAAGTTCTACATCACTGGACTATCATGGGTTGAAACCAAAACAGAAGAAAACTCAAACTGTAATAATAACCAATAACGGAAAATCAAATCTTGAAGTCCTGGACTTACAGGTGTTTACCATGGCTCTGAATGTCAAGCTTAACAAGCATATAATCAAACCGGGCGAATCTGCAAAAATGAAAGTTACGGTGCTGGCAAATAATCTGTCGCGCTCAAAAGGCAAGCCCAGGGTGTTGATGATAACAAACGACCCTAAGAATCCTAAGATTACCATTAATATAAATGCTGACGTCGTAAAATGATAGTGATGTCAGACATTTTCAGATATTAACCTTTAAAAATATTACCATTATGGAACATCCGGAAAACAACGAAGAATATAAGGGGCTGACAGTCAATCAGGGAGTTGAACAGCCTTCGATTGTAAATCCTTATATCAATCTCAGAAGCAGACCTAAAAGACGTCAGTTTTCTGTAGGTGAATATGTAGAAGGTATAGTAAAGGGTGATATAACAATGCTTAGCCGTGCTGTTACTTTGGTGGAAAGTATAAAACCCGAACATCAGGCCATAGCTCAGGAAGTGATAGAAAAATGTCTGCCTTATTCCGGCAATTCTGTAAGAGTTGGAATAAGCGGTGTCCCGGGTGCGGGAAAGAGTACTTCCATTGATGTTTTCGGACTTCATGTACTTGAAGAAAAAGGCGGTAAGCTGGCTGTATTGGCGATAGACCCTAGTAGTGAACGTTCCAAAGGTAGTATTTTGGGTGACAAGACCAGAATGGAGAAATTGTCCGTTCATCCTAAATCATTTATTCGTCCTAGTCCATCGGCAGGTTCGTTGGGAGGAGTGGCACGCAAGACTCGCGAAACGATAATTCTGTGCGAGGCAGCTGGTTTTGATAAGATTTTTGTTGAAACTGTTGGTGTAGGCCAGAGTGAGACCGCTGTTCATTCTATGGTGGATTTCTTCCTTCTCATACAGCTTGCAGGCACAGGTGACGAACTTCAGGGAATAAAGCGAGGTATAATGGAAATGGCTGATGGAATAGTAATAAACAAGGCCGACGGAAATAATATTGAAAAGGCCAAGCTTGCTGCCGCACATTTCCGTAACGCTCTTCATCTTTTCCCGGCTCCGGAGTCTGGTTGGACACCTCAGGTACTGACATATTCCGGATTCTACAATATAGGAATAAAGGAAATATGGGATATGGTGTATGGGTATATCGACTTTGTCAAGAAGAACGGATATTTTGATTACCGGAGAAACGAGCAGGCAAAGTATTGGATGTATGAAACCATAAACGAGCATCTTCGCGACAGTTTCTATCAGGACCCGTTGATTGCCGATATGCTTGAAATAAAGGAAAAAGAAGTCCTTAACGGACAGGCTACATCGTTCACGGCAGCCAAGAAGTTGCTTGATGTTTATTTTAACCAATTGAAGAAGTAAAAAGATTTTTATATAAGATATGCAGGACTTTGTTCATTTACATGTTCACACCCAATATTCAATTCTTGACGGGCAGGCTTCCATACCAAAACTGGTAGATAAGGCTATAGCCAATGGTATGAGAGGTATAGCTGTTACAGACCATGGTGCCATGTTCGGTATCAAGGAGTTTTTCAATTATGTAAACAAGAAAAACGGAGGGACAAATGGCGAAATCAAGGATTTGAAGAAGAAAATAGCTGCTCTTGAGAAGGGAGAAACTGAATCTGAAAATCCTGAAGAGGAACTGGCTGAATGCAGAAAACAGTTGCAGGCGGCACAGGACAGACTGTTCAAGCCGATTATTGGATGTGAGATGTATGTGGCACGCCGCGGGCTTAAAGACAAGGATGGAAAGCAAGACCAGAGCGGTTATCACCTTGTAGTATTGGCAAAGAACCTGAAAGGGTATCATAATCTTATCAAGCTTGTTTCTAAGGCATGGACAGAAGGATTTTATATGCGTCCGCGTACAGACCGTGCAGAACTGGAGAAGTATCACGAAGGACTTATCGTTTGTTCTGCTTGTCTTGGAGGTGAAGTTCCGAAAAAGATTACTGCCGGACAGTTTGAAGAAGCTGAAGAGGCTATACGCTGGTATAAGAACCTTTTCGGTGATGACTATTATCTTGAGCTTCAGCGCCATAAAGCTACTGTGCAAAGAGCCAACCACGAAGCATATCCGTTGCAGCAGACTGTAAATGCTAAACTGCTGGAATACTCCAAGAAATACAATGTAAAGCTTGTCTGTACAAACGACGTCCATTTCGTAGATGAAGAGAATGCCGAAGCCCACGACCGTCTTATCTGCCTTAGCACAGGAAAGGACCTTGACGATCCTAACCGTATGCTATATACCAAGCAGGAATGGATGAAGACACGTGAAGAGATGAACGAAATCTTCGCAGACGTACCTGAAGCACTTTCAAATACTGTTGATATATGCAATAGCGTAGAGTTCTATTCTATTGACAATCCGCCTATTATGCCTACCTTCGCTATTCCGGAAGAATTCGGAACGGAGGAAGAATACCGTAAGAAGTTTACAGAAAAAGATTTGTTCGATGAGTTTACTCAGGATGAGAACGGTAATGTTGTAATGGATGAGGCTTCGGCCAATGCCAAAATCAAGAGGCTTGGCGGTTATGAGAAATTATATCGTATCAAGCTTGAAGCCGATTATCTGGCAAAACTGGCATACGATGGTGCACACCGTCGTTATGGCGAAGTGCTTGATGAGGAAGTAAGCGAGCGAATAAAGTTTGAGTTGCATATTATGAAGACCATGGGTTTCCCTGGTTACTTCCTTATTGTACAGGATTTTATCTCTGCCGCAAGAAACAAGCTTGATGTTTCTGTGGGCCCGGGACGTGGATCTGCAGCAGGATCGGCTGTGGCATACTGTCTTGGTATTACACAGATTGACCCTATCAAGTATGACCTTCTGTTTGAGCGTTTCCTTAATCCGGACCGTATCTCTCTTCCTGATATCGATGTGGACTTCGATGATGACGGACGTGGACGTGTCCTGAACTGGGTAACAGAGAAATACGGACAGGAAAAGGTTGCGCATATCATTACATACGGTACAATGGCCACTAAATTGGCTATCAAGGATGTGGCGCGCGTGCAGAAACTTCCGCTATCGGAATCGGACAGACTGTGTAAGCTGGTTCCTGACAAGATTCCTGACAAGAAGTTGAATCTTCCTAATGCTATAGCATACGTGCCTGAGCTCCAGGCTGCGGAGGTGTCTACAGACCCTGTATTGAGAGATACCATCAAGTATGCAAAGATGCTTGAAGGTAACGTACGTAATACCGGTGTACATGCTTGTGGTACAATCATTTGTCGTGATGATATTACCGACTGGGTTCCTGTAAGTACAGCCGATGATAAGGAAACAGGCGAGAAAATGCTTGTTACACAATATGAGGGTTCTGTAATTGAGGATACCGGTCTTATCAAGATGGACTTTCTTGGACTGAAAACATTGTCCATCATAAAGGAGGCACTTGAAAATATAAAGCATAGTAAGGGTATAATATTGAATATAGACGAAATACCAATAGATGACCCTGCTACATATAAGTTGTATGGTGACGGACGTACAATTGGAACGTTCCAGTTCGAATCGGCCGGAATGCAGAAGTATCTGCGTGAACTCGAACCGTCAACTTTCGAGGACCTTATAGCCATGAATGCTCTTTATCGTCCGGGACCTATGGATTATATTCCGGACTTTATCGATCGTAAACATGGACGTAAGCCTATTGAGTATGATATACCTATCATGGAAAAATACCTCAAGGATACATACGGTATTACGGTATATCAGGAGCAGGTCATGTTGCTGTCACGTCTGCTAGCCGACTTTACACGTGGTGAATCTGATGCTCTCCGTAAGGCGATGGGTAAGAAACTCCGTGACAAGCTGGATCACATGAAGCCTAAGTTTATAGAAGGTGGAAAGAAGAACGGTCATGACCCTCAGGTGCTTGAAAAAATTTGGGCCGACTGGGAAAAATTCGCTTCGTATGCGTTTAACAAGTCTCATGCCACATGTTATTCGTGGGTAGCTTATCAGACTGCATACTTGAAAGCTAACTATCCTTCGGAATACATGGCTGCCACAATGAGCCGAAACATCGCCAACATCACTGAAATCACAAAACTGATGGACGAATGTAAGGCTACGGGTATCAATGTGTTGGGACCTGATGTAAACGAGAGTGAGCTGAAATTCTCTGTTAACAGCCGTGGTGACATACGTTTCGGAATGGGAGCTGTTAAGGGAGTAGGAGAGTCGGCAGTGCAGAGTATCCTTGAAGAACGCAGAAAAAATGGAGAGTTCAAGAATATATTCGATTTTGTACAGAGAGTGAATCTTTCCTCATGCAACAGGAAGAATATAGAAAACCTGGCTCTGGCAGGAGGTTTTGACAGCTTCCCGGGTATAAAGCGTGAAGACTTCTTCGTAAAGAATGCAAAAGAAGAAACTTTTGTGGAGGTTCTTGTAAGATATGGAAACAAATATCAGGTAGACAAGGCTGCAGCCACCAATTCACTCTTTGGTGGAGAAATGGCTGTAGAGATTGCCACGCCGGAGATTGTACCGGCGGCTGCATGGAGTGACCTGGAGCGACTCAATCGTGAGCGTGAACTTGTAGGAATATATCTTTCAGCTCATCCGTTGGATGAATTTGCGGTAGTATTGGAGAATGTATGTAATGTTCATATGGCTGATTTGGCCGATTTGACACCATTGCAGAACAGAGATCTGATACTCGGTGGAATAGTGACAGGTGTTCGTGAAGGATATACCAAAAATGGTAAACCATACGGTGTAGCGAAGGTTGAAGACTATTCCGGAGTGTCGGAATTTGCATTTTTTGGTAATGAATGGGTGGAAAAGAAGAACTTTTTCAGCGAAGGAATGTTCTTATATATGCACGGCAAATGCCAGCCTAAACAATGGAAGCAGGATGAATGGGAAGTTAAAATCAATACAATTGAGCTTCTGCCCGATGTAAAGGAAAAAGTAATAGAGAGAATAACAGTCAAAGCACCTCTTTCATCAATTGATGATGAGTTTATCACTGAATTCGGTTCCATTGTTAAGCAGAATCCAGGAAATGCTGAACTGTTGTTCTATATTATGGATGATGACGGACAGATGTATGTAAATCTTTCTTCACGTTCCATCAAGGTTTCTGTACAAAAAGATTTGATTAATTATTTAAAATCGCAATCACAGTTGGACTATAAAATAAATTAGTCTATATTTGTTGCGAATAACATATAAACATTGAATTTATAAACTTAAAAAGATAGAAAAAATGGCACTTAACATTACAGATCAGAATTTTGAAGAGATAATGGCAGAGGGTAAACCTGTAGTATTGGACTTTTGGGCAACATGGTGTGGTCCATGCAAGCAGATTGCTCCATATATCGAAGAACTAGCTGACGAATATAAGGATACAGTAAACATCGGTAAATGTGATGTTGACGAAAACTCAGATCTTCCAGCACAGTTCGGAGTACGTAACATCCCTACAGTACTTTTCATCAAGAACGGCGAAGTGGTTGAAAAACAGGTTGGTGCAACTACAAAGCAGGCTTTGGCTGAAAAACTGAAAGCTATCCTCTGATAGTAACGGACTTTTATTAATCATTAAACACTGGTAACTATGGCAACAGACAACGAATTCTTGTTGGAAGACGAGGATGATGAAAAGACGATTGAGTTTATCAAGAACTATTTGCCTCAGGACTTGAAAGAAAAGTTCACAGACGATGATTTGTATTATATATTCGACCTTATAGTAGAGTATTATACAAACAGCGGATGTCTTGACGCTCAGCCGGATGAAGAAGGATATATCAATATCGACCAGGATGAGATCGTTAATTATATAATTAAGGAATCTGCAGAAGACGGTATGGGACCTTATGAACCGGACGATGTATTCTTTGTAGTTCAAGGCGAAATGGAATACGGAAACCAATTGGGTGGTGTAGAATAAAAAACTCTTCATATAAAAAAATGCTTCAAGGTATTTTCATATACTTTGAAGCATTTTTTTTGTATAATAGACTTATGTCCATATATCTGTAGATTTCAGTATCTTCATTGTAGTGAAGAAGAAAAAGTGATTTCCGGATTAATGCCCTTTATTGTTTCTAGCATCATATCCCTGTTCTCCGGAGCCAGATATGTTTTCTTTCCGTTCTTCTCAATAATAACTGTATCATACGGAATATTCAGAGTGAATCTTTTCTTCTCTTTCAGAGCTATTATTTCTTTTATATCAAATATATTGATGGATCTGTATTTGAAATCTCTGATGCTGAGATATTCATCGGCTATGCTATATTCTATGTGATATATTCGAATGCATGACGACAAAGCCATGAAAATGAAACATGATATGAATGGAATGAGATTGTCAACGTTTCTTTCTGATAATAGTACCAGAACAATACATAATACTATCGCCGTGACAGAATACATCATGGACATCCATACACAACCCTTCACCTTTTCCGACATTTGTGAACTGAAAGTTTTCATATCGCCTGCTGTTTTAATTGTTTTTAAATGGTGTTTAAACGCTATTTAAATGGTGTTTAAACATCTTCTAAGTCTTACAAATATATGGAAAAAACATGATTTATACATCTTTTAGCATTAAAAATGCAGCATTTACGTTTATAAATTGTTTCTTTACTCAAGTTTCTGATTTAGATTTTAGGCAGTTTGTGCATATGCCTGTAGTGCTTCCAGCCTCTTGTTGTTTTCGATAAGCTGACGCATCAGCGTGTCCTCATCTGCTCCAGTGAGTTCTGCAACTATGCCCACCACTTCAACAATTATTAGCCATATTTTCTCTACAACAGTCAGTTCGTAGGCTCCTGTATACACATCCTTGAAAAGTC
>NZ_JADYTF010000144.1 GCF_021530995.1 Bacteroides caecigallinarum
CACTTATTCCCTAAACTAACAAGCACTTTATTTTATATATGTTACACTTTATGACATTTTTGCAATCTGTACTATACAAAATCGAGTTTCTTTTTCATAAAGTGCGATTATTTTTTATCTCATACCTCTAGCCTTGTATATACGTTCCTTGGCGTTATTAATATCCTGAAGTTTCTCTTCAGCTGCTTTTCTTATATCCTCACCCAATGTAGCTACCCTGTCCGGATGATGTTTCAGGACCATCTTCTTGTAGGCTGTACGGATTTCATCATCCGATGCATTTGGAGAGACCTCAAGAACCTTATAAGCCTCGTCCAAAGACTTACCTCTCATATTAAGCATTGATTCCACTTCCTTATATGAGAGTCCCATTGCCAAAGCGACTTCCTTTAGAGCTTCAATTTCATCCTTGCATACGTTACCGTCGCTCTGAGCAATCTGCGTCAGGAATCTCAACAGCTGAAGACGCTCCTCATACGACATGTTAGAAGCGATCTGTGCTCCACACTCATGTATAGTATTTTTAAAAGCCATCGGATTCGATTTATCCATTTGTTTTCTCTGTTCAAACAGGTTCAGCAGAATCTGTTCGCCTTCAGAAACAGACACCTCACCAAAGTTATTTCTAAGGAAATTTCTGACAAACTCCATCTCGCTATGCATTATTCTGCCGTCAGCACGTATAATATACGACGCCATCACCAGCATAGAGAAAAGAAAGCTGTTTCTCTGTCCTGCATATTCATTCTGGTTGCCTGAAGTTTCCATATCATTTTCATTTGCATTGTCAAATAATGATCCGATGGCAAAACCAGCTAAGGCACCTAAAGGTCCCATAGTTACAAATCCCATAAGACCACCTATCCATTTTCCGTATCCCATATTATCTACATTTTTACATTACGTGACAAAGTTATAAAAAAACTTCATATCCACAATAACATAAAAAAAGCTGTCCCAATCAAATTGAGACAGCTTTCAGTCTATTATATTTATATATTAAGCTGTGATAGCAGAACCCATCAAGAATGTAGCAGCAAGTGCAACGATAGCATACAATTCTGGGAATACGGCAAGAATCAATGTATTACCAAACACATTGTGTCCCTGACCAATAGCAGCTATACCATTAGCACAAACCTGTCCCTGACGGATTGCAGAGAAAAGGGCAACCAATCCAAGACCAATACCAGAGCCTAGCACTGCACAAGCCTGAAGAGTAGTGATTTCAGGAGTAAGTACTCCGAAGATATTCTGAAACATAAAGTAGCCAGCAAAACCATAAAGTCCCTGAGTACCAGGAAGCGCTGTCAACACAAGGAAGTTACCAAAAGCACTGTCATTCTTTTTAAGTGCTCCGATAGATGCATTACCAGCAATTGTTACTCCGTATGCACTACCGATACCAGACAAACCAACCATAACAGCTATGCCAATATAGGCAATCAAAAAATTCATTTCCATAATTCTAAAGTTTTTTATTATTATTTTTTCAGTTTATATACACGAAATACATTTTATTTTTTAAATGGAGAGTATTCCTTTCCTCCACCTTCATAACCTGAGTTCTTGAAAAACTCAACGAAAGTCAAACGCATAGGATGAACCATTGCACCAAGAACATTCATAAAGATATTGATTGAATGTCCGATGACAAATATAAGCACCATAACAATAGGGCCTGCTATTATATTGTCAGGACTCATACCTGCTGCAAGACTATTGAATACGCTTGCCAAAATACCTCCTGACAATCCCAATGCAAACAGACGAACATATGACAATATATCACCTAACAATCCGGTTGCCATATTATAGCTGTCCCAAAGTCCAAGACCGATATTCACGAAAACATTCTTACCTGGACTATTGTAAAGATAAGCCATAAGTAATCCTGCTATCACAAACACCATGTGTACTGTTCCACCCATTTCCATTGCACCAGCAAATGCTATTGCAGAACTAAGAATGACAAATATCCATCCTATTGTTCCGACAGCATACTTAAATCCGAGCTGTATAGTCTGGTTAACAGCTTTCAGCATCATTCCGAAGATTATCTGAACTCCACCCAGGATAAGAGACAGATTAAACATCTGCTGATTATCGAGTGAAATAGCTTCCTTCATCTTCTGCAGGAAAGACACCTGAATATCATAAATATTAAATCCGAAACATGTTCCTGTAAGCAGACCACAAACCATTGTAGAAGCTCCAAGGATTTGCACCAATGTAAGTATTGGTTTCATGCCCGAACTTATATTCTTAGCCATCAGCCTATATATAGTAACTGCCAACACCATAAACGCACCGTATCCTGTATCTCCAAGACACAAGCCGAAAAACAGCATGAAGAAAGGTGCAAAGAACGGAGTAAGGTCAAGTTCATTATATTTAGGCAACATATACAGCCTTATGATAGGTTCAAACAATCGTGAGAACTTATCGTTATTAAACAATATAGGCACATTATCTTCAGGTGAAGGGTTGGAAATCTCATAATAAGCTCCTTGATTATCCATGAAAAACTTAACATCTTCACTTTTAACTTCAGGAACCCAACCTTCCAATAATACGAGCTTATTGTCAGCCAAAGAATCTCCAGTCAAAACAACCTTTGAAAATTCTATTTCAGAATAGATCTTCCTTTGAGCTACTTCAAGGTCAGCAATTGATGTTATTGCCAAATCCTTGATGCTTTGATCCACTTTATTTATATCTTTTTCAAGATTCTCAACAGAGGATTTCAAGCTACTTAAAGATTTATCCGGCAATTTTGCATATTCCACTTCAAGTTCAGGAACATCTTTTTCTAATGTTATAGTTACAAAATAAACTTTCGAGCCTATTTTGTTTATAACAGTTGCATTATATGCCTGAATCCATTCATCATTAAATTGTTTTTCAGAACATATATAGAAATTCACTACATAACCGGCATTTCCAAGACGTTCTATATTACCAGAGTCGAAATCTCCCCATGGTTCTAACGAAACAATTTCCTTTTCAAGTACCTGTTTCCTATGAACCAGCTGTTGCTGATTTGCCTGCAGTTCAGACAATACCTCAAGAGTTATTTCTCCCTTAGCAGCATCACCTTCATGCTTATCTGCCACAACATTCATTCCCTGAAGGTATTTTATTGCAGCAGCATATTTAGCAGCCAATCGGATACGATCCTGAAGTTCCTGATTTTCTGCCGCACCTTGTGATTTCGTAAAAATATGAACTACACCAAGTTCACGCAGTTTTTTCAGAAACTCCTCATATTCCTTATAATATACAAGGAAAGTCAGCTTTTTCATTTTAGCAATCATTGTTCAGCCTCCTTTCTCTTTTCCTGGATAGATTTCAGAATCTTCTGCGATGATTTCGACAGATTCTCTTCATCCTCCATGAAACGTTTAATTTTTCTCAATGCGTCCTGATATCCAGGAATCTGTACTTTCTCAAAAAGATTAACCTTTTGAGTAGTTTTTTTACGCGCATGTTCCAGCAAGCCCAATTTGGCGAGTGTAAATTCTCTCTCTATGGCAGTTTGTGCCAATGTCTTCAAGATATGAAGTCCGTCAGCATACCATTTTGGAGAAGAGAACATACTATAGTGACGGATATTGAAGTCCACAGACTCAAGTAGCGGAACCCTGACACCGGCAATCTTTCTAACGCCCAAATGAACATCCTTCACTTTTATCAATGAAGCATCAAATTCATTCCAGAGTGCGAACATGGCTTCATACGCCTGAATCTGACGTTCAAGACGTTCCTCAAGTTCCACAGCTTCAGTCTTGCAACGTTTCACTTCAAGTCTCAGTGCACTTTCCTTGTTCTTAATGATAGGAAGCGTACGGACTCGAACCTTCAGTTGCTTTTCCAACTGCTGCAGCGAGGTTTTGTTATATTGAAATTTAATAGCCATTTCTCTGTTTTTTTATTGAATTCGATTACTTCTTCCAATACTGATCTACAAACTCTTTCTTGATGTTAACCTCTTCAGGCTTGAAATACTTGCTGAACAATCCCCAAGTAACATCAAGCATTTCTGTTGTATTGAGGTTCACATCAATAGCAAGAAGCTGATTTGCATAATCCTTGGCAAAGGCCAGAGTACGTTCGTCGTAATTTGTAAGGTCGAAACCGTTTTCCATCTTGGTCTTAGCATTGGCCGCATCGGCATACAGACGTACGGCTGCATTCATAACCTGTGGATGGTCCTTACGGGTCTTCTTACCGCTAACCAACTGTTTCAGACGAGAAAGTGAGCGGAACGGATCGACGATAACCTTACCTATATCACTGTCACGACGCAGGAATAACTGACCTTCAGTGATATAACCAGTGTTATCAGGAACAGCATGAGTGATATCACCACCCGAAAGTGTAGTCACAGCGATAATAGTTATGGAACCGCCGCTAGGGAACTGCACAGCCTTTTCGTAAATCTTTGCAAGGTCTGAATACAATGAACCAGGCATAGAGTCCTTCGAAGGAATCTGGTCCATACGGTTAGACACTATAGCCAGCGCATCGGCATACGAAGTCATATCAGTAAGCAGAACAAGCACCTTCTGATTATGTTCCACCGCAAAATATTCAGCGGCAGTCAATGCCATATCAGGAATAAGCAATCGTTCCACAGGAGGGTTCTCAGTAGTATTTACGAAACTGATGATACGGTCCAACGCACCTGCGTTAGAGAACACATTCTTGAAGTAAAGGTAGTCATCGTTGGTCATACCCATACCTCCAAGGATAATTTTATCAGTCTCTGCACGAAGAGCCACGTTAGCCATCACCTGGTTAAACGGCTGGTCTGGATCGGCAAAGAACGGAATCTTCTGTCCTGACACCAGAGTATTGTTCAGGTCGATACCGGCAATACCTGTAGCGATAAGTTCAGAAGGCTGTTTACGTCTTACCGGGTTCACAGAAGGACCACCGATTTCCACTTCTACGCCCTCAACTTCAGGACCACCGTCTATAGGATCGCCGAAGGCATTGAAGAAACGTCCCGCAAGCTGTTCGCTAACCTTCAGTGTAGGCGATTTTCCAAGGAACACCACTTCTGCATTAGTCGGAATACCTTCAGTACCCTCGAACACCTGCAGCGTAACATCATCTCCGGCAATCTTAACGACCTGCGCCAGTTTACCGTTTACCATAGCCAGTTCGTCATAACCCACCCCTTTAGCTTTCAATGAGCAGGTAGCCTTGGTTATCTGGCTAATTTTGGTATATATTTTTTGAAATGCTTTTGTTGCCATTTTATGATTCTTAATTAATGAGATAAATTATTCGGCACGTCTTTCTGCAATAAGCTCCTGCAACTGCTTTCCGAATTCCACGTATTCGGCAGATTTATATTTTGAATAGTTCATTTGCTTGCAGATATTAATCATCTTCTTGAAGTATTCCATAACCTCCACGAAGTTATCGAACTTGAATTCTGTATGGCAAACATCTATCACCATATTTACAATTTCCTCCTGACGTTCCATAGGAGTAACAGAATCCACTTCATCAAATGCATCCTGCTGAAGAATTACAAAGTCAATAAGTTCAGACTTCCAGAAAATAACATGATATTCTACAGGCACACCATCATCACCCAGGATATTGATCTGTTCTGCAATTTCCTTACCTCTCAGCAATCTGGTTTTCAGTTCGTTAACCTTTCCTATCCATTCACCGTTAATACGTTCTGCGATATAATTTTCGAACTCAGGATATTCCAGATATTTAGAATAAGAATCAATAGGATTAACAGCCGGGTAACGTTTACGGTCAGCACGTTCCTGTTCCAAAGCGTAGAAGCATCGTGCAACTTTCTTAGTATTTTCTGTTACAGGTTCCTTCAGGTTACCTCCGGCAGGTGATACAGTACCGATAAATGTAATAGAACCAGTAGCACCGTTATTCAAATAAACATAACCTGCACGTCCGTAGAAGTTAGATATAATAGCCGATATATCCATAGGGAACGCATCAGGTCCAGGCAATTCCTCCATACGGTTTGACATCTCACGCAGTGCCTGGGCCCAACGTGAAGTAGAATCGGCCATAAGCAGAACCTTCAGTCCCTGAGCACGATAGAACTCAGCCATAGTCATTGCTGTATACACAGAAGCTTCACGAGCCGCAACCGGCATGTTTGACGTATTAGCCACGATAATGGTACGTTCCATCAGCTTTCTTCCGGTGTGTGGGTCCACCAATTCAGGGAATTCAGTAAAGATTTCCACAACCTCGTTCGCACGTTCACCACAGGCAGCAATAATTACGATGTCAGCTTCTGCCTGTTTTGAGATGGCATGCTGCAACACCGTCTTACCTGTACCGAAAGGTCCAGGGATAAATCCAGTACCACCTTCTACTATTGGATTTACAGTATCAATCACACGTACACCTGTTTCCAACAGACGGAAAGGACGTGGTTTTTCCTTATAGTTAGTCATAGCCTTCTTTACAGGCCATTTCTGAATCATGTTCACAGGAATATCGTTTCCTTCCTTGTCAGTAAGGACAGCCACAGTATCTTCGATGGTATATTCACCTTCCGGAACTATAGATTTTACTTTATAAGTTCCATTAAGCTGGAACGGAACCATTATTTTCAATGGCTGATGGTTTTCTTCTACTTCTCCAAGCCATGCTGAAGGTCCAACTTCATCTCCAGCCTTAACAATTGGTTTGAAAAGCCATTTAGCTTCTTTGTCCAAAGGATAAGTATATTGTCCGCGTTTCAGGAAAACGCCATCCATTTTGTCCAAATCATTCTGTAAGCCATCATAGTTTTTCGATAGCATACCCGGTCCTAAAGTAACCTCAAGCATATGACCAGTAAATTCAGCTTCAGCACCAACCTTAAGTCCACGTGTACTTTCGAACACCTGTACATACACATTGGTACCCACCACTTTAATAACCTCGGCCATAAGACGGTCGCCCCCTGTAGAGATGTAACAGATTTCATTCTGCGCCACCGGACCATCTACAGTCAGAGTCACCATATTGGCAATAACGCCAATAACACTACCTTTTGTTGCCATTTTATTATATTTAAACTAATTTCTAAATTCCTCAGGTATCTGAACATCATCCTTCAGAGCCTTGATCATGGCCCTGAACAGTTCATTACCTTTATCTTTATCCAATGATATCCATCTTTCTATCATCTCAAGCTGCAATAAAAAGACAAATAAACGTTCAACGGTAAAATAGTTAAAGAAAGATTCAGTCTCCATCCAGTCCCATTTCAGCTGGTCAACCTTCTTTTCTCTTTCCACCAAATCATCTATTTCTGATATTCTCTGAATATTTTCCAGATAAACTAGCGTATCGCCCAATCCGAAATCTCTGGCATTCGAAGTACGCAACATTTCACACACCTCAGTATTTCCTACTATACTCGAAGCCACATCCTGTTTATACTTACGGGCATGAATTGCCGTCAGAATATTGTTGATATTAAGATTGAACTCAAACCATGAAGAGATAAAGCTATTCCTGCATTTCATCGCATACGAATAGTAGTCCGAAGCCAGAATATCATTAGCCTTATATTCCTCTTCTGGATCGAGAGAAAAATATTCAGAAATAAATTTAGAGAAATAAGATGGGAACTTTTTATCGGGAATATCTCCATCCTTTACGG
>NZ_JADYTF010000145.1 GCF_021530995.1 Bacteroides caecigallinarum
TCTATATCAACACCATTAGTGTCTCTGAATACAAATGTTTCAGGAATAGGATTATAACTTACAAGCAATTTCTTTAGAATCTCTGCATGTATAGGCTTATCTATAAGTACATTTAGGATAATCTTCAAATTTTTACCCAAAAATGAAAAATTATTGTGTAACAAAACTTGTTCAACATGCTTTAAACAATCTTTAAAAGCCTCATTGTAACCAATATTGTGTAATCCGGTTTCTTGTTCTTCATATAGGGCCATCACATTTATTAATAGCATCACTGCATTCTCATCCCACGTCTGGTTAAAATTTTTAAGGTATCTGTCTATGTTTATCCGTTTGCCAGCTCTTACTTGAATGGAAAGTTGATATGCAATAATTATATTTCGGATTGACATAATTATAGTATCAAAAGATTCATCATTATCTGACTTCAAATGATTAAGTGTATGATTAAGATAGCGAATTATATCGTTGGGATTCTCTACACCAGCCAATATATTTTCAACTATCAAAAAGCCTTTTACAACAACTATATACGGATCAATACCTTTTTCTGATGTATCCCTAAGTGCTTTTCTGATTGCTGCATCAATTGAGTTAGACAGATTGAATGCCTGCTCGTTATAGCCTAATTCTAGCATAAGTCGAAGATATATCATAGCATTCTGAAGATTAACCAACAATACATTATCTCTTACAATATACTTTAATGCTACATCAGGCTTTCCTTGTAATATATTCAAATCAACGAATGCGTTCACATTATCAACCATTATTGAATCACATCGGTTCTCAATACGTTGGGCAAGTAACATCAATCTTATTACCTCTACAGCCAAACCACGATCTACAGCTACAGACAGACATTCTCTGATATCATGCATTATCAAATCGGGCGACACATCGTGCAAGGCACAATTGTCCGCCCACTGTTGGTTACACATTGTCAACCCTTTTATAGCATCACTGCCATTCACAACATGATGCAAAATATTTTCTATAGAATATGTCAGATTCTTATTTGTTTCACAATATTTAGCAATCTGATCATTAGTATAAGTTATTATGGATGCCAATTTATTTGTAACGAAAAGTCTGAATGAACTATGATATATTTCGTAATTATTTTCATCTTTATCTTTTAGTAAATGACTAAACTCCCTTGTTGATGACTTGAATTCATAAGGATTGGGTTCTCTCATCATGGCTATTAATTGATTTTCCTCTATGGAACCACGAATTTGTGATAGTAATGCCAATACCTCAAAAACACAGCCTTTGGGGTTAGCCTTTTTCCATATTGCTTCATAATAGGAACGTATATCACCATCTATTGTCGGCAAACCCTCGACCCATTCATTTAACCGTTCTTCCCTTGTTTTTTCATTAAAAGTTTCTGCAATATAACGGCATAAATAATTCATATACAGAGGATGTCCCTCTGTTTTATTGGCAACTGCCTGTATAAATGAATAAGGTTTCTCCCATTCACCACTATTATCATGTATATAAGATTCACATGCTGCCATGTTTAGGGGTGTTACTTCTATTTTACTTTCTGTAGATAGCTTTCTAACAATATTGGCTGGAAGTATTTCTTCAGTAATACATGATAATACAATCTTAATATTGCTAGGCAAATTCTCTGGCAACAAAGACAGGATATCATCTACACGATTACTTTCATCCGTTGCTAGTTCGTCTAATCCATCAATAATAATGACCCCTTCCTTTCCTTCGCCAGAAAGATCATCATTCATATATTTGAACCAATCAGGTATTTTCTTTCGTTTTTCTTCAAGTGTAAGTTTTTCTATATCAATACCTAATTTGGTAATAAAAATGGTCTCGATCCAATCTACAAAGAAACTTTCAGAACATCTAATAGCACGGCTCATTTCGTCATTGGGTACTTTAAAAAAGAACCTACCTACAATTTCCAACTTTTTATTTTCTGGCTCAAAACCAGCAACAGCAGTTGTCTTACCGCAGCCTGGAGAACCATATAGTAAAATCCAATGACTATTATCCGCTACAAGAACAGATTCAAGTAGTTCAAAAACAGAATAGTTAGGACTGGCTGTTTCAACATCTTTTGCGATTGAATTAGGCATTGTGTCTATTCTAACGTCTTGTTCTATCTCAACATCAGTCAATTTCATTCTAATTTTTTCTACGCTAACAATAGACAATTGATTTCCCTCCTGTTCTATAACAACTCCGACCACCTTATTATCAAGTAGAATTGGCGCTCCGGACATTCCTTGATAGTCATATGAATCTTCAACATCGTTAGCATATAGTCCGTAGTCTGCTACAGAATTAAATATCTTTTGTGATATTATTCCGCGAAGTCTTAGACCACTATTACTTGACTTATCTGGATACCCAAAAGATGCAAATTCTTCACCTATTCTGTTATGATGAGCTTGCAACTTATAATAACCCTTAGAAGTACGTCCCATCACTTTCAATACTGAAACATCAATATCATCGTAGTTATTTACTACCTTAAATCGCAAATCACCATCTTGGATATCCTTTATAATATTATTACCATCTTCATTGAACGAAGAGACAGTATGGTATGCTGTTAATAAAAGATCTGGAGCTACATAGAATGCGGTTCCAATTTCTTTATCACAAATAATTTGAACTATAAGCGTTTCATTCATATCATTAAAGTGTTATCGTTATACCATCATCATCTGGGCATATTATCTCAAAATTATTGTCTTTATGATATTCTTGTTTCATTAATTCTTTACTAACGGTCAGATTATAGTTAAAATATAATTTAGGTGCATTATTATTTTCATTAGTTATAATGTGAGCTAATGTTGGTAAATCGGGGTGATCATACTTATCACCATTAGTTGAAATAAGCCAGTTATCGCAAGTTATAATTTCCAACAGTTTGGGAGAGTTATTGTTAAAGCTTCCATGATGTGACAATTTTACCGCATCAAATCTGAAAGGAGCATTCTTCTCACCATATAGTGTTATTAATGATTCAACTATAGTCTCAGCATGAGCGTCTCCCAAAAATAATATTCTTTTGCCTTCAACCTCTAATACGAATGCTATAGAACTTCCGTTTGTTGCAGAATCATCAGGTACATATGCCTCTTCTTTTATTTTAATCAAATCGTAGCTTTTAGATACTTTCTTTTTGTGAAAATGAAAACCAGGTTTTTCTTTGCTCAGGCAAAACTCAAAAGCATCGTCCCAATATTCATTGCTGTGCGCTTTTGACAACAGTCCATCTTTAATTAATCTTTTCTTCCAAAAAAGCTCAACATTACTAATGTCATCATTATTGGGAGAAAGAATATGAATAGTAGCATCCCCTAACGAATACGAAATTAACCCCTTCATAGTATTACCTTTAGTTGGGCTGTTCCATAAAAGTCCTTTTCTAGCAATAAGTGTTGACAATGTACAACCTTGCTTAGCACTAATTGACTTAGGATTTATCACATTTGTTTCTTTACATATATTTTTATGGGCAAATATTTCATCTTCTTCAGAAACTATTGCTACCGACTGAACATGCTTATATCCATTGTACCATATTTCTTTTATGGAAATTGGAAATACATCTTCTTCAAGTAGCTTAATAATTCCTGAAATATGGTCTTCATCTATATGGGTAACCACAACCACATCAACCGTCCCACCATTATTTGCAATTTCTACAAGTTTTGGTAAAAGGTAATTATTATAGGTGTTAACATATCCACCATCTATTAAAATATAATGAGATGCCACATATTCAACAAGGATACAATCACCATTTAATGCAGGAAATACATTAATTCTCATATCACTATAATTAAATTAATCCAATGACATTCCCTCTATAAGAAAGTCTTTCAAACTAAGAATCCTAATACCATTTTCGCTGTATCCAGATAAATATCTGTCTGCCACAATTATTATTTTGCGAAATCCATCTTTAATGTGTAATAGCGAGGCCTGTTCCTGCTCCACCTTTTCTCTATCGGGCAAGGCATAGGCTGACTGAACATATATTCTCTCTGACCCACGGTTGCACACAAAATCTACTTCAAGTTGCTTCCTCTGGCTATTACCTTCAGCATCTTTTGTGTTGTGTATCACAACTCCTACGTCCACAGTGTATCCTTGAAGACAAAGTTCATTATACACCATATTTTCCATCAAATGAGTCTTCTCTACTTGACGAAAGCCAATGCGTGCATTCCTGAGCCCCAAATCTTCAAAATAGTATTTCTGAGGTGTATCAATATACTTTCGTCCCTTTACATCATATCGTACCGCTTTTCTAATCAAAAACGATTCCTCCAGCATCTCCAAATACTGCTTGATAGTATTCTTTCCAACTCCTATACCTTTAACTGTTTTAAACGTATTCTCTATCTTCGTTGGGTTTGTAAGTCCCCCTATGCCGGAAGCAACGACGTCAATTAGTTCTCCCATTACATCACTGCCTCTTATGTGGTAGCGTTCCTTGATATCCGTCAGGTATGTCTTCTCGAATAGACCTTTCAAATATGCTTCCTTTTCCTTTACATCAGGTTGTAGGCAAACCATGGGTAAACCTCCGTATGTCATATATTGATCCAAAGCTTCCTCAAAAGTCATTTCGGGATGAGCATCGACAAACTCACTCATTGATAAAGGTGTAATATGAATTTCATGACCACGGCCACGGAACTCCGTAATCACATCCTTCGACAGAAACCGTGAATTACTTCCAGTCACATATATATCCACATTCTTAATGCTTAGGTATGAGTTCAGCACATCCTCAAACTCTGGTACCAACTGCACCTCGTCCAACATCACATAGTACCATTTCTCTTGTGGAACATCACCGAAAGCCTTATATTCGATAATTTGGGAGTCAATCCACTCCAACAAAGCATCTGGATCTCTTAATTTTTTATTTCTCCGATTCTCTAGATCCAGCATAATTATATGACTCTCATTCACGCCACCATCAAGTAAGTGTTGTCTGAATAGATTCATCAGAAGGTACGACTTGCCACACCTTCTGATGCCAGTCACGACTTTAATCATTCCATTATGCTTGCTCTTAATGAGCCTTTCAAGATGAATATTACGCTTTATCTCCATATTATATATACCATAATGTCATACTTGCGTATTTACGCATTTTTGTTCTACAAAAGTAGGTATTTTATTTTATTTAGACAAACTATGATCCCTCTAAAATAGGGTAAGTTTAGTAAGCATATTAAGAGTTCTAGGTAAATGAGAAAATCAGCGCAGTTGCTTACCACTTAAAAATAAATAACAACATATTTGATCAGATAACGACCTTTCTATCCAGTCTGGTTTTCCAACTATTTCTTCACGTAAGACTATCCCTCTTGTTTCTCGAGTTTTAAATGTATTGCCTACCAAAAAAAGAAAAGTTTCTGTCTCTTTTGGCAAGCAAAATAGTTTGGTTTAGAACTTTGATAGATATACAATAAACAAGACTAAACTTATATCTATAAGAGGCGGCGAAAGAAAAGAGGTATAAAAAGCAAATACGTCGATTCAAAACATGAGGGACACGAGGGACAAAGGAGATTTAATAGACTCCTTAATCGCGTTTTTCAAACATGAAATTGTATTAGTGTTTTCTTTGCAGATTGTCTCCATTTTTTTGTCCCTCGTTTGTCCCCCAGCATAAAAAATTGCTAAAATCATATTTGATTATCAACATGTTATGAGTTTATAACATATATTGCATCGGCAAGTAACTATCTGATTATCAATGAGCTAGATTGATTATAATCGATTAATATGGCGCTCTTTACGGGGCGCCTTTTTTGTTGCTCTGCATCGGAAATAAGACCTGAGAAACGACAGTCGTATTTTTTTAATAAGATAGTTGAATATATACAACATAGGGTGTGCATAATGAGACACACCCTATGATTATACAATAATTATCTATAAATTATTTATTTATTAAAATACAAGCTCCACCTCCACAAGCTAATGACACTGTAATCTCATCATTCTTCCTTACTTTTACGTTTCTACTTTTCATTACCTCTCTGTTTGTCAAATAATGTACTCCATCACCATCTTCGATTATCATAGTTTCATATTCGGCATTGGTATCAGGCAAGAAATCTAATTTGACAGTTATTTGTCTATCTGTCTCATTAGTGGCTGCTCCAATTAAATATGCATCATCTGTTTCTCTCATCATTACAACATATTCTCCAATCTTTCCATCCAGTGTTTTACTTTCAATCCATGGCATTTTCTGAGATGAGATAAATTTGAGAAGTTCCGGATATTTATTATAAAATTCCGGTATATCAGGGATTATTGTAGCTCCGGAGAATACTATTAACGTTCGAGCTGCTTCAGAGACGACAGTTGAAGGCACAGGAGTATTTTCATCTATTCTGGTTGTTGGTCCCTGCCTCAAATCGAACATTCCATTATTCATATCTATCGGTCCAGCAATCATGTTGACAAAAACAGAAGTCACAAATGTTTTTGGATAAAATATCTTATGTCCATCCAATTGTGCCTGACAGTACTCACGTGTTAATGCATTAGGCCATGTTCTCATCTGTCCATAAGGATGAACAGGACCATCATGAAAATCAACATAAAGTCTGTTCTCTGCACATAACTTTGTAATCATCTGTGTTCTTATATTTTTTTCATCCCAATTCCCCTCCATAAAACCATACTTGATACCAACTGCTCCCCATTCTGAATAGTTTTTGAGAGTTTCTTCTATAGGATATTCACGTCCTCCAACATCATTAAGATATAACCATATTCCAACTCCTTTATCTTTGGCATAAGATATTAATTTCTTTACATCATTGGCTTTATCACCATTGATAGGATCTGAGTCAGATTCAAATTCAGGTCCATACCAATTTGCATCAAGAACAAGATACTTCATACCATTCTTCTGTGCAAAATCTACCATACGTACCCAAGACTCATAATTCATACCATACGTAAAATCATCTATTATGGCTCCATTTATTCTCCAATCCCATAACGAAACACTAGGCTTAACCCAAGATTTGAAATCGTATTTATCGTCAGGATCTGGATTAAGAAGTTCCAAAATATGCGAATCTACTATATCTCCAATCTTAGGCGCACACATTATTGTTTTCCATGAAGATACATAACCTGAGTGTATATTGGATGGCTTTGATAAGACAGAAAAAAGAGTACTTCCCTTTTCTGATCCAAGCATCAAAGGTTCTCCACTAATTAAATCTGCCTCGTGAATAGCCATATAACAACTATCATCAACACATATTGTCATTACTGGATAACGTACTGCATCTGTTTCGGACAATTTCTCTGGACCTAGATTGTGATTCTCAAAATTATAAAACCAGGCAGTGTAATCACCAGAAAAATTAAATGATGTTATCTCTTTTTCTACTTCACCTTTACAGTTCAGGTTATCAGGTACAATATATCTAAAGGCTACCCCGTCGTTATATGCTCTAACAACCAAATCAATATTTTTAATTTCCGATTGTTCATTTTTTAGATGGAATGTTGTTTGGTTGTAAACATTATCTACCACCCTTCTCTTTCCCCAGACAGGATACCATTTGTCTGATATAGAT
>NZ_JADYTF010000146.1 GCF_021530995.1 Bacteroides caecigallinarum
CTTATATAGCTTCTATATAAATCAAACAATGAATTATTTAACTCGTATTCTAATATTGGCGATAATGAATCTTTATTCAATTTCTCTTTTATTGTGTTTATTTCTGCGACTCTATTTTGGGTATAAACTTTGGAGTTATCTATAGTCTGATCAAGAACACTCAATATAGAATCTTTAGTTTCAGAGTGAGCCTTAATTGATAATATTAGTAATGTTAAAAAAAGGTATGTTCTTATCATATAATATATTTTGTCATAGTTTAGAACAAAGAAAATATTTTTTTCTCAAAGTACAAAGTGTAAAAAAAATATATCCAAAATCTGGCAAATAAAATATTTATAAAATCCACTTAAAAAGAATTTGTTGATTTTAATAAGCAGCTGATTATTAAGGCACTATTGAAAATATAGGGGTACTAGTATCCACTTTTATACCACATACCAACAATTATGATATAAATCATTGCTATTTTTGAATGACTAATAATCCTAAAATTTTAATAATTAAACGCATGAGAAAAACATTTTTTACCGTTACGTTATTTGCTGCATTATTAGTAGCAGCACAAGAAAAACCTATATACCTTAATCAATCGAATACGATTGAAGAAAGAGTTGAAGATGCATTGTCAAGAATGACTCTGGAGGAGAAGGTGGCAATAATACACGCGCAGAGTAAGTTTAGTAGTCCTGGTGTTCCGAAGCTAGGTATTCCGGATGTTTGGATGACAGACGGGCCTCATGGAATTCGCCCTGAAGTTTTATGGGATGAGTGGGATCAGGCAAAATGGACAAATGATTCTTGTGTCGCATATCCTGCTCTAACGTGTCTTGCCGCAACGTGGAATCCTGAGCTTTCTTATTTGTATGGAAAAAGTATTGGAGAGGAAGCAAGATTTCGTAAAAAAACTGTCTTGTTAGGACCTGGAGTTAATATATACAGAACCCCACTTAACGGAAGGAACTTTGAATATATGGGTGAAGATCCATTACTTGCATCAAAAATGGTTGTTCCTTATATACAAGGTGTTCAGTCCAATGGAGTGGCAGCCTGTGTAAAACATTTTGCCCTTAATAACCATGAGATAAACAGGCATAACACAAACGTGATAGTTGATGATAGAGCTTTATATGAAATATATCTTCCGGCATTCAAAGCTGCCGTTCAGGAAGGTAAGGCATGGGCCATTATGGGAGCATATAATCTGTACAAGAACCAGCACGCGTGTCATAATCAGTATTTGTTGAATGATATTCTTAAAAAAGAATGGAATTTTGATGGCGTTGTAGTTTCAGATTGGGGAGGAGTTCATAATACAGAAGAAGCTATAGACAATGGGCTTGACATGGAATTCGGTAGTTGGACTAATGGTTTGACAAATGGTGCCAGCAATGCGTATAACTACTATTATCTGGCAAATCCTTACTTGGAGAAACTTAAAAATAATGAGACCTCAATAGAGATACTTGACGAGAAAGTTAGAAGAGTTCTGAGACTTATATTCAGGACAGAAATGAATACTTCAAGACCATGGGGGTCTATGCTTACTGACGAACATTATCAGGCAGCAAGGAAAATAGGAGAAGAAGGTATTGTCCTTTTAAAGAATGATGGGAATATTCTTCCAATAGATATCAGAAAAGCAAAGAAAATAGCTGTAATCGGAGAAAACGCAATAAAAATGATGACTGTTGGAGGTGGTTCTTCATCTTTGAAAGTTCAGAGAGAGGTATCACCGCTGGATGGTATAAAATCAAGGGTTAACGACAGTATCGAGGTGGTATATGCCAGAGGATATGTAGGTGATGCCAGTGGAGAATATAATGGAGTTATTACAGGTCAGGATTTGACAGACAACAGAAGTAAAGAGGAACTTATTGCCGAAGCTGTATCATTGGCTTCTGAAGCTGATTATGTAATATTCATTGGAGGACTTAACAAGAGTGCCGGACAGGATTGTGAAGATGCTGATAGAATTAGCTTAAATCTTCCGTATGACCAGGATGAACTGATCAAACGATTGTCTGCCGCAAACAAGAATCTTATAGTAGTAAATATATCTGGAAATGCCATTGCAATGCCTTGGGTTGACAATGTTCCGGCTATAATTCAGGATTGGTATCTTGGATCTGAGGCTGGTAATTCATTGGCTGGAGTATTATTTGGTGATGTTAATCCGAGTGGAAAATTGCCATTTACTTTCCTTAAAGAGTTGGAAGACTATTCAAGCCATAAATTGGGAGAATATTCCGGTACAAGGGTTGATTCTATTATAGATATAGAATATAAGGAAAGTATTTTTGTCGGTTACAGATGGAGTGACAAGAATAAAAAAGATAGGGTTCTGTTCCCTTTTGGACATGGACTGTCATATACAACATTTGAATACTCTAGGCCAACTGTTAATAAAACCAAGATCCATAGTAATGATTCTATAAATATTTCTGTAAGAATCAAGAATACCGGTAAGTTGGAAGGAAAAGAAGTTGTACAGTTATATATAAGCGACAAGAAATCATATTTACCTCGTCCTGTAAAGGAACTTAAAGGTTTTGAGAAGGTGTCTTTGAAACCGGGTGAGGAAAAAGAGGTCTCTTTCAGTGTTAAGAAGGACGATTTATGCTTCTTTGACGACAAACTGCATGAATGGGTTGCTGAACCGGGTAAGTTTGAAGCTGTAATTGCAGCTTCCGCTACTGATATTAAGGGGCGTGTCGGTTTTGAGCTCATAAAATGATATTATTATTGTATAAGTAAAAAAAGTCAGAGATTTTTCTCTGACTTTTTTTACTTATTGTACTTGAAGCTTTTATGCATTCAGCGTAAGAAATCTGGACCCCGGATTAAAATTCTTAAAGCCTATTTTATTCCGCCAGCACGAAATCCAGCTGTTTCTTTTCCAGGTTGGCGCGTGCCACTTTTATCTTTATTGCATCACCAAGGCTGAATTTCTGATGATAACGTCTGCCGATAAGGCAATAGTTTTTTTCGTCGAACTCGTAATAGTCATTACCTAGGTCACGCATTGCTACCATACCTTCACATTTGTTCTCGTTTATTTCTACATATATTCCCCATTCAGTCACTCCGGAGATTACTCCTTCATAAACAGTTCCTATATGATCGCTCATGAATTCTACCTGCTTGTATTTGATTGATGCGCGTTCAGCACTTGCGGCGGTCTGTTCCATTGCAGAGCTGTGTTCGCACATGCTTTCATACTTGTCGGCCTGTGCACTTCGTCCTCCGTCCAGATAGCGTGTCAGCAGACGGTGAACCATAAGGTCAGGGTAACGGCGTATAGGTGAAGTGAAATGAGTGTAATAATCGAATGCAAGACCATAGTGACCGATGTTGTGGATTGAATATCTTGCCTTCTGCATTGAACGCAATGACACTGTTTCCACTAAGTTCTGTTCTCCCTTTCCGCTTACATCTTTCAACAGGCGGTTGATAGACTTTGATACTTCTGTTTTTGTTCCGCTTGTACGGATTTTATAACCGAAGCGTGCGATAAACTGGTTAAGGTTGTCCAACTTGTCTGGGTCCGGCAGGTCGTGGATACGATATGGGAATACCTTTGCCTTTTTGTTCTTTGGCACTTTTCCTATATGTTCCGCTACGGTACGGTTTGCCAGAAGCATGAATTCCTCTATCAGTTTGTTTGCTTCCTTAGACTGCTTGAAATAAACGCTCAAAGGCTTTCCTTTTTCGTCAATTTCAAATCTCACCTCGCAGCGGTCGAAGTCAATTGCTCCTGCAGCAAGGCGCTTTTCCCGGAGTATCTGAGCCAGTTTGTTCAGTTCAAGCACTTCTTCCTTGAAATCGCCTTCACCGGTTTCTATGATATTCTGAGCTTCTTCGTAAGTGAAACGTCTGTCGGACTTTATCACTGTATGTCTGATACGATAGTTTTTAACTTCAGCCTTTTCGTTCATGTCGAATATCACTGAGTAAGCCAGTTTCTCTTCGTTAGGACGCAGCGAGCAGATGAAGTTGCACAGACGTTCCGGTAGCATAGGTATCGTACGGTCTACAAGATAAACGGAAGTGGCACGTTTCAGTGCTTCCTTGTCTATGATGCTGCCTTCCTTGACATAATGCGAAACATCGGCAATGTGTACACCTACTTCCCAGAGTCCCGGTTTCAGTTGTCTGATTGAGAGCGCGTCGTCGAAGTCCTTCGCGTCTTTCGGGTCGATAGTAAATGTGGTGATACCTCGGAAGTCCTCACGTTCTGCATAATCTTCTTTTGTGATTTCTGCCGACAGTTTTTCTGCGGCAGCTTCTACAGACTGCGGATAAGTATAAGGCAATCCGTATTCAGCCAGTATGGCGTGCATCTCGGTGTTGTTTTCGCCTGCCTGTCCAAGCACGTCTATAACTTCGCCGAAAGGATTTTTGGCTTCGTCCGGCCATTCTGTAATTTTCACTACAGCCTTATCGCCATTCTTTGCACCTTTCAGTTTTTCCTTAGGTATAAAGATATCGTTGGCAAGTGTGCTTGTTTCCGTAATGAGGAAGGCATAGTTTTTCGATACTTTCAGTGTGCCTACAAATGTAGCTTTTGCCCTGTCCAGAATTTCTATCACTTGTCCTTCTATCTTCTGTTTCTTGCATTTTGCACATAGAGAAATCTTCACCTTATCGTTGTTCATGGCGTGGGCCGAGTTCCTTTCAGCAATAAAGATAGGTTCCCCTCCATCGTCAGGTATGAACGAGTTCTTGCCGTTGCTCTTTCTGATAAAGGTTCCTGTCATAATCTGACCTCTGTCATTCAGTTTCCACCTTCCCTTTTCGGCTTCAATCAGGAAGTTGTCTTCTGTCATATCCTTCACAATATCGGTACATAGCATTTTTGAAGGATGAGTTGTTAGTTTCAGTCCCAGGAATAATTGCTTAAGGCTTATAGCCTCAGTCGGTTTGTTGCGGAAATAGTTTATGATGAGTTCCGACATCTCTTTTTTCTTCATTCTTTTTCCGCCTTTTTTTTCTTTTTTATTTTTAGCCATAGCTATTCCTTTCTTTTTTAGTTTCTACAAAGTAAGCAAAATAAATGGAATAAAGATATAATAGTCTTATTTATTTTCCTTTGAGCCGGTAAAAGTACCACAGTTTCTTATTTTTTCTGCTTCTTTTGTAATATAATCCGGATAACCGTACAGTCCGAGTATCTTTATGGCGTTACCCTCATTGGCAGTGCCTTTCTTTATTTTGTAATCGAAAGCCAGAGTATCGTTCTCGATATCCTCGCAGAAATGATAAAGCTCGTATTCATTGTCAAGGAGAGAGGTCAGCTCGTTGTCGTGAGTTGAAGCCAGTACTATATTGTTATGTCCTGCCAGTTCTTTCAATACAGCGGCATTGATGGAAATGCGTTCTGCGGTATTTGTCCCCTTGAACAGCTCGTCGAATACCAGAAGATAGTTGCCCGATATAGCACGGTCGAATACCTTTTTCACATTTTCAGTTTCTGTGAGGAAATAGCTTTTCCCGTTTTCCAGATTGTCCTCAGTATTTATCACAGAAAGGATATGTCTGTCAGTACTAATTCTGAATTCATTCGCAAAGCAGATGTTGAGAGCCTTGCCGGTTATGGCGTTTATCGCAATGGTGCGTATGAAACTGGTTTTCCCCGACATATTCGAGCCGGTAATGAGGATTGATTTCGTGGATATTGATATGTCGTTTGGAATACAGTTGTCTATCAGAGGATGATAGACGGACTTTGCCAACAGCTTTTCGTCATTTCCCAGTTTGGCGGGATGACAATAATAAGGTAGCTCTTCGCGAAGAAAAGACAATGAACAAATCACGTCCAGAAATCCGATGAAACGGAAAACACCGTCGATATCTTTACGTTTGCTATCAATCAGACGGAATGAGTTTATTACGTTTGTTGCGGTATGAAGGAAGAATATGTCCAGCAACTCTGTAAACATGAATAAAGGCATTGCCGCGTTGCTGTCCAGATTTATACTTATACGGAATAAGCGTAATTTCTTGGTCAGCTCCTTTAAGTTGTTGATGTAATGATGGATATTTCTGTCCGTATCGGCAAATAGACTGATTGCCGCAATCTTTCCAGCTGTTTGAATAAGTCTGTAAAGTTGTGGTATTGAGAAATAATATAATGAAAGTTGACTTTTCTGTTTCAGATGCAGATAGCAGTTTACGATATATGATATAAGAAGAAGGATAAGAAACTGCCCCGGAATGTTGCTTAAAAAAGTACATAGAAGGAAAACCAACGGCATCCACCGGCAGATATTGATTGCGTTGATATAGCTTTGCGAATAATCAGTATTCTTTCCGTATAATAACTCTGTTATTGTGTAAGCATCAGGTTTATTCAGTCTCCCTAGTAACCCTATGAGCTGTTTCCGTAATGGAATGTCATCATGTAGTTCCTTTATCAGAGATTCGTTATCCCTGATTTCCGAAATCTCATCTTTACATACTATGTGATATAAATACTGTCTGCCTATACATGATGATGTAAAGTCAAGATTTTCGCACAAACTGTCGATGTTCAGTTCGTGACGGACATTTTCGGGCAGTCCTTTTTCCCCGAAAGTCCTGTTGCGGTACGTATCGTATGCTTTGATGTCATTATCCATAGTTGACGGAATACTTATATATGCAAATATACTTACAAAAACTAAAAGATGCAATTTATTACTGTTGATGTAAACAATAGTAAAGTTAGATTGTTTTGTTATAAAATAAGAAGCATTGTCTTTTGATAAGATAGGCTGCGCCCAGAAACAAAAGCTTGAAAACTTTGTGCTTCACTCGGTTTGCACTATCTTTCCTCTAAAATGATTTACGGTAGAATGATTCCAAAGGCTTCCATTGGTATATTCATATGAATAAAGGCAATAAAATATTTACCGGCAGCATATTGTTGTCGGTAATAATTTTTTATAAGTT
>NZ_JADYTF010000147.1 GCF_021530995.1 Bacteroides caecigallinarum
TATATATTGTATAAATATGTTTTTGAATAATTTTCAATAGATTTCTGAATTTCTACTAGAATAACTTACCCAGAATATTGAGAAAACTCAAAATCCTGGGTAAGATGTTTACTAAATTTCTAAAGTTATATTATTGACTAAAGAAATTATTTTGTGATACGTACAGTATAATCAGCAGTATTCTTTATTGCACCATCCATGATAGTTACACGTACAGTAATATCATAAGAAGTTACAGCACCTTCTGGAGCTTTTAGAGTCTGTGTACCATTTGCTTTATTCATCAACAGTAATGCACCGCTTTCAATCTGAGCTTCTACGTCAGCATAACCTGTGGTTATAACTTCTGCTGAGATTTCAGCGTCTGTCACACCTAAATTATTACCAATAACAGCAGGCTTATTATTTAAGAATGCTGCAAGACCACTATATTCTTTATTCTTTTCTCCTGTACCTGTTAATGCAGCTGCAACTGTAACATAAGAGCCATCAAATCCAGAGCCGAATTGATGTTCAATAGCATCCTTAACAGTATTCTTGTCATAGAATTTCAATGTGAATCCATCTACAACAGAATATGGATGTATTGTGAACTCTGGCGATACAACTGTAAATTTACCTCCAAGTGGATATTCATACTTAGCAGTAATATCTTTAAGAACCTTACCATCTTTAAGAACATCATCCTTCACTGTTATTATACCACCTTCGGTGGCTGTTGTCTTAGAAGAATTAACTAACTTAAACTTAGCATCTGATGGATTTAAAGTGCTATAATCTGCAGTTAATGAATACAGTTGACCAAATGAAGAAGTGATATTAACAACGTTATTGCTTACAATAGTTCTGAATGCTACAACATTTCCATCCCAAATATTAGTTCTCTTAATGAACATTTCTTCGAATGATGGTACATTTACATTAAAGTTAGCTGCAACTTTCTTGATTTCATTTACTCCATCCTTCAAAGTCAAAGTCAGAGTATAAGCTCCCGTCTCTGCTTCTGAATTATAGCCTAAATCAGTTGTAAATTCAATATAATTCAAATCAGAAGCGGCATCAACTCCAAATTTAAATTCTTCTTCTTTATCTTTGTCTTTATAAGCTTTTAATGTACAATTAGAATATTGATTATAATAATCACTAATAAGTCGGGTACTAAATAGACCAATCTCATCTTTTGCAATAGAAAGATCAAATCCATAAATTTGATTAGTAAATTCTCCTGAATTATTATCATATACAAATCTCATCTTCTGTACATCGTCATAAGAGAAGACACCGTCAACATTAATCATCATAGATTTTGTCGTACCAAGTGTGACTTTATGATCTGCAACAGAGATTTCTCCAGCTTCAACTTCAGAACCTGCAAATTGTATACTTCTAACAGTTTCAAAAGTTTTACCGTTAACACCTAATACATGTACAGTTACATTCAAGTATTGTCCAGCTGCTTTCTCCGAACCTTTTATCGTAAGACCATCAGCTGTAACATCTAAGGCTTTAGCCCTATCTGCTTCTGCACCTTCAAAAGTAAGATATGCGTCTGCAACAATATTCTGATAACTTCCTTTGTTTTGTTTTACAGTAAACTTATTTTCTTCTGTAAAACTCAATTCATAAAGACTTGAATTGTCTGAAGTAGTAAAAATAAGATTATTATCTACATCCTGATTGACATTTTTGTAACCAGTAGCAATAGTAAACTTATATGGTGAAACAACCTTTCCGTTCACTTCGAGAGCATATAGAATTTTATCGTTTTCATACATATAGTTAGTTATAGAGTTTCCATCTTCACTAACTTTAATATCTTTTAAATTTACAGCAAGATTCCAGTCACCTGTAACAGATACTGTACGTGTTGCAGGCTTACCCTCTTCTGCTACATTCTTGGCTGTTGGTACAACATCTGCGTCAGCATAATTACCTTCAGTATCAACAAGCCTCAAATCTTGCTGATCAAGTTCGTATGTATAAGGTTTTACAGAAATTGTTATTTGATCATTATCATTTGATAACAATACGGTACCTTTAGGTAATGTCTTACCTTTCCATTCTACACCCTTATCATCTGATACCATACCCCATGTAGAGCCGCCAAAATCTGTATTATCAATATTTATTTCAAGATTAGTAGCTGCTTCCTGAGTCTTAGGAAGTTGGTACTCTTTTCCGTCAACAGAAAGAATGATGTAATCACCTTTATCTGTAGCGTAAACTTCATTATATTTTGCTTTTACAGTAGTTTTCTCTGATACATAATCATTTTTTTCTGCATCCCATTTATAAACTACCCAATAACCATCTTCACTAATTTCAGGAGATGGACAATCTTTTCCAGGTTCACCTGGCTGTCCCGGTGTACCTGGCTGTCCTGGTTCACCTGGCTGTCCCGGTTCACCCTGATCTCCTTTTTCTCCCTTTGCACAAATTCCAGTATCTTTCCACGTATTGCCACCATCTTCACTCATTTCCCAGTTGAAGTTGGTTTCATTGATTCTCCACATAGTACCTGGCTTTCCGTCCTGACCAGCAGCTCCGTCTTCGCCGTTGATACCTTTAATTTCTGTAGTAGAACCATCGCTCATTGTTACAGTGAAACCGTTTTCGATAGGTGAGATAGAAGTAACCCACTTACCTTCGCCGACAAGTTTCTGCAATGCTGCGATTGCATCTTTGTTTGATGTAATCTGTTCCTGCAAGTTGTTGATTTCGTCATCATAGTCCTTACAAGAAGTAAAAGTTCCTGCTGAAGTCACCAAAAGAGCTCCAAACAGAAGTGCACTTAAATACTTTTTTCATGATAAAAAAATTTTAATTTATAAATTAAAAGAATTAAATGGTTATAATTCAACTTATTATAAACAAAACATATAGAAACAAGTATCATGGTAAATGGTTGAAAATCTGGAGACATTTGTGGGACATTTTCAGACAACGATACAGCTATCGACCCGCCCCAGAAGGCTTCTGAGTGCGATTTTGGCGTTATGGAAATATCGTGCCGACAATTCAAACTTATAATCATAATATAGTATCTTGTAAAATTCTGAAAAGTATTGGAAAGTTGGCATATTCCCCACATTTTTCCTTTTTAAAAGGAAAATATTTAGTATATTTGTCCTTTAAAAAAGGAAATACCATGAGAAAGGATATTATAAAATCTTTAATAGCGATAAAGCAGAATGAAATACCTTTTGACGTTATCGATAGAGACACCAAACTGCCTTTAGGACGTAAAAAGATTATAACCGTCCCCGGAGTGCGGCGATGTGGAAAATCCACAATGATGGAAATAGCAATAAACGAACTTGTAGCTGGCGGAGTCCCTGCCAGGAACATTTTATGGTTAGGTTTTGATGATGAACGATTAAAGAACATGGACGCGTCCGAACTGGATGAAGTCGTTGTTTCCTATATGGAAATGTACCCTGACGTGGATTTCAAGGATGTACATGTCTTTCTGGATGAGATACAGTTGATAAAGGACTGGGAATACTTTGTACTGCGCGTTTACAAATCATATTGCAAGAACATTTATGTATGTGGAAGCAATGCCACAATGCTCTCAAAGGAACTATGTTCCGCATTGAGAGGATATCCGTTGGAGTATGAGACTTTCCCTCTTTCATTTAGTGAATATTGTCGCTTTACCGGTGTGAAAACCGATAGTTATCTGGAGCAGGACATGGTCCGGCTGCGCAATGCATTCCTGGAATATAACAGCGGAAGTTCCTTCCCGGAAATTGTCCTTACGCATACGCGTTCCGAACAGATAAAGCTCCTGCACGGATATTTTGATACAATGATTCTTAAGGATCTGGTAGAGCATTACAAGATTTCCAATATCGGCGTTGTCAGATATTTCGTAAAGAGGATAATGTCCAATCTCACGAAACCAACATCAATCAATGCCATATATAAGGACATAAAGTCGCAAGGACTAAAGGTCACGAAAGACGACCTTTATCTATGGGCAGATTATGTATGTGATATTTTCATGTTCATAAGAATTTCAAGATACGAGCGCTCCCTCGTCAAGGAGCAGAAATCCCTTGACAAATATTATTGTATAGACAACGGTCTGCGTGGCGCTGTCATCATGCCCCAAAGCAATGACAATGGGAAGAACCTTGAGAACAGCGTCTTCATGCATCTGTACAGGAACCGTCTGCCGTCAGAGAAGATTTCCTATTATCAGGGGAATTGTGAATGTGATTTCGTAATCCAGCGTGAGGAGTATGTTACGGAGCTGATACAGGTGACATGGGACATGACTGATGCTGAAACAAGAGAGAGGGAAATAAAAGGTCTGATTGAGGCTTCGTCTGCAACAGGATGTGATAACTTGAAAATCATAACCAGTGATTATGAGGCTGTTCTGGAAATAGAAAATAAAAAAATTGATGTAATCCCGGCTTGGAAGTGGATGAGATGAGTCTTACTAAATAAGTTTACGAACGGTATATACAGGTATTGTGTCGACAATTCCAACTTTCACATGATAACCGGTCAGGAATAGTATCTATTTGTATTCGTATATGTAAAACAATGAACAAAGGAAAAAGCTTTCTTTTATGGTGTTTCAGTTGAAAATGAGAATTTTACTGACAGAGTAAAGGAGATTATGGATATATATAACTTGGGGACAAAGTCTAATTTTACCCGCATAAAAACACCCTTATAGAAAAAGAGCTAAGTGAATTCAGCAATCCCCCATGCCGGATGTCAAAAAGTGATTTATATTTTTGTGAATATTTGTGTTTGCATTATATTTGCGGAAAGTAACGCTAATACATTGAACTATGGTTAAAGACAGTTTTGCCGGCGACAGATATGTCAATCCTTATACAGATTTCGGGTTTAAGATGCTCTTCGGCTCGGAGATAAACAAGGAACTTCTGATAAGTTTCATCAACAGCCTTCTTGGCGGCAAGGAAATGATATGCGACCTTAATTACCTCAACACCGAGCATTTGGGTACGTCGGAGCGTGACCGCCGCGCCGTGTTCGATGTATATTGCGAGAATGAGCGTGGCGAGAAAATCCTTGTTGAGATGCAGCGCGGTGAGCAGCAGTACTTCAAGGACAGGAGCATCTATTACTCCACTTTCCCGATCCGTGAGCAGGGTCTTAAAGGCGAATGGGATTATAAGTTGAAAGCCGTCTATGTGATAGGCATACTCAACTTCAAGTTCAGCGACGATACTACGGACTACTATCACCATAATGTTAAACTTGTTGATTTAAACACCAATGAAGTGTTCTATGACAAGCTCACTTTCATTTATCTTGAAATGCCAAAGTTCAACAAGACAGAAGATGAGCTTGAGACCATGTTCGACAAGTGGATGTTCGTCATCAGAAACCTTTCCCGTCTGATGGAACGTCCCGCGGCATTGCAGGAAAGGGTCTTCACCCGTCTTTTTGAATCGGCCGAGATAGCTAAATTTTCCAAGGAGCAGTATGAGGAGTACGAGGACAGTCTCAAGGTGTACCGTGACTGGCTGAACACTATTAATACTGCTGTAATGAAGAGTCGTGCCGAAGGTCGTGCCGAAGGTAAACTTGAAGAGAAAATGGATATAGCCAGGAAACTTAAGAATTCGGGAATTTCCTTTGATGTGATATCAGTAAGTACAGGTCTTTCGGAAGAGGAAATATCTTCTCTTTGATGTTGTCGGTAGAGCCATCAAACTGCCTCCTTTCTTAACTGATAATATCTTGTCTGTATCAATATAAAATTGTAATAAATAAACAAAATATTATCAGCACTTGATTATATGCTCTACAGTGCAGACGATGTAGTGTGTATATGAGTTTGGAGTTTTGTTACTGAATGATTTTGTTCAATAGTGACTATAATGAGTTTTGTATTATATTTGTGAACTACAATCAATAAAATCATTATTTTATGGGACAGTTTCTTGCAATAGGTTTAATGCTCGGAGTAGCTGTACGAAAGGACTACATACGTAAGCATGTTAATGAAAATCGTACAGAAGAGTATATCCTC
Organism: Bacteroides caecigallinarum; assembly: GCF_021530995.1. Lineage (GTDB taxonomy): Bacteria > Bacteroidota > Bacteroidia > Bacteroidales > Bacteroidaceae > Phocaeicola > Phocaeicola faecigallinarum. The sequence goes on from NZ_JADYTF010000147.1 coordinate 6,023, forward strand.
AATCAGATAATTGAGAAATTGCGACTTGAGGACTTCAAGAGGATAGAACACGATTGTTATTATGAGTTCGAACTTGACAGAGACTTGCTCGATAAAGAGTTAATTACATTTCTGAAACGTTTTTATTCAATAAGATATATCGGTAAATGCAAATATGAAAGTGAATTTGTAATATCCAAGTTGGAGAGCCTTTCTACTATTGATGAGCGCCTTGAAATCCTGAAAGACAGATCTTTTCAGAGTTACCAGGATGATTCCAAATATGAATATTTTTATGTTGATGATGACAATTGGCATGAGATACCATATAATGCAAGGGAGATGATTCTCAGTATTGACGGAAAAATTATGATGGAGTGTTATGATGAGGTTTTTGATTTTTTCCGCCGTTGCATAGTCTCCCAGTTGTCCGATTTGAAGCTTTCTAATGCTATAGACGTTTATATAAGCGGCTGAGGTCTCTTATTTATGGTTCATCCGACATTTCGCGTGATGCGGCAATCATGGAGTGCATATAACCTCAATTCAAAGTATCGTTCATCCCTAAATCCATATGCCGCTCTCTTCAAGACCTTTATCTTGTTGTTGATTCCTTCTACTTTTCCGGTCGATATATGACAGTCGTACCATGCGAGTATGCCTGTTCTGTGTGCCATTACTGTGGCTGCCATCTTCACCA
>NZ_JADYTF010000148.1 GCF_021530995.1 Bacteroides caecigallinarum
GTATAGATTCATGGGATACATATAAAGACTGTCAAACATAACCGTCATCGGCATTAGAAATATGACAGATTGTCAGCATTCAGAGATTGGCATCTATTTTGTACATCGAATTGCAGTTGTTTTGCACAACTGCAATTCGATAAAGATTTTACTAATAATAAAAAACATAACAGATATGCAGAAAGGTAATATCGGGGTTACTACAGAAAACATATTCCCCATCATAAAGAAATTCTTATACAGCGACCATGAAATTTTCTTGCGCGAACTTGTTTCAAACGCTGTTGACGCAACACAGAAGTTGAAAACCCTTGCCTCGAAAGGAGAATTCAATGGTGAATTGGGAGACCTTACCATTAGAGTAAAAGCAGAGAACGATACTATCGTTATCTCCGACCGCGGACTTGGTCTTACTGCCGAAGAAATAGACAAATATATCAACCAGATTGCATTTTCAGGTGCAAATGACTTCCTAGCCAAATATAAAGACGATGCAAACGCAATCATCGGTCACTTCGGTTTAGGTTTCTATTCAGCTTTCATGGTAGCAAAGAAGGTGGAAATCGTAACCAAATCATATCAGGAAGGTGCTCAGGCAGTGAAATGGACTTGCGACGGAAGTCCTGAGTTCACTCTTGAGGAAACTGAAAAGGCAGACCGTGGTACTGACATCATACTTTACGTAGATGACGACTGTAAGGAATTCCTTGAAGAAAACCGTCTGAAAGGTTTATTGAACAAATATTGCCGCTTCCTGGCTGTACCAGTGGCATTCGGAAAGAAAAAAGAATGGAAAGACGGCAAGCAGGTAGATACTGACGAAGACAACATCATAAACGACACTTGCCCTATCTGGACAAAGAAACCAAGCGAACTTAAGGATGAGGACTACAAGAAGTTCTACAGAGACCTCTACCCTATGTCGGACGAACCTCTGTTCTGGATTCATCTGAATGTGGACTATCCGTTCAATCTGACAGGTGTGCTCTACTTCCCGAAAATAAAGAGCAACATCGACTTGCAGAAAAACAAGATACAGTTGTACTGCAACCAGGTGTATGTAACAGATTCGGTAGAAGGTATCGTACCTGACTTCCTGACATTGCTCCACGGTGTAATCGACTCTCCGGATATTCCGCTTAACGTATCACGTTCATACCTCCAGAGTGACTCTAATGTAAAGAAAATCTCTACATATATCACAAAGAAAGTAGCAGACAGACTTCAGTCTATCTTCAAGAACGACCGTAAGGAATTTGAAAACAAATGGGACGACCTGAAGATTTTCATCAACTACGGAATGCTGACTCAGGAAGATTTCTATTCTAAAGCAGATAAATTCGCTCTGTTCAAAGATACTGAAGGCAAATATTATACTCAGGAAGAATACAAGACTCTTATCAGCGGAAACCAGACTGACAAAGATGGTAATCTGATTTACCTCTATGCAAACAATCGCGACGAACAGTACGCATACATTGATGCAGCCGTAAACAAAGGTTATAACGTACTGATGATGGACGGACAGCTCGATGTTCCAATGATAAACATGCTGGAACAGAAACTGGAGAAAAGCCGCTTCACACGTGTTGACAGCGACGTTATCGACCGTCTGATTGTAAAAGACGAACAGAAAGGCGAAGAGCTGAAAGAAGACAAGCGCAATTTGCTTTCTACAGTATTCAGCGGACAGCTGCCTAAACTGCAGAAAACAGAGTTCCACGTAGAGGCTCAGGCTATGGGAGAAAACGCTTCACCGGTAATCATCACTCAGGCTGAATATATGCGCCGTATGAAAGAAATGGCAAACATACAGCCGGGAATGAGTTTCTACGGAGAAATGCCTGACATGTACAGCCTTGTTCTGAACAGCGACCATAAGCTTATAAAACAGGTTCTTAGTGAAACAGAAACTGCATGTGCTGAAAAGCTTGTTCCTGTAGAATCTGAAATAGCTATACTGTCACTCAGAGAAAGTGAACTCCGTAAAGCTCACGAAGGCAAGAAAGACGAAGAAATCCCTGTTGCCGAAAAAGACGAGCTGAAAGATGTTGAGAAGAAACTTGATGAACAGAAAAATCAGAAGAACAGCATTTTGAACGAATATGCGGCCGGAAACAAAGTTGTGCATCAGCTTATAGACCTGGCATTACTACAGAACGGAATGCTGAAAGGTGAAGCTCTTACTAACTTTGTAAAGAGAAGCATCGAAATGATTTAAAGATAATAATTAATTATTCATAGATATAGGGCAATGTCACTCTGAAAACCAGACGATATTGCCCTTATTTTTTTAATAGCATCAAGAAAATTAACAGATAAAAGAAAAAAACATCATTAAATTAGATACAGATATAAATTTTGACTATCTTTGGTAACCTGACAATCACAAAGCTCAAATAAACTGTATGAAAAAAGCATTTGTACTGATATTATCCTTTATTTTTTACATGATATTCCCTTCTAGTGCCCAAAAAGTAGGTCTTGTGCTGAGTGGTGGCGGTGCAAAAGGAATGACACATATAGGGATAATACGTGCATTGGAAGAAAACAACATCCCAATAGACTATATCACCGGAACATCAATGGGAGCAATAGTAGGATCACTATATGCAATGGGATATTCGCCCGATGATATGGAAAAAATGCTGAAGTCACCTGATTTTAAGAAATGGTACTCATCAGGTGGAATAGAAGAAGAGTATATGTATTACTTCAAGATGAATCCCACTACTCCTGAATTCATCAATATCCAACTTTCAAAAATGAAGATGGCAAAGAAAGTGAAAACCAGATTCCTGCCATCAAGTGTAGTCGACCCTATGCACATGAACATTGTGTTTGTGGAATTATATGCACAGGCAACAGCAAAATGCAGGGGAAATTTCGACCAGCTGTTTGTACCATTCAGATGTGTTGCGTCAGACGTATACAACAAAAGACCTCTTATAATGAGCAATGGAGATTTGGGAGACGCAGTAAGGGCATCAATGAGCTTTCCAGGAATGTTTAAACCAATCGAAATTGATTCGGTTTTGGCATACGACGGAGGTATATATGACAATTTCCCTGTTTCGACAATGATTAAGGACTTTAACCCGGATATAATTATAGGAAGCGTTGTAAGTTCCAATCCGAGTAAGCCTAAAGAAGGAGACATCATGAGCCAGCTGGAAAATATGATTATGCAAAAAACAGATTACTCAATCCCAGACTCACTAGGTATCATGATGACTTTTAAGTATACCGATGTCGGACTCATGGATTTTGACAGATATGATGAACTTCACGATATCGGATACAACCGTACCATACAGATTATGGACTCAATCAAACAAAGGATTTCAAGAAGAACCAGTTATAGGATTCTTGAAAGGAAACGTATTGACTTCAAAAGAGACATGCCTGAACTTAAATTCAGGAAGATTATAATTCACGGAACAAACGAACAACAGAAAAAATACATAATGAGAGGTTTTCATGCAAATGATAATGATATTTTCTCACTTGAAGACCTCAGAAGAGGATATTTCCGGCTGTTATCAGACAACATGATTACCGAGATTATCCCTCATGCTGTATATGATTATATAGACAACACTTTTACACTTGTACTAAATGTTAAAATAGCAGAAGACATATCAGTCAGGATAGGTGGAAATGTAGGTTCTAACGGAGCCAACCAGATATATTTAGGTGCATCATATCATAACCTGGGACAATATTCCAAAGAATTTGCACTGGAAGGTCAATTAGGACAGATATACAACAATCTCCAAGTTACCGGAAGAATTGATTTGCCAACAGAGGTCCCTACTTCATATAAGATGGTATTATCATTATCATCGTTCGACTATCAAGGACAGACAAAAAATTTCATAAACCAAATTAATAGCCCTGTTTTCAATAAAAAAGATGAAAAATTCATTAAGGCATACATAAATATGCCTTTCCTAAGTAAGCATAAAGCAGAGTTCGGATTAGGAGCTGCAACGCTTACTGACCAGTATTTCCAAACAAACGTAATAGATTTCACGAATAGTGCCAGAGATAAAAGTAGCTACAATATACTTGGAGGCTCTGTTGCACTTGAGGGAAATACACTTGATAGTAAACTTTATTCCGTAAGCGGTAAAAAGGAAAGACTTGCAGCTAACATATATTTGGGGAATGAAAAGTTCCGTCAGGGAATGGGTACGGACCCATATAACGGAGAATTCGAATATACACAAGCCTGGCTTCAGATTTCATACGAACTTGAAAAATATTTCCGTATCAGTAGAAAAGTATCTTTAGGTTCATACCTGCATGCCTATTACTCCTCACGTAATTTCAGTAATAATTACCGTGCAACTATGATGCAGGCAGGCGAATTCTCACCAACTACCCATAGCAAGATAACCTATAATGAAGCTTTCAGGGCAAACCAATTTGCAGGAGTAGGACTTATTCCGATATACAAATTCAACAGTATGATACAAGCAAGGCTAGGTATATACGGTTTTGTTCCGTTCTTCCCTATAAATTGCAACGAACTTAATAAAGCAACTTACGGCAAAATGTTCAGCAAATTCGAATATTTAGGCGATTTGTCAGTAGTAGTCCGACTTCCTTTTGGATCGGTTAGTGCATACCTGAATTATTACAGTTCTCCAGGTAAAAACTGGAATGCAGGAATATCACTTGGATGGCAAATCTTTGGAGAAAGGTTCATGCAATAGAAACTTTTTACAAAACACTAAAAAAGTTACCCCAAAAGCTTGCATAGAAAAAAAATTATCCATACCTTTGCACCCGTTAAGAAAAAAGAGATGGCCGCGTAGCTCAACTGAATAGAGTAGCTGACTACGGATCAGCCGGTTACAGGTTTGAATCCTGTCGCGGTCACTCCTACTTGACTTAATGGATTATGTATGAATGGCCGCGTAGCTCAACTGAATAGAGTAGCTGACTACGGATCAGCCGGTTACAGGTTTGAATCCTGTCGCGGTCACTCTACTTGACTTAATGGATTATGTATGAATGGCCGCGTAGCTCAACTGAATAGAGTAGCTGACTACGGATCAGCCGGTTACAGGTTTGAATCCTGTCGCGGTCACAAAAAAGAGATGATGAATTTTATTCACCATCTCTTTTTTTATACTTGAATGTCATTTAATGACAAGAATAGGTGTCCTGGAGTGAAATATCATCTTCTTGGCTATACTTGGATTGAACAGACGTGCAAAAACATTACGTTTATAATTCGACACGCACAACACATCTATATCCTCTCTCCTGACATAATCGTCTAGATTATTAAAGAAACTGTCATCCGTCACAAGACTATAGTTAATATTCAGATTAGGATATTGTTTGTGGAAATATTCTTTTATACCGGACAGTTTGATTTCGTTCCACGTTCTTCTTTCTTCATTTGAATTAATATGGATAAAATAAATCTCAAAGTTATAATCCTTGAATGTAGTGATAAGGGAATCGAATGCAATAAGATCACGCTGATCAAAATTAGTTATAAAAGCAACCTTATGGATTTCCTTGAAATTAGTGAGTTTCGCTTCTTCCGGTATGGAATAAACAAATACAGGACTACGTTCTATAACTTCAGCTGTAACACTACCCATAAGTCCATAATCTGTCATGTTCTCTCCACGCGTTCCCATTACAATCATCAATGGCGATTCTTCACGAGCAAACGACAGGATTTCCTCCTCTGGAATTCCTTCACGAAGCAAACAAGTGTATTTCACTGTAGGCAGTTCTCCATCAGCCATCATTTTGTCTATCGAGTCTGTCAGTTCTTTCAAACGGTTATGTACGTTATCCAACATACTTTTTATTCCCAGTTCTGCTTCGTAAGGCATACCATATCCCTCGGTTGCATACTGCAAGCTAGGCATATATACAGGGCTGAAATAAACATGCATCAACACAACTTCTACTTTAATCTGTGCGGCAAAGTTCAGGCCGAACTTACAAGCCTTAAGTGAATTAGCCGAGAAATCTACAGGCACAAGAATTATCGGTTTTTTGCGTTCTTTATCCGTATCTTTCACATGTTCTTTAACAATGTCTTCTGCCAGCCATGCTGAACTTTCAATTATGCTAAGAGCACGCGGCAGATCACTCTCCTTAATACGTATTCTCACTCCTGAGGATATTACAGGCTGTATAAGATTCACATTGTGTATATAGGCCTCAATACCTTCATTCTCCAATACATTCTTCAGTATCTGGGCTTTAGAATAAGTCAAGATAGCTAAGGTAACAAGTTTTTCTTCTTCCATATTTTAGAGATTTACAGTTAATAATCAAGGTAAACCTGAAGCGAAATATAATTCGATTATAAACAATAATAGCTATAATAGTTATCCCACATTGGGTTCAATATAACTATTATAGCTATTAAATAAAAAAATTATTTTTCAGAAGCTTCCCTAAGGATATCTAACGCTTTGTCCAGAACAACAGTATCATCAAGCATCACTAATCCCCCATCAGGACCAGGCTCCAAATGTATTCCTACACATTTTCCATCCTTAAAATTCTGACCGCCAAAAAAATTTCTTACTGTTTCTACAGATATATTTAATTCATCGGCAATACGATGCATACTTCCTTCCGGTAAAGAATCTTTTATATTTCTCAATTCGTTAAATGTAATTGTCC
>NZ_JADYTF010000149.1 GCF_021530995.1 Bacteroides caecigallinarum
CGCTGGGTGATGATACTCTTATTATAGGTACCAGCGGAAGATATGAATTTAAGAATAAAGGAATCAATGTTTACCTTGAAACTCTAAATCGTCTGACAAGAGACAAAAATCTTAAAAAAGACGTTCTACTATCTTTACAACTCATGCCACATCTATAGGGCGCTCGATAGCCGGTAACAATAAACCTCTGTATGATTACTTGTTTGCTTATAATGGCGATCAGATGGCCAGGGAACTTAATATGGAGTCGAAACACTCTATAGAGAAACAGACTGCGCATCATGTGGATTGCTTTACAACTGTAAGCGAAATAACTAATAATGAATGTAAGGAACTGCTTGAAAAACCTGCCGATGTGGTTCTTATGAATGGTTTTGAGGATGATTTTGTGCCTCAGGGACGTTCGTTCTCGGCTAAACGTAAAAAAGCAAGACAGGTAATGCTGAACATTGCAAACAAACTGCTTGGTACTTCGCTGGGTGATGATACTCTTATTATAGGTACCAGCGGAAGATATGAATTTAAGAATAAAGGAATCAATGTTTACCTTGAAACTCTAAATCGTCTGACAAGAGACAAAAATCTTAAAAAAGACGTTCTGGCTTTCATAAACGTGCCTGGATGGGTAGGAGATGCCAGACAGGATCTTATCGACAGACTGAACAGCAAGGAAAATTTCAATACTCCGCTTGAAGTTCCATTCGTTACACATTGGTTGCATAATATGAGTCACGACCAGGTGTTGGATATGCTCAAATACCTTAATATGTCGAATTCGGCAGATTCTAAGGTTAAGGTTATTTTCGTACCATGTTATCTTGACGGAAAAGACGGCATACTGAACATGACGTATTATGATCTGGTTTTGGGTAATGACCTTAGCGTATATCCTTCATATTACGAACCATGGGGCTATACTCCTCTGGAAAGTGTGGCATTCAAGGTGCCTACAATAACTTCCGACCTTGCTGGTTTCGGATTGTGGGTTAACTCGGTAGTGGGACACAATGGAGAACTTGCCGATGGAGTGAAAGTTATACACCGTACAGATTATAACTATTCTGAAGTGGCCGATGCCATAAAAGATACTATTAGCGAATTCTCGTCTTTTGATCAGAAACAGATAGACAAGATACGCAAGAATGCTGCCGCTATAGCTGAAAAAGCGTTATGGAAGCATTTCATTAAATATTATTATGAAGCATACGACGTGGCTTTGCGCAATGCTTCGGTAAGACTGAAGAAAAATAAAAAAGAGAATTAATAATTTTAAGTATTTGAAAGATATGAAAATTAAAACAAATTATGCTAATGCTCCTGTATGGAAAGAGGTTACAGTAAAATCTCGTATTCCTGATTCTTTGAAAATGTTACAGGAAATGGCCCGCAACATTTGGTGGTCATGGAATTATGAAGCTACAGATATGTTTAAGTTTCTTGATCCTGAATTATGGAGTGTAGTGGGACAGAACCCTGTTGCTTTCTTGGAACGTTTAAGTTATGAAAAACTCGAAGCCATCTCTGAAGACAAGAAGGCTTTGGACAAGATAAATAAAGTATATAAGAAATTTACTGACTACATGAGCGTGGCTCCTGACAAGAAACGTCCTTCAGTGGCATATTTCTGTATGGAGTACGGTATGACTCATGTATTGAAGATATATTCAGGAGGTCTTGGTATCCTTGCCGGTGACTATCTGAAAGAAGCTTCAGACAGTAATGTAGACATGTGTGCGGTAGGTTTCTTGTACCGTTACGGATATTTCACTCAGAGCCTGTCTATGGACGGACAGCAGGTGGCTAACTATGAAGCTCAGAACTTCGGTAGCCTTCCATTGGACCGTGTAATCGGCGAAGACGGAAAGCCATTGGTAGTGGATGTTCCTTATCTTGACTACTATGTACATGCATATGTATGGAGAGTAAACGTAGGTCGTGTACCTTTGTATCTGCTTGATACAGATAATGAAATGAACAGCGAGTTCGACCGTCCTATCACTCATCAGCTTTATGGTGGCGACTGGGAAAACCGTTTGAAACAGGAAATTCTTCTTGGTATCGGTGGTGTGCTGTTGCTTGAGAAACTTGGCATCAAGAAAGATATCTACCACTGCAACGAAGGACATGCCGCATTGTGTAACGTACAGCGTCTGTGCGATTTCGTAGAAAGCGGAATGACATTCGAACAGGCTCTTGAAGTAGTACGTGCTTCTTCATTGTATACTGTTCATACTCCGGTTCCTGCCGGTCACGACTACTTCGACGAAGGTCTGTTCGGTAAGTATATGGGTGGTTATCCACAGCGTATGGGTATTTCATGGCAGGATCTTATGGATCTCGGACGTATCAATCCGGGTGACAACAACGAACGTTTCTGTATGTCTACTTTCGCTTGCAACACTTGTCAGGAAGTTAACGGTGTAAGCTGGTTGCATGGAAAAGTTTCTCAGGAAATGTTCTCAGGAATATGGAAAGGTTACTTCCCGGAAGAAAACCACGTGGGATATGTTACTAACGGTGTTCACTTCCCGACTTGGTGTGCTTCTGAATGGCAGAAACTTTACAGCAAATATTTCGATGCAAACTTCCTGAACGACCAGTCTAATCCTAAGATTTGGGAAGCTATCTACAATGTGCCTGATGAAGAAATCTGGAACACACGTGTTGCATTGAAGAACAAACTTACTGACTATATCCGTAATCAGTTCCGCGATACATGGTTGAAGAACCAGGGTGATCCTTCACGCGTGGTTTCATTGATGGATAAGATTAATCCTAACGCACTGTTGATCGGTTTCGCTCGTCGTTTCGCTACTTACAAACGTGCTCATCTGTTGTTCACTGACCTTGACCGTTTGGCTAAGATCGTTAACAACCCTAACTATCCTGTACAGTTCCTGTTCGCAGGTAAGGCTCACCCACACGATGGCGCTGGTCAGGGATTGATCAAGAAGATTGTAGAAATCTCTAAGCGTCCTGAATTCTTGGGTAAGATTATCTTCCTCGAAAACTACGATATGAAACTTGCACGTCGTCTTGTTTCAGGTGTTGATATCTGGATGAACACTCCGACACGTCCTCTTGAAGCATCTGGTACATCAGGTGAAAAGGCTTTGATGAACGGTGTAGTAAACTTCTCTGTACTCGACGGATGGTGGCTTGAAGGTTACCGCGAAGGTGCAGGATGGGCTTTGACAGAAAAACGTACTTATCAGAACCAGGAACATCAGGATCAGCTTGATGCTGCTACTATCTACAGTATCCTTGAAACTGAAATTCTTCCATTGTACTACGCTCGCAACAAGAAGGGCTATTCTGAAGGATGGGTTAGAACAATAAAGAACTCTATCGCACAGGTTGCTCCTCACTATACAATGAAGCGTCAGCTTGACGATTACTATTCTAAGTTCTATACTAAAGAAGCTAACCGTTATAAGATGCTTGCTGCAAACGACTATGCTAAGGCTAAGGAAATTGCTGCATGGAAAGAAGAAGTTGTATCTAAGTGGGATTCAATTCAGGTTGTTTCCTTGAACAAGGAAGAAGAACTTCGCGAAGGCAACGTAGAAAGCGGTAAGGACTATACAATCACTTGCGTAGTTGACGAAAAGGGATTGAAAGATGCTGTTGGTATCGAACTTGTAGTTACTTACAAGAATGCTGAAGGCAAAGAACACATCTACTCTGTAACTCCTATGGAAGTTGTCAAGGTAGAAGGTGACCTATACACATTCCAGCTTACTCACAGCTTGTCAAATGCAGGCAGCTTCAAGGTTTCATACCGTATGTATCCTAAGAACCCTGAATTGGCACACCGTCAGGACTTCTGCTACGTACGTTGGTTTTTAATGAATAATTAATACATTCTATTAATTAATATCGCCAATCATGTCGGTCTGGAGATCTTTTATAAGATTTTCAGACCGATTTTTTTATATTCTGTATTTTTACTCTTATTTTTGTAGAAATACGATATTAATAAGACTGTATATGAAGATACTTGTAGTAGAAGACGATAAAGACTTGATGGAAATAATAACCAAGTCGCTTGAAAAGGAGAGATATGTGGTGTCGCAAGCTCCCGATTACCGGACGGCATTAATGAAGGCGGGTGATTATGATTACGACTGTATTCTGCTTGATATAATGCTTCCTGACGGAAATGGTTTGGATCTTCTGGCTGAACTACAGGACATGGGAAAGAAAGCCAATGTGATAATACTTTCCGCCAAGGACTCTATAGAGGATAAAGTTAAGGGACTTGACCTCGGAGCGGATGATTATCTGCCGAAGCCTTTCCATCTGGCCGAACTTCATGCACGAATCAAAAGTCTGCTGAGAAGAAACCAGAGGGAAGGAGAGAAGAAAATCGTTTTCGGAAATATCGAAATCCTGCCTGAGAAGTTTGAAGTGAGTGTGGATGGGAAACTGATTGACTTAAACCGTAAGGAATACGATATACTGATGTATTTCATGCTTCGTCCTAACAGATTGGTGAACAAAAGTACATTGGCCGAATCCGTTTGGGGAGATCATATGGACCAGGTGGATAATTTCGACTTTATTTATGCTCAGATAAAGAATCTTAGGAAAAGGCTTAAGAATGCCGGTTCCACTCCCGAGCTGAAAGCTGTTTATGGTATAGGATATAAATTCGTATTGGAATGAAACTGTTTCACAATGTGATGCTGCATATTTCAATAGCATCGGCGATTATAATGGCAGCGTGGGCTGTTTTCTTCTACTGGGCCATAGTGGACGAAGTGAATGATGAGGTGGACGATTCGCTGGACGATTATACGGAGAACCTTATCATAAGGGTACTTAATGGCGAGGAAATGCCTTCTCTGAATAATGGATCAAACAATCAGTATTATATGTACGACATCAGCGAGGAGTATGCAAATACTTATCCATGGATTACGTACAGAGACGAAATGGTGTATATTGACGAAAAGCTGGAGTATGAGCCTGCGAGGATATTGGTAACGATATTCAAGACTGACGATGGGTATAAGGAACTAGTAGTATATACGCCTACGATAGACAAGCTAGACCTTCAGAAGGCTATCTTGGGGTGGATAATTGCACTTTATATAGGTATATTTCTGACGCTTCTGCTTCTGAATGTATGGATATTCAGGCGTAATATGAAACCTCTGTATGTACTATTGTCATGGTTCAACAAATATAAGATAGGTAATGACTGTGCTCCGCTGAGGAATAAGTCCGATATTACCGAATTCAAGAAGCTGTATCGTGCGGTGACAATGTCTGTAGAGAGAAACGAGAAACTCTATGAACAGCAAAAAGTTTTTATCGGGAATGCGTCGCACGAGATGCAGACACCATTGGCGATATGCCTGAACAGGCTGGAAATGCTTATGGAGGATGATAATCTGACTGAAAAGCAGATGGAAGAGATTGCGAAGACCCATCAGACTCTGGAAAATATTACGCGTATGAACAAATCATTGTTGCTGCTGTGCAAGATAGAGAACGGACAGTATGCAGATGTAAAGGAAATATGCGTCAATTCCCTTCTGGAGCAGTATATTGAAACTTTCAGTGAGGTTTACGGGTATAAGAACATAAATGTCAGCTATTCTTCCGAATCAACATTCATGGTAGAGATGAACGAATCTTTGTCTGTAATGATGGTAACTAATCTTCTGAAAAATGCGTTTGTGCATAATGCAGATGGGGGAGATATTGTGGTGAAAGTATCAGGAAGAGGATTTAGTGTAGCCAGCAGCGGTGATGTGCCATTGGATTCATCGCAGATATTTACACGTTTCTATCAGGGAAGCAAGAAGGAAGGTTCTACCGGGCTTGGCCTGGCATTGGTAAATACTATATGCAAGGCTGCCGGACTAAAGATATCGTACGATTTCAATGGGAAAATGCACATTTTCAGCATTTCGAAATAAAAAAATACACTAAAAGCCGAAAAAAGCTGATTTTTCCAGAATCTTTTCAGTATTGTGTATAATCTTTGCAATATAAAATTAAGCACAGTACTAACAATTAAAATTTTAAGGTTATGAAAAAAGTAATATTTTTATTCGTTTGTTTGTTCACAATGTCAATGGTTGTTGTAGCTGATACAGATAAACCTATCCAGATAGGTCAGCTTCCGTTAAAGGCTCAGACTTTTATCTCTAACTATTTCAAAGATTCTAAAGTTGCCATGGCAAAACAGGAAACAGATTTGTTCTATAAGAGTTTCGATGTGATTTTCACTTCGGGCGACAAATTAGAATTTGATAAGTCTGGCGATTGGACTGAAGTGAAATGTATCAAGAACGGTGTTCCATCACAGATAGTTCCAAAGGAAATCATTGATTACGTCAATACAAACTATCCTAATGAGAAGATTCTTCAGATTGAAAGAAACTCAAGAGAATATGAAATCAAGCTTTCCAACAGATGGGAAATCAAATTCGACAAGCAGTTCAGAGTAATTGATATTGATGATTGATAAT
>NZ_JADYTF010000014.1 GCF_021530995.1 Bacteroides caecigallinarum
TGAGGCGATCAGCCTCACTCAATTCAAGCACTTTTATATGTTTCATGATTCAATTTCTAAAATATCATGAGACAATATTAATAATTTATGCTGAATATAAAAATATTTTAGATCACTTACTTATAAATTATTATAGTTTCGCTTTTGCGGATTCACTTCCCATCTTAGCCGCTGTTTTAAAATACTTTCTTGCCATCATGGCATTGGCTGCAACATTTCCGCATCCTTGTTCATATATGACGCCAAGCATATAGTTTGATTCAGCACTACCGGAAGATTTAAAATATTTAATAGCATCGAGCCCTTCCTTGGATTGATAAGCTTTCATTCCTTTTTCATAATTGGAATCTGTTACCTTTTCTGTTGGGGTAGCTGTCTTCTTTGTACTTGCAGGAGCTGTTTTGACCTCTGTGAACTCTTCACTAGGTACTTGTCTGGTTGCAGGTTGTTCTGTATAACCGCTTCCTGCTACCTCTTTAACTTGTTCTTGTGGGGTAGGCTCTTTTTGTTGGGGCGTAGTTTCTCCTGGTGTTTTAAAAACAAAAAACAGACCAACTACAACGGCTATTCCAATACATGCGGCAATTATTTTCATTGTATTGCCATTGGTGTTCTCCCCCGTTTTAGGTTTAATTCCTTGGTCGCCGGCTATTGCGCCTATACCTTTTTGGTTCTTGTCGTTCGGGACACCTTGTGGGGTAGGATTAATTTGCTGAGGTCCACCAGGATTAAAATCAGGTATTCCCTGTCCTTGGTTTGGTATTTGCGGTCCTCCCTGTACCGGATTCTGATAAATAATGTTGTATGTGACATTATTAGTATTAGAGTTGACCACTTTTTGAGAATTGTCCACATTTGAAGTGCTGATACTATTGGTAGTATTAGCCTCTACATGTGTATTGTTATTCTCTGTCATAGATTGTGTTTCAATCTTACGCCCAGTTATGCCACCTACCACATTACTTCTGCTGCCAATCTGGATGCCATCTTTTGATGCCTCACTGTCTTCCAATATAGATTGCGCTTTTTTTAGTGCTTCATTTTCATTAGTCTTTACAGAAGCTTCGTCCACAAGATTTTCTCCGCAGTTGGGACAAGTCTCCATCTCGGGAGTGGTAGGTTCTCCACAAGATGGACAAAATTTATTCGCATTCATCTCTTTTTTCTTTTAAAATTATTGTTACTTTTTTTCTTCTTTTTTCTTTGTGCGAGAACAAGTTTGTTCATGGCCGGTTCTTTTTTTTCGTTTATACAAACTGTTTTCTCGTCTGAAGCTTCTTCCTTTTCTTCTTTTGGCATAAAAACCAAATCAGATGGAAATGAAGTTTGTTCCGGTACATGGATTAGTTTCCCTTCTGAAGTCTTTACAGATATGGTACATATAAATCCTGTATTTTCCAATTCGCCGTTGATTTCAACTTCTTGCTGATCAAACTGTTTGAAGAAACTGTCGTTTATATCAAAAGTTCCTTTTCGGTATAATCTGTATGACTCCCCTGATGGAGTAATCAGATAAGTCATAAAACCTTCTGATTTCGATCCTTGTCCGGCTAACTTATATTCAATATGACCTTTGTAGGTATCCATTTGTTTTCAGTTTATTGATATAGACTCTTAAATTTGTTCACCGCATTCTGGGCAAACTTTTGTATCTTTGCTTATTGAAGCACCACATCCGGGACAATACATTTTTTCGTTTTCATTCGATTTCGATATTGTACTTTGTTTTTCTTCATTTTGTTGTGTTACCGGTACTGTTTGTCCTTGCTGTAAAGGCCTGTTTGCCAGTTCACTTGGGGCATATCCTTGTCTTGTTGTATAATTTAAAGATTGGTTATAAGCATTGTCAGCCCTTTGTTGCTGGTAGAATGTCTGCTGTGTCTGAAGATTTGCCTGATTTGCCTGATTGTCAAGCATGCGGTTCATCAATTGATACATCATCTCTTGGTTTCTACGCTGTTCTTCATTCAGACGTTCGCTTGCGGCTCTTTCTACCTCAGCATTATTTCGGGCTGTGTAGGAGCGTGCAAATTCCAAGGAAACTTCCCCGCCGCTCATTGCCAATATTTGCTCTGGAGTCAGATTACTTTGGATGTTGGCCATATTTTCATTGTGGGCAAATTGTTGTGCCTGCATGTCGGCCTGGTGTCTCCGCTCGTTTTCTTTGCTCGCTTCTTGAGCCTGCAGAATTTGCATGAGCCTTTCCTGTTGCTGCCTGTCTTCTTCCATCTCCAGCTCATGTTCGCGCTTACGTTGTTCAAATTGCAGGTCAGCATCACGTTTACGTTGCTGGTAATCAAAATCTGCGTCCCTTTGTCTGTTTGCCGCTTTTTGATCTTCAAGCATTTGTTGGATGTGGAGTTCAGTCTTGGCTTTTTCTACCATCATCTCGTTTTCGCCCTGCATTCTAATACGCTCAAACTCAATACTGTCTTTAAGCTGAGACAATCGCAGAGCCATACCACGTTGATATGCATGTTGTTCGCTAAGGGCTCTGATTTCTGCCAGATCGTCTTCTCTTATTAGTCTGGTTCTTTCAATTTCTGCCAAGGCTGCTTCACGTTCTTCCTTGGTGCGTGCTTCTCGCAGCAAACGCTCGTTTTCGAGTAGCATGACGAATTTATTCATTTCGTCTTCTGTCAGTAACTGGTCTCTGTTTATCTCGTTAAGCCTTTGCTGTAATTCTACGGCAGTGCGCGCTGTATGTATTTGCTGACTGTTGTTGACGTCTGCAAGTCTGTTCTTAAAATCATTTGTACGTCGGAGATAGTCCAGTTCCTGTTCGGAAAGATACATCTCATGACTTAAATTATTGAATCGCTGTATATCTTCATTGTCAGCAGAAATCTCAACGATACGCACAATTTCCAATCCCCAGAAAGCTTCTGCTGCCGCAATGTTCAGTTGCTCTTTTATTACCGTCAATAGCTCGGCTGGTATTCTGTTTGATGTAATCGGTTTATCATACAGAACTTCTTGAATTGTTGTTCTTACAGTTTCAGCTATTTCATCTATCAGTATTGCTGTATTAAGATATTGTTTATCTACGAGATAATGTAATATGAATTCTTCCTGTTTCTTTATTCGGAAATAAGCATTCAAACCGATATTCATGTCATGGTGTTGTGTATGGATAATCATCGGTTTGAAATTATTGTAATCATCCAGATTTTTTTGCTTAGCTCCTATAAGCATCGGAAATGCCCTGTCTAGCAGGATTACAATCGAGAATGACGCTCCTGCTTTTGCTTGTGCAAAAATATCTCTTTGCTGTTTGGCGTGCATTTCTACCTTTGATTCTTCCTCGGGTTTGTTTTCCAGCTGTTTTCTTCGGCTCTTGAATAAGTCGATGATAATTTGCCATGCATTACTTATGCATGTAGATACAGTTTCTCCAACCGAAGTACGTCTTGGCTGGAAATCATAAGAACCACCGCTGATGCTTGCTATTGTCGTACCATTTGCGCGGATAAACGCAGTTGTTCCTTCGGCTATAATAATGCCTTCAACATCCTTGTAAGTTGCCATTTCCTGTTCGGTTATGACACGTGCCACCTGACCTGGAGTGATATTCCAGTGAATACGCTGGTTTGTAACAATCAGATCTTCCTTCAGATTTTCCTTTTCATTTTTATTGCCCTGTTGGACATCTGTAGGTTGATTCTGAGGTTGTGTTGCTTCAGGTATATTTCCGGAAACTTTAGTTCCACATTTTACACAAAACTTGGCACCTGGTTTTAATGGAGCGCCACATTTAGAACAATTCATATATTATATGATTTTTAGATTAAACATTATTTGGTAATTCTGACACTTCTTATTTTTCCATTCATGTCGGACGATACGCTCATCAGATTGTAAAATCCGTCCGGCGCACTTTTATGCTCATCCAAATTGTATTGAATTTCATACCCTTTTTGTCCGCTAACAGATGTTGTCCGGCTCATGCTGATCGGTTTTCTAGGGCTTATACCCCATTCCTTGTAGAGCTGGTCGTTTATTTTCGATTGAATTTCTGCGATGTTTGCGTCAACCTGTGCTCTAACTTGTGCCAATAAAGACATAGGTTTTGTTTCTTCTTCTAGTGGTATAGGTACGTTTTCCAGTTTGCAGGAAGCTGTTGTCGGATTTATCAATGTCCCGATATTGGTATTTGTTGCAGGTTTTGAAGCTTTGTTCATTTTCTTGTTCATGATGAACAGTGTCGGATCGCCAAATAGGTTAAACTCTACTAGAGTTGTTGATTCTACAGGTCCGATTTCAGAAGTCTGATGCATAATTCTTTTGGCTTCGAACAATGCAGCTCCAGCCGGCAGACCATCCAGCAAATTGTTTACAAATTCTCCGGTAATAACGTCTGCGTTATTCATTAGGACAGGAGAGTTTGCTTCATGAGGGTCAGGTTGACCGTATGCCACGCGTGACGCACCCAGATATATTAATGTGTTTGTACTCATAGCAGTCAAAAGCATACTATGTTCCTTGTCAAAACCAATGAAACGGGCTCCATAACAAGCTTCTGATACAATTACGTTAGGTTGGTTGCATGCGGCGATTGCTGCAGGGAAAACAGCAATTCTCCAGTCTTCGGAGTCCTTTGTAGATTGTCCCAAAAAATAGAATGTATCTTTGGCAGCAGAGCCATGTAAATTAAAGAAAAACAGCTGTGCATTTGTATTAAATACCTGACCGATTATTTTATGATCAACTTCGGGTGTAAGAAATAATTGTCCATATAATATTTCTTTTGGTAATGGCTTGTAACAAGGAAACAGCTGTTCTCTGCTCATCCTGTTTGTTACTTTGGCTGTTACTTTCATCCAGTGAGGGTCACACTGTCCATATCCTGCATCTATCTCAATAACAGGATTTTCGACAACTCTTTGCAGATAGCCGGCAAGATCCTGATATACTGCATCTGTCGCTAACGGTAATCTGCCAACATAAAACAGTGCATCATAAAAAAATATTTCTCCGGATCGGATTGCGTCATTCATCTTTGCTCCATAGGGATATGCATATAATAAATCCGTATCAATTTTTTTATCAGGGTCACTTGCTTTATCCCCTAAATAATGTGGTATGGCAGGCATAGGTATTATGTCATCTCCACCTATGATAAACAGGAATGTTGATGGCTCTTCACGCTTTCGTGTTTCTTCATCGTGAATTTGTTTAAGTATGTCGGCATATTCATGCCATGGAGAATCCTGGGTAAGGCTTCTTTTACTGAAGAACCCTTTTTGTTCAACTCCTGCATCAGCCAGTCTATAGAGGATACCTTGTTCCGCTTTAAGTTGGATAAAGGAATTTAAAAGGTCAGTTATATCCTGTTGGCTGACTGATAATTTTCTGGCCAGATAGGGTATATGTGTAAACAATATGCCTTTTAATACCGGAGCGTCATAACTTTTTTCGTATTCCTGCTCGACTTTAGTTCCGCATTCAGGGCAGAACAACATGTCATCATCTAGTTGGTTTCCACATTCGGGACAAAACATAGGCATTAAAAATTAGTTTGTTATTTGATGTATTTTTCTCTTTTCTTAGTTACACCTTTCACATAATTACGAGCTTCGGCTGTGCTCAGTTTATTAGTCAGATGGTGGTATAACTTAGTGTAGTCAAGCTTGTTGATTTCGTTATAGGCATTACTTACACGTGTTGTTCCAATGAACGCGCGGCTTACATTTCCCGCTCCTGTATTATAGCTTGCTATTACGCATAATCTTCTGCAATGTACATTTTTAACCTTCTCAAACGTATTATATAAAATTCTCAGATAGGCTGTTCCCAATTCAATGTTCCGTTCTGGATCAAACAAATAACTCTTTGTGGGTACTTTCTCTATACCATAAACGAAGCTATATGCATGTACTCCACCGGATGTTGGAACTAGCTGCATGAGTCCGTATGCCGGAATATGACTTGTGGCTTGAGGATTGAAACTTGATTCCTGTTCCATAACCGCAAAGATCAGTGGCTGTTCAATCTGGAATTTATTGCTGTATTTTTTAACGATGTCTTTATATAAAGCTGCAGACTTGGATATATTGTCACTAACTAAAGGTAAATTAATATAAACAACTTTGCGATTACTTCCGTCTTTTCCTGTTACTTTAGTTACAGATTTGTTGATTTGCTTTGCAACTTGGTAGGCAATGTTTTCCTTGGATTTATTGCTGAGATTTTGCTTCTCTTCACTTTGCGGCAGAGCAACTTCTTTTTTATTTTTTTCTTTCTCTTCCAATTTAATTCTCGCCAGTGTCTTGTCTTTTTGCGAACGCTTTTGAGATTCAGTCTTTTTAGGTATTTTCAGTTCTCCACCTCTGACTATAGGCTGGGGAGGAGTCTTTTTCTTATTTGAGGTTGGGCTTTTGTGGCTCTTCATATTTTCTGAAGTCAAATCTATATGATAGTCTGACAAGTCCAATAATCCGTCTAATACCGGATTTTGGGTTATGGGCTTGGACTGATCTACTTGTGAACGGTAGGGACAAGTGCTGCCTCGGCTGACCATTAAATTGTATATAGCTTCTGTAAGCTTTTCGTCAATTTCTTCCTGATTGGCGTTCGGATCAACTGCAATTTCTACCAAAGCATTGCCTTTCTCGAAATTTACAATAGAACGTGAAAGGAAATCGTCACTGTACTCAACCCATTCATATTTTGAATCAAGTACTATGGAATCTCCTCCCCAAACTTTTTGGATATTGTTTTTATATATGTTAAATTCAGCTGTCGCTTTCTCAATATAGTCATTATAAGCTTTTTTTACGGAGTCGGCATATTGCTCAAAGTCATTTTTTTCTGCATTGATACGGGCATTAAAATCTCTGACCAATGAATTCAATTCATCTTCCGTTGTTTGTGCTTTTATAGGTATATGACAAACAACTAGTAATATAAATGCGTATATTACCAACCTTAAAAATTGTTGTTTGTAGTCGTATGGTTTCATCATTCAACTGTTTTTCATAAATTAATCAAATACGATATAATTCTCTTTTTCGCAAAGTTAACAGATTACTTATTTTTTAAAAAGAAAATTTAATAAAAAATGTTAGAACTGTTATATAACACTTTTGTATATATTTTATGCCGTATATGGGGTGATGATTTGATGTTTATACTGTAATTTTTACGTATATTTATATTATAAGAGTGATTACTTTATTCTTTTTGTAATAATAATTGTTATATTATGGAATGTCTTTTTATTATAATAATAGAGAAGGAAGTTAAATATATACAACCATTTTTTATATAAAAAAACGGCGGTGCAAAATTCATTATGAACTTTTCACCGCTTATGTTTTATGAAAACATTTATTTGTTTTTATACATGTTTTCGTAATAATTCTGATAATCCCCGCTTGTTACATATTTCACCCATTCCTGATTGTTCAGATACCATTCGATGGTTTTTACTATACCGTCCTCAAATTTTGTTTCCGGTGTCCATCCTAACTCTTCAGAAATCTTTGTTGGATCGATCGCATAACGCTTGTCGTGTCCCAATCTGTCTTTTACGTAAGAAATTAGCGAATCATTAATCCAGTCTATAGATATTTCACCGTTTTCGTTGAGTCCCTTTTTCTTTAGTATTTTTCTCAATTCAGGTTTCTCCGCCATCATGTCGTGGATGGTGCTTATTGTCAGCTTTACTATATCTATATTTTTCTTTTCGTTATGTCCGCCTACGTTGTAAACTTCTCCGCATCTGCCTTTGTTTACCACCAGGTCAATGGCCTTGCAGTGGTCTTCCACATACAGCCAGTCTCTCACATTCGATCCGTCGCCATATACAGGCAGTCTTTTTCCTTCAAGTATATTCTTTATGATGAGCGGAATAAGTTTTTCAGGGAAGTGATACGGCCCATAGTTGTTTGAACATCTGGTAATTGTAACCGGCATCTTGTATGTGTCATGATATGCCATGACAATCATGTCCGCACTTGCCTTTGATGCACTGTAAGGGCTATGTGGACATAATGGAGTGGTTTCAGTGAAATATCCTTCCGAACCTAACGAGCCATAAACTTCATCTGTAGAAACTTGATGGAATCTCACGTCCTTTCTCCATGTTGGATAACCTGTCTCGTCTTTACCCGTAACCCAAGCTCTGCGGGCTGCATCCATGAGGTTTTGTGTGCCTAATATGTTGGTCTGTAGAAACAACTGAGGGTCTTCTATGCTGCGGTCAACGTGACTTTCTGCTGCAAAATTCACGATACAGTCGAATTTATAGTCAGCAAACAGACGTTCTACAAGTTCGCTGTCGCATATATTACCTCTTACAAAAAAGCAGCGTTCATTGTCAATATCGTTGGCTATTGTAGCCAGATTTCCGGCATACGTCAAAGCATCCAATATTACGACTTTAATATCATCGTGTTTTTTCAGAATGTATTTGATGTAATTTGAACCAATGAAGCCTGCTGCTCCTGTGACTAAATACGTTTTCATAAAAAGTGTTTATAATTCGAGTGCAAATTTGGGAAAGATTTCTTTAACAGACAAATATTTTTCCAATTAATCTTTTAGTTCTATAACTTCCAGATTGGAAAAATTACCATTGTTTATATTAAATCTGACAAGCGTCCTTACTGTATGGAAACCATACTTTCCAGCTGCACCAGGGTTTATGTGCAACAATCTGAAATCTTTGTCGTATTTAACCTTCAATATGTGTGAGTGTCCGCTTATGAACAAGTCCGGAGAGTTTGTACTGCTGCTGATTATCTTTTTTATTGCGGGGTCATATTTCCCGGGATATCCGCCTATGTGTTTCATCAGTACATTTGCTCCCTCGATATGGAAGGAGTTTATTTCCGGTAGTATTTTTCGTAAATCCTGCCCGTCAATGTTTCCGTATACACCTCTGAATGGTCTGAATTCCATAAGTCGGTCCATAACCTCTTTTGAACCTATGTCCCCAGCATGCCATATCTCGTCACATTCATCGAAATACTTAAGATATCTGTCGTCCCAGTATCCATGAGTATCCGACAATAATCCTATTCTTTTCATCCTTATAGAGGCATTATTTTAGTATGGATGCTATTTTTTCCGGTATCTCAGGGTTTGGCAAATCTTTTTTCTGTATAAGCAGATATGCAAAGTTATCTGCCAGAATTTCTTCAGGATTGATTATATATTTGGTGTTTCTGCCTATTTTATCGTAGAAATCTTCTGCTTGTTCGATGTTGTAGATTGTTGTCTTTCCGTCATTCTGTATAGGGATAAGATCATCGTTCAGCGGGATCAGTCCCACGCTTAAATAGTCTGACAATGTTTTTTCCGGCGAGAATGGTATTTGTGAATAAATAATCATCGAACATTTCTGTTTCTTTCCGTTTATTGTAAATTCTGCATAGCTGTCATACAGTTCGATGTCAGGATTTGAAATTCTTTTCTCAATAATATCAATAGGGAAGAAAAGCTCTCTGTCGGCTACATTAAAACCAATGACAGAGTAAACAGATTTTTTGAAATCCTTGTCACTCCTTGTTAAAAGATGAAACATTTCATGAGCCAGCAGGTATTCGAGCTCTTCTTTTGTAGATTCGTTTATGCATTTCTCACCAAGAGCTATCCAGTTTTTTCTGGTATATGCTGCTACATTCATTTCTTCCTTCATGGATGTTTTTACCAATATCACTTCCTGAGGATAGTTTATTTTCAGTTTCAGCTTGTCTATTTTTGTTTGTAGAGATTTGAATGCATCTGTAATTTTCTTTTTTTCGTCTTCTCCCCAATTTAGAGTTTCATTCATGGCAAGCCTGAGCAATTCCGATTTCCTGCCGTCATTCTTACCGAGTCGCAAGTTGATATCAAAACTGTTCAGCTTGTTTGTGAAATTGTCGATATCTGTTATCAGCATCTGTGCTTCAGCTTTGGTAGCAAAGCGATATGAAATTTTTTTCTGTGCCACAGCTGTAAGTGAAACACAACATAATATTACGGATAGTAACCAGTGCGATATTTTCATAATTCTTATGTTTTTAAATGGTTTTATGTGTTTTTAATTTTATACTCACAGCGTAAAATTAAACAAAAAAAAGCCATTCACGCCTATGCAGATATATCTTTTACGTTTTTTTTATAGATTAAAAAGAAGATATTCTGTCCGTGAATGGCCTTTTGTTATAGCAGTATGCTTTATTCTTTATCTTTCAGCGCTGCAAATATCTGTGCTTCCAGTTCTTCTGCGAGTTCAGGATTGTCTTGTATACATACCTTTGCTGCATCACGTCCCTGGCCAAGTTTTGTGTCGTTGTAGCTATACCATGAACCGCTTTTCTTGATTATTCCAAGTTCTGCACCAAGGTCTATTATTTCGCCGCTCTTTGATATACCTTCGCCAAACATAATGTCGAATTCAGCTTTGCGGAAAGGAGGAGCTACCTTGTTCTTCACAACTTTAACTCTTACCTGGTTACCGATTATTTCTTCACCGTCCTTGAGCTGTGTGGCACGGCGGATATCAAGTCTTACTGAAGCGTAGAACTTAAGGGCATTACCACCGGTAGTTGTTTCAGGGTTACCAAACATTACACCGATTTTTTCACGCAACTGGTTGATGAAGATACAAGTAGTGTTTGTCTTGTTAATGGTTGATGTAAGTTTTCTCAGTGCCTGCGACATAAGTCGTGCCTGAAGTCCTACACGGTTGTCGCCCATGTCGCCTTCTATTTCAGCTTTAGGAGTAAGTGCAGCTACAGAGTCGATAACGATGATGTCGATAGCTGATGAACGGATCAGCTGGTCTGCAATTTCGAGAGCCTGTTCACCGTTGTCCGGCTGTGAGATAAGCAGATTGTCGATGTCAACTCCAAGTTTTGCTGCATAGAAACGGTCGAAAGCATGTTCAGCATCGATGAAAGCTGCTATACCGCCTGCCTTCTGTGCTTCTGCAATGGCATGTATTGCCAGAGTGGTTTTACCTGATGATTCAGGACCGTAGATTTCTATGATACGTCCTTTAGGATAACCGCCTACACCAAGTGCGGCATTAAGTCCTATAGAACCGCTAGGAATTACTTCAACTTCTTCCACATGGTCATCACCCATTTTCATGATTGAACCTTTTCCGAAGTTCTTTTCTATCTTGTCCATGGCAGCCTGCAGTGCCTTCAGTTTTTCCGAGTTATTAGGCTTTGAAGGGCTGTCTATACCGCCTTCAAATTCCAGTTCGTCTTTCTTTGCCATATATGATTAGGTTTATATGTTATTATTATTTCAAAATCTGTGCTGCGTGGTCTTTTGTCTTCACCTCTTTAGGAGAAATGATTCTTTCTATCACCCCTTCTTCGTTGATGATGAAGGTAGTACGGAAAGTTCCCATATATTTTCTTCCGTACATGCTCTTTTCACCCCAAACACCGAATTCCTGAACCAGTTTCTGTTCCGTATCGGCAATGATGGTGAATGGCAGACTGTTCTTTTCAATGAATTTCTGGTGCGATTTAGCATCTTGTATGCTTGCACCTATAATTTCGTAACCTGCATTTTGCAGAGCTTCGTAGTTGTCGCGCAGATTGCATGCCTGTGCAGTACATCCGCTGGTCATGTCTTTAGGATAGAAGTAAAGTACTACTTTCTTTCCTTTGTAATTGCTCAGGCGTATTTCTTCGCCTTTTTCGTTCAGTCCCAAAAAGTCGGGTGCCTTGTCTCCTACATTCATGGTATATATAAAGATAATTAAAGCCCGCTCCGGAATAAGTCATACTGAGGATACATATTCCGAAGCGGACTTTTATGTTAGTGTATTAAAGTTCCAAATCTCCGTCGAACACTTCATGCCATGGCAATCCGTACATGTTCAATGCTTCCATAAATGGATCCGGATCGAATTCTTCCACGTTCCATACTCCCGGACGTTTCCACAATCCTTTCAGGAACATCATGGCTCCGATCATTGCCGGAACACCTGTAGTATAGCTCACTCCCTGCATACCTGTTTCCTTGTAGGCTTCCTGGTGAGAGCAGTTGTTGTAAACGTAGTAAGTACGTTCTTTGCC
Source organism: Bacteroides caecigallinarum (assembly GCF_021530995.1). Lineage (GTDB taxonomy): Bacteria > Bacteroidota > Bacteroidia > Bacteroidales > Bacteroidaceae > Phocaeicola > Phocaeicola faecigallinarum. The sequence goes on from NZ_JADYTF010000014.1 coordinate 12,027, forward strand.
GTCTTTCACACCACGGATACGGCATCCGATAGAAGTTTCACCTTCGTAGTTTTCGCCAAGATCCTGTGGGTTAGGCAATACGGCTTTCAGGAACTGCAATGGAACGATTTCCATTCCGTTGTAGTTGATAGGCTCGATGCTTGCCATACCGATGTTCTGTATCACTCTCAGGTGAGTGAGGTATTCCTGACCGAAAGTCATCCAGAAACGTGCACGCTTGATAGTAGGGAAGTTCTTAACCAAAGATTCAAGTTCTTCGTGATAAAGCAGGTATGAATCGCGAGGACCGATGTTTGGATAAGTCAGATCCTTGTGGAATTCCAGAGGTTTTGTAGTTACCCATTTCCCGTCTTCCCAGTAACGTCCGTTCTGAGTGATTTCGCGGATATTTATTTCAGGGTTAAAGTTTGTTGCAAATGCCTTGTGGTGATTTCCTGCATTACAGTCAACGATGTCGAGGTAGTGCATTTCGTCGAAGTGGTGTTTAGCTGCATAAGCAGTATATACACCGCTCACTCCCGGGTCGAATCCGCATCCGAGGATGGCAGTCAGACCTGCATCTTCGAAACGTTTCTTGTAAGCCCACTGCCAGCTGTATTCGAAGTGAGCCTCGTCTTTAGGCTCATAGTTGGCTGTATCAAGATAGTTCACACCGGCCTGCAAGCAAGCTTCCATGATAGTCAAATCCTGATAAGGAAGAGCTACGTTAATAACGATTTCGGGTTTAAAACTGTTGAATAAAGCCACCAGTTCGGCCACATTGTCTGCATCTACCTTAGCGGTTTTGATGTTTGGGTTACCGATTGCCTTTACAATCGCGTCACATTTTGACTGGGTGCGGCTAGCTATCATCACTTCTGTGAAAACTTCAGGATGCTGAGCCACCTTGTGTGCAACAACGGTACCTACACCGCCTGCACCGATAATCAATACTTTACTCATTTAATATATTAATGTGAAATTTTAATTCCCGGTAAACGTTACCGTTCAATATGCAAAGATAAGACTTTTTTCATAACTGCATGCAGTATTGCGCAAATATCGCAATTTTTATATCAGAACAGATTGGGCGATAATATTGTTTATTACTTTTGTATGAACAATAGATTGTTGCTTTTGTTATTGTATTTTAGAATATATAGAAGAAAACATTATGAAGAAAATTTTAATGAGTGTGGCTGTATTTGCCGCAGTTATGTTGTCATCTTGCGGAACAGCAAGTAAATCAGTTGACATTTCTGGCGAGTGGAATGTCGTATCAGTAGAAGGACACGAAGTTGCAGGAAATCCTTATATAGGTTTTAATGTGGAAGAAGGCCGTTTGTACGGGAATGCTGGGTGCAACAGAATTATGGGTGGAGTAGAATTGGATTCAATCAATCCTGGCAAGATAGGTTTTACTGGAGTCGCTTCTACGCGTATGATGTGTCCTGACATGGAAACAGAACAGAAGGTGCTTGAGGCATTGAACGAGGTTGCAGGATATCAGGCTTCGGCTACAGGTGTTGAACTGACGGACAAGGACGGTAAGGTTCTTATTTCGCTCGAGAAGAGAGAGGCTTCGGCAGTTTCGGTAAATGATATCAATGGCGAATGGATTATTTCAAAGGTAGACGGCGTTGTGGTTGAAGTAGCCGACAAGACTCCGTTCCTTTCATTCAATGTCGCTGACAATGCTGTTCACGGTAATGGCGGATGCAACATCATCAACGGTTCGTTCTCGCAGGAGGAAGGAAATGCTTCATCTTTGAAGTTCGGTCAGATGATAAGTACAATGATGGCTGGTCCTGGAATGGAAACAGAAGGTAAGGTCCTTGAGGCAATGAACAAGGTAGCTTCATTCGTAGTGAACGAAGACGGAACTTTGTCGCTTATGGATGCCGGAAACAATGAGGTTCTTCTTCTGGTGAAAAATACAGGAAAAACATTGAGCGAATAAGTCAATTTCAAATGCTGAAAAGCCTTGAAAAAAACACGGGCAAGTTTTGGTTAAAACGCGGGCAAGTTTTAATGAAAACATGCCCGTGTTTTATTTTGGGTATTTGGAATAGAAAAATCTTAGGATAATTGTATAGATTTATTCATTTATATAGTCCCTCATTATTTATAATCTCATACACCGCTGGATGCAGAAAATACCGTATGTCTTTCCTTTGCGCTATACTTTCGCGGATAAATGTTGAACTTACCTCTATCAGGGGACTGTCAACTGCTCTTACGTTTTGTGGTAATGTTTCGGGAATATCATATCCTAATCGTGGATAGACCAATACGTGATGCCTTGACATGATTTCTTCCGGTGATTTCCAACGGTCGAAAGCCGCCCAGTTGTCGGCACCTATTAAGAGATAGAAATCCCTGTCGGGATAAGTCTCTGACAGCTTGTTTAGTGTGTTTATTGTGTACGAAGGTTTTGGAAGATTGAATTCAAAATCGGAAGCGTGAAAATGCGGGTAGCCTTTTATGGCAGCCTTTACCATTTTCAGACGGATAGAATCGTCCAGTAATGTCTGATTTTGCTTGAACGGATTTTGTGGAGATACGAGAAACCATAATTCATCTACATATCCGTTTTCACACAAATAGTTGGCCAGAGCCAGATGTCCTATGTGGATTGGATTAAACGAGCCTCCGAAAATGCCTGTCCTCAACTTCTTTTCTTCCATAATCTGTAGTTGACTATCTGCCATGCTGCTACCAGTATCATGGCTGTAGCTATGATATATTCTTCTTTAGCTATTGCCACAATGCCTACAGCCAAAGCGGCAAAACCAATGACGATTGTAAGAATCATCATCAGTTTCATTATTTTTTTGGGATTTCTTGCCATAATTACTTATTCAGGAAATTACTGATGGTTTCAAGTGCTTCCGCCTGTGCTTTTTCCAGCACGTCGTTCACAATCACTACGTCGAACTTGTCGGCATAGCTTAGTTCGAACTCAGCTTTTGCTATACGGCTTTCTATCACTTCTGGAGAGTCTGTACCACGTCCGTTCAGTCGTTTGCGCAGTTCTTCCACTGATGGTGGCTGGATGAATACGGAGAGTGCACGTTCGCCATAGAATTTCTTTATGTTGCATCCGCCTACTACGTCCACATCGAATATCACGTTCTGACCTTCCGAAAGTTGTTTCTCGACTTGCGATTTCAGTGTTCCGTAGAAACGGTCGGTATACACTTCTTCGTATTCAAGGAACTCTCCGTTTGCTATTTTCTGTCTGAACTCGTCAGGAGTCAGGAAGAAATATTCCACTCCGTTCTGCTCCGTACCGCGTGGCGGACGGCTCGTTGCCGAGATTGAAAAAGCCAGATTAAGATTCTGCTGTAGAAGATAATTGATGATTGTAGATTTGCCTGAACCTGATGGCGCTGAAAATATGATAAGCTTTCCCATAATTACATTACATTTAGAACCTGTTCCTTTATTTGTTCCAGCTCGTCTTTCATCTGGACCACAATGTTTTGCATCTCTGCGTGGTTTGACTTGCTTCCTGTAGTGTTGATTTCACGTCCCATTTCCTGAGCTATAAAACCAAGCTTTTTGCCCTGTCCGTGTCCGCCTGCCATCGTTTCGCGGAAATATTTCAGATGGTTCGTCAGACGCTGTTTCTCTTCGTTTATATCAAGTTTTTCGATATAATATATCAGTTCTTGTTCCAGGCGGTTCTTGTCGTAGTCCACACTGATAGTCTTTTCGAGTGCATCAGTGATTTTTTCCCTGATACGTGCCACTCTTTCTTTTTCGTATGGTTCTATTGATGCAAGAAGACGCTCTATGTTGTCAATTTTTTCATTGAATTTCTTTTCAAGTGCTTCACCTTCTTGTTTGCGGAAGTTTACCAGAGCATTGATAGCTTCTTCCACTGCACCTTTGGCTACTTCCCATTCCTCGTCTTCCAGAGTCTGTATGTCAACTTTTGTAAGTACGTCGGGCATGCGTAGCAGTGTTGCAAACCAGTCGGAAGGCAAAGGTATGTTACATGATTCTGATATATTCTTGATTTGTGTATAATAGTTCTGTAGGAGAGCTGCATTGATAGGGGTAGCTGCGTCTGAAACTTCTTTTTCAATCCAAAGGCTGAAGTCAACTTTTCCGCGTTCCAGACTTTTAGAAATCATGTTTCTTATTTCCATTTCTTTTTCTCTGTACAAAGGAGCAATTCTTGCAGAAACGTCGAGCGCCTTGCTGTTGAGTGATTTTATTTCTACGATAATTTTCTTATCGTTATAAGTAACGGTTGATTTTCCGTAACCGGTCATTGATTGTATCATAACAAATTCTATTTTTTTGCAAAAGTAAGGAAAAGTGAGGAAATTATAGAAAAGGAGTGGGATAAAAAGTGTATATTTGCGGACAATAATGTATTATAAGTAAACTATGTCGTGCATTTTACATATTGAAACATCTACAGAAGTTTGTTCCGTATCTGTGAGCCAGGACGGAGCTTCTATTTTTACTAAGGAGGATTTTAACGGACCGTCGCATGCCACAGTCCTTGGCGTTTATGTGGACGAGGCCTTGTCGTTTGTTGATAATCATGCCATTCCGCTGGATGCTGTTGCCGTGAGTTGCGGTCCAGGATCATATACCGGACTTCGTATCGGTGTATCTATGGCCAAGGGTATCTGCTACGGAAGGAATATACCTTTGATTGGCATTCCGACTCTTGAAGTTATGTGTGTACCTGTTCTTCTTGAGCATGATTTGCCTGACGATGCTTTGCTCTGTCCTATGATAGACGCACGCCGTATGGAGGTTTATGCAGCCATTTACGATCGTTCCCTTAAAGCATGCCGTGAGATTGGTGCTGACATTATAGACGAAAATTCTTATAAGGAATTTTTGGATGAACACCCTGTATATTTCTTCGGGAATGGTGCCGCAAAATGTCGTTCAAAGATTACTCATCCAAATGCTCATTTTATCGATGATATCCATCCTTTAGCTAAATGGATGTTTCCTTTGGCCGAAAAGGCAGTCGCAAAAGAAGAATATAAGGATGTGGCCTATTTTGAGCCTTTCTACTTGAAAGAGTTTGTAGCTTCTACTCCTAAAAAATTACTTTGATAAATTAATTTGAAATATATGGAATATAATACCCAGCAACGACGTCTTCCGCTTCCTGAGTATGGGCGCAGTGTACAGAATATGGTGGATCATGCTCTAACTATAGAAGATCGTGAAGAAAGACAGATTTGTGCTAATACTATAATAAAAATTATGAAGGGTATGTTCCCTCAGCTTAAGGATAATGCAGAGTTGAATCAGAGGCTTTGGGATCATCTTGCAATAATGTCTGATTTCAAACTTGATATAGATTATCCTGTGGAGATTGTCAAGAAAGAGAATCTTAATGTGAAACCTGAAAGAGTTCCTTATCCTCAGTCAAAACTGAAATATAAGCATTACGGACGTTTTGTTCAGGATATGATAAATGTCGCTGCAGGATATGAGGAAGGTGAGGAGAAAAAACAACTCATCAATCTTATTGCCAACCAGATGAAAAAAGATTATCAGAACTGGAATAAGGATGGGGTGGATAATCAGAGAATAATTGATGACTTGTGTGAGTTGTCAGATGGCAGAATAAAGATTACTTTAGACGATGTGAAGATGTTTGAACATCGTGTGTTTACACAGCGTCGCCGTCAGACAAATAATAATAATAACCAACAGAAGCGCAAGAATAACAACAATGATAAATGATTGTTGGTTTAATTTTAAAAGCTAAAATTATATGGGCTCATTTGTAATAGAAGGTGGACATAAACTTCATGGCGAAATAACCCCTCAGGGGGCCAAGAACGAAGTGTTGCAGATTTTGTGTGCTACATTGCTCACATCGGAGGAAGTTACAGTACATAATATACCGAATATACTTGATGTGAACAATCTTATTCAGCTTATCAGTGATATGGGTGTCAAGGTATCTAAACTGAATGCTGATACTTATTCGTTTAAGGCTGATAATGTTAATCTGTCATATCTTGAGAGTGATGAATTCCTGCAAAGATGTTCCAAATTGCGTGGTTCTGTAATGCTTATAGGTCCTTTGCTTTCGCGTTTTGGTAAGGCCATGATTTCAAAACCGGGTGGCGATAAGATTGGACGTCGTCGTCTGGATACTCATTTTATAGGTGTATTGAAACTGGGGGCTTCTTTTGATTATGAACCGGTGCGCGGAGTATATACCTTAACTGCGGAAAAGCTTAAGGGAACATATATGTTGCTCGATGAAGCTTCAGTCACAGGTACTGCCAATATTATAATGGCAGCCGTTCTTGCCGAAGGTGTTACGACTATATATAATGCCGCATGCGAACCTTATCTTCAGCAATTGTGCAGAATGCTTAACCGTATGGGAGCTAAGATTTCAGGCATAGCATCGAATTTGCTCACAATAGAAGGTGTGAAAGAACTTAAGGGATGTACGCATACGGTGTTGCCAGATATGATTGAAGTTGGAAGCTTCATCGGAATGGCTGCTATGACAGGAAGTGAGATTACCATAAAGAACGTATCTTATGAAAATCTTGGTATTATTCCTGAAAGTTTTCGACGTCTGGGCATTACGCTTGAGCAGAGAAACGATGACATATTTATTCCGCAACAGGATCATTATGAAATAGAATCATTCATGGATGGCTCTATTATGACTATAGCCGATGCCCCGTGGCCGGGACTTACTCCAGACTTGCTCAGTGTTATGTTGGTTGTGGCTACTCAGGCAAAGGGTAGTGTACTTATTCATCAGAAGATGTTTGAAAGCAGACTGTTCTTTGTCGACAAACTTATTGATATGGGAGCACAGATAATACTTTGCGATCCGCACAGGGCTGTAGTAATAGGCCATGATCATAATTTCAGCCTGAGAGGAGGAAATATGACTTCTCCTGATATCCGTGCCGGTATTGCATTGCTTATAGCTGCTCTTGGTGCCGAAGGTACAAGCCGTATTCACAATATCGAACAGATAGACCGTGGATATCAGAATATAGAGCAACGTCTGACTGAGCTTGGAGCACGTATAACTAGAATTTAAGCAACAGAGATGATAAGAAAAGAGGAAGTATATAAAATAGGAGTAATAAACAAGCCACATGGAGTGAAAGGAGAGGTGTCGTTCACCTTTACCGACGATATTTTTGACCGTGTGGACTGTGATTATCTTATATTGCTTATGGACGGAATACTGGTTCCATTCTTTATTGAGGAATACCGTTTCCGCTCTGATAATTCTGCATTGGTAAAGTTTGAAGATATTGATACCGCTGAAAAGGCAAGAATGTTTACTAATGTAGAGGTATTTTTTCCTATGAAATATGTTGAAGAACAGGATGAGATTTCTTCATGGAATTATTTTGTTGGATTTGCAGTTGATGATGTAAATCACGGAACACTTGGAGTTATATCCGATGTGGATGATGCTACCATGAATGTACTGTTTGTGATTGAAAAGGAAGATGGAGGAGAAATTTTACTTCCGGCCCACGAAGAGTTTATTCTGGACATAGATCATAAAAAGAAACGTGTGAAAGTAGACATTCCTGAAGGATTGTTGGATTAAAAAACTGGTGAGTATGAGGAAGAAAGGACGTAAGGCTTTTTGGCATAATATCAAATTTAAGTATAAACTTACCATTATAAACGAGAATACACTTGAGGAAGTGGTAGGGATACATGTATCCAAACTGAATGGTCTTTCAGTCCTTTTGTTTGCCTGTACTATTATATTCATTATTGCCGCTTCCATTATAGCTTTTACACCATTGCGTAACTATTTGCCGGGATATATGAATTCTGAAGTGCGCGAGATGGTTGTTTCAAATGCGCTTCGTGCCGATTCATTGCGTTTGGCCTTAGAAAAACAGAATAGGTATATAATGAATATACAGGACATATTCAGTGGAAAGATACATGTAGACACTATTCAGTCCATAGACTCTTTGACCAATCTACGTGCCGAGCAGCTTATGGAAAGGACAAAAGAGGAGGAGGAGTTCCGTCAGCAGTATGAAGAGAAGGAGAGATATAACTTACGTGCTATTGACAATAGTAATGCAGTCTCCGGTCTTATATTCTTCAAGCCGGTAAATGGCGTGAAAGAAGTGAATTTCAATCCCGAAGAGAAGCATTACGGTATTGATATTCTGACCTCCGATAATGAGAATGTGGTGGCTATATTGGATGGAACTGTCATTATGGCTACTTATACTGTGAGCGACGGGTATGTGATACAAGTTCAGCATGCACAAAATTTTATCAGTATATATAAGAACTGTGGTTCATTGATGAAAGAACCCGGCGACAAGGTTAAAGGTGGAGATGTCATTGCTTTGGTAGGAAAAGGAAATGACGAACATAAGGAATCTTACCTTCATTTTGAACTTTGGCGTAGGGGGATACCAATAAATCCGGGAAATTATGTAGTATTCTAAGGTTATGAAAAAACAGATAGTAATTCTTGGGTCTACGGGTTCTATAGGAACCCAGGCCTTACAAGTGATAGAGGAACATCCTGACCTTTATGAGGTATATGCCCTTACTGCAAACAATAGGGTAGATAAACTTATTGAACAGGCCAGAAAGTTCCAGCCTGAGGCTGTGGTCATTGCTAATGAAGACAAATATCAGCAACTGAAAGACGCACTTGCAGACCTTCCTATAAAGGTATATGCCGGAGCCGAGGCTTTGTGCGAAATTGTGGAATCAGGACCTGTAAATATTGTATTGACAGCTATGGTAGGATATGCAGGTTTGAAACCTACTATCAATGCTATCAGAGCCGGCAAAACTATTGCATTGGCTAATAAGGAGACTCTTGTAGTGGCAGGTGAGCTTATTACTGAACTGGCACAACAGTATAGAACTCCCATCTTGCCTGTCGACTCTGAACACTCTGCGATTTTCCAGTGTCTGGAAATGAATAATCCTATAAGTAAGGTAATTCTTACCGCATCTGGTGGTCCATTCCGTACTTTCAGTATGGAACAGCTTGCCACTGTTACCAAGGAGCAGGCTCTTAAGCATCCAAATTGGTGTATGGGGGCAAAAATTACCATTGATTCGGCTTCTATGATGAACAAGGGTTTTGAGGTTATTGAGGCTAAATGGCTTTTCGGTGTAAAACCTGAACAAATAGAAGTGGTTGTTCATCCACAATCTGTCATCCACTCTATGGTAGAATATAAGGACGGTGCGGTAAAAGCACAGCTTGGTGTGCCTGATATGCGTTTGCCTATACAATATGCCTTTTCTTACCCTAAGCGTGAGACACTTTCCGGCGAGCGGTTGGATTTTATTAAGTGCAATACTCTTACATTCGAAGCTCCTGATACAAAACGTTTCAGAAATCTTGCTTTTGCGTACGAAGCAATGAACCGTGGTGGAAATATGGCCTGCATATTGAATGCGGCCAATGAGGTGGTAGTAGCGGCATTCCTTAAGGATCAGATATCTTTCTTGGGTATGAGTGATGTAATAGAAAAAACAATGAATAGGGTAACGTATATCAGCAATCCTACATATCATGACTATGTGGAAACTGACGCTATAGCCCGCCGTATAGCAGCCGAGTATGTCATAAACTCAGGCTTTTAATTATTAATTTAAAAAAAGTAAGAAAAAACAGATGGAGACATTTTTTATCCGTGCCCTTCAGTTGGTGCTAAGTTTGTCTATTTTGGTTATAGTACACGAAGGAGGACACTTCTTTTTTGCGCGTCTATTCAAAATCAGGGTAGAGAAGTTCTATATCTTTTTTGACCCATGGTTCTCTTTATTCAAATTCAAACCTAAAAATTCTGAAACAGAATATGGTGTAGGATGGTTGCCTTTGGGTGGATATTGTAAAATATCTGGTATGATAGATGAGTCTATGGATACAGAACAGATGAAACAGCCGGCCCAGCCTTGGGAATTCCGTTCCAAACCTGCATGGCAGAGGCTGCTCGTTATGATAGGTGGTGTGATGATGAACTTTATTCTGGCTCTATTTATTTATTCCATGATATTGTTTACCTGGGGCGACAAATATATCGCGCTCAAGGATATGAGTTACGGATTGAAGTTTAACGAAACAGCACAGAACATAGGATTCAGAGACGGAGATATACTTCTTAGTGCAGATGGCAAAGAGCTTGAGCGTTTCGGAATGGATATGATTCGTGATGTAGTTGAGGCTAAGGAAGTAAAGGTATTGCGTAACGGTGAGACTGTAAGTATAGCAATGCCTGAATTGAGCCTTATTGATGTAGCCCAGCAAGATCCTATGTTTGTTGATGTATTCCATCCTAATGTGGTTGATTCTGTTGTTGCAGGCGGTGGTTTTGCAAATGCAGGCATACAGAAAGGCGACTCGCTTATAGCTGTCAACGGAAAGACTCTTAATTCATGGAATGATTTCCAGAATCAGATGGCTGATTTGAAACTTAGAGCCGAGGTAGCGGAAAAGACTACTGCTGATTTTACTCTGGTATATTCACGTGCTGGTGTTAGAGATACTGTAAACGTGACTACAGATGAGCAGTTCAAGGTGGCTGCCATAGGCGGTATGCTTAATTATACTCCAACAGTACGTACTTTCGGTTTTTTTGAATCTTTCCCGGCAGGAGTAACTTTAGGGGTAAACACCCTGAAGGGATATGTAAACGATCTTAAGTATGTGTTTACAAAAGAAGGAGCCAAGAGTGTAGGCGGTTTCGGAACAATTGGAAGTATATTCCCTAAAGTGTGGGACTGGCAGCGTTTTTGGTCTATGACAGCATTCTTGTCAATAATTTTGGCATTTATGAACATTTTGCCTATTCCAGCACTCGACGGAGGACATGTATTGTTCCTTATTTATGAGATTGTAGCTCGTCGTAAGCCTAGCGATAAGTTCCTTGAATATGCCCAGATGGTTGGTATGTTCCTGCTTTTTGCTTTGCTCATTTGGGCTAACTTTAATGACGTACTTAGATTCTTATTGTAATTTAACACTGATTTTATGAAGAGAATATTGTTTTCTGCAATATTGGGCGGTATGATGCTTTCGTCTGCTATTGTTGTAGCTCAGGAAAGACTTCCCGAATATCTGCAGGCAGAAAAGTTTACGGAGAGCAAGCTAAAAAATATGCTGTTTTCTACTACTGTTGACCCTCACTGGTTTCAGAATGGAAAAGGTTTCTGGTATGAGTATAAAACATCCGAAGGTACATTCTGGTATGTGGTAACTCCTTCGCAGAAAAAGAAAGAAATGCTTTTCTACCGTGACAAGTTGGCGGCACAGCTGACGGAGATTGTAAAGGACCCTTTTGAGGCTAGACAGCTTCCGGTGAAGAATCTTAAAGCAGAAGCCGACGGTCGTACTTTTACTTTCGAAGTAGTGTCATCACAGGATGAAAAACAGGAAAAGGATAAAAAAGAGAAAGCCGAAAAGAAGGTTTTCTATTTTTCATACGATTTCCCAACTAAGAAACTTACACATCTTGCCGATAAGGAAAAAGAGCCAAAGAAACTTGATTGGGCTTCTGTTTCTCCGGACGGTCAGTCTGTGGTATATGCAAAGGACTGTAACCTGTATCGTATGAGCATAGCCGACTATCGCAAGGCACAGAAGGATGAAAAGGACAGCACAATCGTTGAAATTCAGCTTACTACAGACGGTATGCCGGATTTCGGTTATGGTATACCTTACAGCCTTCTAAATACAGACACTCTTTGTAATGGCAAGCGTCGTAAGGCATGGGGATGCTGGTCGCCTGACTCAAAACATTTTGTGACTATAGTTTCGGATGACAGGGCTGTAAAACCTCTTTGGGTAATCAACTCAATAGCTGAGCCACGTCCAACACTTGAAACATACAAGTATCAGATGCCTGGAGAAATGGAAGCTCCAGAGGAACATCTTTATATATTCGATATGACATCGAATACACGTAAGGAAATCAAGGTGTCGGCATGGAAGAACCAGTGGTTAGGACTGGAGTATAAGCCAATGGAGAAAAAACAGAGAGACATGGAGTTCCGTCCTTCTGTATGGCAAGGCGATAATAAACGTTTCTTTGTGACAAGATACAGCAGAGATCTTCATCGTATCGACGTATGTACATATACAGTAGGAGAGGATTCTATTGTTCCTATCGTTAAGGAGCGTATGAACACCTATCAGGAGACACGTCCTATACATGTGATAAACGGTGGAAAGGAATTCATACAGTGGAGCGAGCGCGATGGCTGGGCACACCTTTATCTATACGATGATAAGGGAAATCTTAAAAACAGAATTACCGAAGGACCATGGCATGTAGAACAGGTCTTGAAGATAGATGAGGCAACACGTACTGTATATTTCCTCGCAAACGGAAAAGAAAAAGACGAGAACCCTTATTATGAACATCTGTATAAGGTAAACGTAAACGGTAGCGGATTGACAAGACTTACTAAAGGTGATTACTTCCATCAGATTTCATTATCAGATGATGCACAGTTTGCGGTAGATAATTTTTCTCGTGTAAACACAGTGCCATGTGCAGACCTGATTGACAGGAATGGAAATAAGGTAATGACCATCCAGGAAAGTGATTTCTCAAATCTTAAGGCTGCAGGATATAAGTTCCCTGAACTCTTTAAGGTTAAGGCTGCCGATGGTGTGACAGACCTTTATGGAGTGATGTACAAACCATACGATTTCGATTCTACAAAAGTATATCCTATCATAGATTACGTATATCCAGGACCTCAGGTTGAGGCTGTATATTATCCGTTTACACGTATGAGTATCCGTACAGACCGTTTGGCTCAGGCAGGATTTATTGTCATTTCTGTAGGACAGAGAGGAGGACATCCAAGCCGTTCGAAGTGGTATCATAATTACGGTTACGGCAATATGCGTGATTATCCTTTGGCAGACCATAAGGCTGCAGTTGAGCAGTTAGCTGCACGATATAAATATATCGATATAAATAAGGTAGGTATTCACGGTCATTCCGGTGGAGGTTTTATGTCGACAGCCGCAATATGCCAGTATCCTGATTTCTACAAGGCAGCAGTATCATGTGCCGGAAATCACGATAACCGCATCTATAACCGTTGGTGGAGTGAAACGCATCATGGAGTGAAAGAGACTATAACAGAGAAAGGCGATACAACATTCGTGTATAAGATAGCTACCAACCCTGAGATCGTAAAACAACTGAAAGGTCATCTGTTGCTGGTACATGGCGATATCGACAACAATGTTCATCCGGCAAATACTACACGCGTGGTAAATGCACTCATCAGGGCAGGTAAGCGTTTCGATATGCTATATCTTCCGGGACAACGTCATGCTTTTGGAGATATGAATGAATATTTCTACTGGAGACTTGTAGATTATTTCTCAGAGCATCTGAAGGGACAAAGTGAAAAATCGGTAGATATTCCGAAGAGGTAAATATCATATAAACATATAAATAAGGCTCATACTATCCATTTTGGGTTGGTGTGAGTCTTTTTTTATGGTGTAAATAAAAAAGAGCCAACCTTTTTTAAAGTCAGCTCTTAGTATTTATCTAAAATTAAATTATTGATTAATAACAGCCGAAGTCACTTCACAAATATACATTATATATTCTTTGTTAGTGTCAACGCTCTGATTAAGCGATTTCAGTTCTTCTGCAGAAAGTTCCTGAGTCATCGTTTTCTTGCACTCTATCACGATTTCAGCTTTTGACGATTTGTCTTTATAGAAAGAAACTGTGTATAATGGTGAACTTTCCATGTTCTTGCATATATCAGACTGTTTTTTGTCAATCAGAATGTATGCCACATCTTTATTGAAAAGTTTGCCGAATCCTCCCCAAGAGTTTGAATCAAGCTGTGTTTCCTTTCCGTTAGCTTTTATTGTTATTTTTCCGTTGGTAGCCATCTGTGCAAGATTTTCCGGCAACTCCGAAACTGCTACGACACCTGTTTTCTTTTCTACGTTTGGAACTACAGTGTTTGAGGATGGAGTGTCAAGAATTTTTTGACCCAGGCATTCTCTTACCGATGCAAACAGTGCGTCTTTCAAATCGATAGTCTCACGACGGAATTTTCCGCATATAGGGGCAAGTTTCGTTTTTTTCTTGTTCAGTGCCATATCGTCGGTAATCCATTCTTCGGCTGTATAACGTTCGCCTCCATCGCGATTCTCGTCGTACCAGTATCTGATACGGCTCATGTTGAGACTACATTTGCCATCTTCTGTCAAAATGTAAAAATGATAGTAAATTCTGGTCCTGTCAAGCGAAAGTGCTGTTGAACTGAACACCATGTATTCTTCTGCTGATGCTACAATCTCTCCCTTTCCCTCATTTTTATACACTACACGGCTATTGAGCTTTCCTTCGGAAACAAAGCGTTTTTCTGCCCATTGGAGCATTGTGGAATAAAGTTCCTCTTTTTTCATTGAAGGAACTTTGATTTCATCTTCGAAAACTATTTTATCGTCTTTAAAGGTTATTGCTCCTTCCAAATACTTAGGATTGGAATTATCGTCCTTTTTATTGTCTTTTGCATTGGCGAAAAAAGGTAAACATGCCAGGATTAATAAAAGTAAATTTTTCATGTTTGGGTTGTTTTTGTTATTAATAGCAGCAAACATACAAAAAATCTTTTTTTTGATGATATAAAGTCTTATTTCTATATGTTTTTATTTGTTAAATAAAACAACAGGTCGTTTGACTTTAAATGACAGGTTATTTTATTTTAAATGAACTGTCGTTTTAATTTAAGTGTGTCCGGCATCCGAAGTGTCGGAAAAAATGGTTACATTTGTTCGGTTTTAATTTCAATTATATCATTATGCACGTATTTTATACCCCTGATATACTAACGGATTCTGAACTTCCGGCAGAGGAAGCAGGACACTGTGTAAGAGTTTTACGACTGAATATAGGTGATGAGATTACACTGACCGACGGCAAAGGATATTTTTATAAAGCTGCCATAAGTGCTGCTTTGGGCAAGAGGTGTCAGGTCAGAATTCTGGAGAAAACATTTCAGGAACCTTTGTGGAAAGGACATTTGCATATAGCCATGGCTCCTACGAAAATGATGGACCGCATAGAGTGGTTTGCCGAGAAAGCTACTGAGATAGGTTTGGATGAGATTACTTTCCTTAACTGCCGTTACTCGGAGAGAAAGGTCATCAAGACTGAGAGGGTGGAGAAGATTGTGGTTTCAGCCGTAAAGCAATCGCTGAAAGCCCGTAAGCCGGTAATAAACGAAATGACAGACTTTGAGAAGTTTATGAATATGGATTTTAAGGGGGATAAATTTATAGCCCACTGTAATGAGGGAGAGAAAACTTTGCTTAAGGATGCTATAGTGCCTGGAAATGATGCTTTGGTACTGATAGGTCCTGAAGGGGATTTCAGTAAGGAGGAAGTGGAAATGGCATTAAAGAAAGGATTTAAGCCGGTTAGTCTGGGTAAGTCTCGTTTGCGTACTGAAACCGCCGCTTTGGTGGCTGTGCATACTATGAATCTTCTTAATGCTGAATGATATCAGACGATTAACAAATAAATCAATAATTAATGATGAAACTGAAATATTTATCCGTTCCGGTGCTGGCTTTGCTTATGGCTGCCTGTGGAAGTGCACCGGATTACAAAAATGCTATTCCTGCAAAATCAGCGGCCGTGGTTGCTGTTGATGCTAATTCTATGGCTGAGAAGGGGGGATTGAGCGGCGAAAATGCTGATAAAGAACTTCTCGCTAGATTGGAAAACATGGTGAAGAGTGGCCTTTCAAATTCTGATGCTCTTGTGGAGAAGATTTTTCGTGACGGTAAGGAGAGTGGTCTGGGACTGAAAGAAAAGATTTATCTTTTTATGGGAGAACAGGCGAAGATAGGTGGACTGCTGGTTAAGGTGACAGACAAGGATAAACTGGAAGACGTGTTGGAAGCTCTTAAGAAGCAGCAGCTCTGTCAGGAAATAAAAGAAACTGATGGATGCGAATGGACTGTAATGGGTAGTTGGCTCCTGGCATATAATGATGGGGCCATGATACTTGCGGCTGATAACAAGGGTACAGATCCTAAATCGCTTGTCAGACAGGCTTCTATGTGGTTGCGACAGAAGGATGGTGAAGGTTTCTCTGCATCCGAGGACTTCAGACTGATGGAGCAGAAGAAAGGTGATATAATAGTATGGAGCTCGCTTGAGGTACTGCCTCATGAAGCTGTCTATCCTCTTACTATGGGTGTGTCGGCAGAATTGCGTCTGAAAGATATTAAGGCTATTTCTACAGTAGATTTCACTATTGGAAAGACTGTGATGGACGTAGAAGTGATGGTGGCTGACAAAGTTATGAAAGGCATTATGGAGAAGAAACAACAGGTCACTGCAAATGTAAAAGGTCATTATCTTGATATATTCCCTCAGAATACTCCTTTTTGGGCTACGGCTAATATAAAAGGTGGAGAGTTTTATGACTTTTTATGCGGGAACCCTTCGTTGAGAAGATATTTTGAGAAGTCGATGATACCGCTTGACTTCCGTTCTATTTTCAGTGCGATAAATGGTGATGTGGCTTTGGCTATGTCAGGACCAGATGGAGGTGAGTTTATAGCTTATGCTGACGTGTCGTCGGATGGTTTCATGAAGTCGTTTGAAACTCTGAAATCAATGGCTGCGCTTACAGGCGGACAGGTGATATTGCGCAATCATGGTGAAAACGGATATGAATTCAAGACTGTGGATGGAAGCATGGTTGGACTTTCTTCAGGATATTTGGCTTTGTGGATAGGAGTAAAGGATGGCAGATTCTATGTTACAAATAAGGAATCTCTGATTGAAAGGCGAGTGCTGGGACTTTCACTCCGCGACCGTGACTGGGGAAATAGAGTGGAAGGACAAAGGTTTTTCATGGTTTCGGACCTGTCGTCGCTTGACCGTCTGTTTGATTTGAGTAAAATAGAGGGAAGCATGGCTTCGGTTTTGGCTTTCTTTGGTGGGTTGGATTATCTTACGGTGGAGAGTGCCGATGGTGGTAATGTCCATATAGAAATCATTATGAAGGACAAGAATCGTAATCCGCTTACTACATTATTTAATAATTAAAAGGAATGTTGAAAGTGGATAGGATAGAATTGGATAATCTGTTGCCTGGTGTTTTTTCCGGACGTGAACATATAGTCTCTGATGTATGGTGCCGAAAACAGGTTTTTGAGAAGGGAAAATCTTATCTGATTGAGGCTGCTTCCGGAACCGGTAAATCATCGCTGTGCAGCTTTATTTATGGCTACAGAAAGGATTATGAGGGAGTAATCCGTTTTGATGGTACAGACATAAGAAAAATGTCCGGTAATGAATGGACTGATGTGAGAAAGAGAAATTTGGGGATGATGTTTCAGGAATTGCGTCTGTTTCCGGAACTTACGGCAGGCGAGAATGTGATTCTGAAAAATAATCTGACACATTTCAGGGACGAGGAGCAGATTAGAAAATGGTTTTCCATGCTTGGAATAGATGATAAGTGGGCGGAACCGGTAGGGAAAATGTCCTTCGGACAGCAGCAAAGGGTGGCTTTCGTCAGGATGTTGTGTCAGCCTTCCGATTTTCTGTTTATGGACGAACCGGTTAGCCATCTGGATGATGCCAACGGAAATGTTATGGCAAAAATTCTTGAAGGTGAAATTCGTGAAAGGGGAGTGGGCGTGATAGTGACTTCCATAGGCCGTCGTCTGAACATTAATTACAATGTCGAAATGAAACTTTAAAACATACAGAGGAATCAAGATGCTTTGGAGATTATTAAAACAGCATATCAGCGTGGCACAGCTGGCAGGTTTCTTTATTGCCAATCTGTGTGGTATGGTGATAGTGATGCTGGGAATACAGTTCTATAATGATGTTTTGCCTGTGTTTACCCAGGAAGACAGTTTTATAAAGAAGGATTATATTGTAGTAACAAAAAAGGTGAGCACCCTGGGAAGTATTGCCGGAAAAAGCGGTACTTTCTCTTCATACGAGGTGGACGATCTGAAATCGCAGCCTTTTACGGTTGAAGTGGGAGCTTTCCAGCCTGCACAGTTTAAAGTTTCGGCTGGCATATCTTTCGGAGGAATGGATCTTTCTACTGCTATGTTTCTAGAATCAGTTCCAGACAATTTCGTGGATGTAAAGGCTGATGCATGGAGATACACTGAAGGACAGAAAGAAATACCAATCATAATACCACGCAATTATCTCAATCTTTATAACTTCGGGTTTGCCAGAAGCCGCAATCTGCCACAATTGTCTGAGGGTATGGTTGGACTGGTATCGCTCAATTTATATCTATCAGGCAATGGCATGAGAGATGTAAAGAAAGGGCGCATAGTGGGATTCTCCAACAGACTTAATACTATATTGGTGCCGGAAGCATTTATGAGAAGCGCCAATGCTTCATACGGTGGAAATAAGGCTTGGGAACCGTCCAGGCTTATAATAGAAGTGGATAATCCTGCCGATGAAAGGATAGCGGAATATTTCAGCGATAACGGTTACGAGACAGAGGATAACAAGCTGGATGCAGGAAAAATTACTTGGTTCCTGAAGCTTGCTGTCGGAGTGGTTATGACTGTCGGGTTGGTTATAAGCCTGCTTTCATTCTATATATTATTACTAAGTATCTATTTATTATTACAGAAGAATACCGACAAGTTGGAGAATCTTATTCTTATGGGTTATAGCACTCAGAGTGTAGCCAAACCATATCAGATATTGACAGTAGTGATGAATTTCTCAGTTTTACTGCTATCTGTTATTGTGCTGCTATTCGTAAGAGAAATATATATGGATGCCCTTTCTGACATTATATCAGCAGAAAGTGAAGGAAATATGATGTGTGCATGTTTTTGTGGTGTGCTTTTGTTTGTCCTGGTGTCTGTTTATAATGTTATTGCTATAAGGAAAAAAATCAATTCCATAATGTAAAAGGCCATTTTTAGTTTAAAAAGTCTTTATTCACTGTGATAATATGTAAATGGTATTGGGAAATATTTCTCATATTATGTCCTATAACATTGTTTAAGGACTAAAAAATGTTACTTTTTGGTACATTGTTACTGGATAAAACATTAAATTTGTGGTAATCAATTAAGATAATAATTTAACAGATTAGTTTATGTCAAAAATCGTTGGACATATTTCGCAGGTAATTGGTCCGGTTGTGGATGTTCACTTCAATCTGGAGGGATTGGATGCCGAAGTTGCACTGCCGAAAATACACGATGCAATGACTGTAGTCCGCAAGGATGGTCGTACATTGGTTATTGAGGTACAGCAGCATATAGGCGAGGATACTGTACGTACAGTAGCTATGGACAGTACGGACGGACTGAAACGCGGAATGGAAGTTGTACCTACCGGTCAGCCTATAACCATGCCGGTGGGAGCACAGATCAGGGGACGTGTGATGAACGTAGTGGGAGAGACTATCGACGGAATGTCCGAACTGGACAAGAAGGACGGTTTCCCTATACACCGCGAACCTCCACGTTTTGAGGATTTGGCAACAACTCAGGAAGTACTTTTTACAGGTATTAAGGTTATTGACCTTTTGGAACCGTATCTGAAAGGTGGTAAAATCGGATTGTTTGGTGGCGCCGGTGTAGGTAAAACCGTGCTCATCAAGGAGTTAATCAACAATATTGCAAAGAAACATAACGGTTTCTCTGTCTTTGCCGGTGTGGGTGAACGTACCCGTGAAGGTAATGACCTTCTTAGGGAAATGATTGAATCAGGCGTTATCCGCTATGGCGAGGAATTCCAGAAGAGTATGGAAGAAGGCAACTGGGATTTGTCGAAAGTAGACTATAAGGAAGTAGAGAAATCACAGGTTGCGATGGTGTTCGGACAGATGAATGAGCCTCCTGGCGCACGTCAGTCTGTAGCACTTTCTGGATTGACTTTGGCAGAATCGTTCCGCGACCGCAAGACAGAAGAAAACAGCCCTAAGGATATTCTGTTCTTTATTGACAATATCTTCCGTTTCACTCAGGCCGGTTCTGAGGTGTCAGCCCTCTTGGGACGTATGCCTTCGGCTGTAGGTTATCAGCCTACTCTGGCTACTGAAATGGGTAAGATGCAGGAACGTATCACTTCTACCAAGGATGGTTCCATCACGTCAGTTCAGGCTGTATATGTGCCTGCCGACGACTTGACAGACCCTGCTCCGGCTACTACATTTACTCACCTTGACGCTACTACAGTGTTGAGCCGTAAGATAGCCGAACTTGGTATCTATCCTGCTGTTGACCCGCTGGATTCTACATCGCGTATTCTTGATCCGCTTATTGTGGGTAAGGAACATTACGAGACTGCACAGAGAGTTAAACAGATTCTTCAGCGTAACAAGGAACTTCAGGATATCATCTCTATCCTTGGTATGGACGAACTTTCGGACGAGGACCGTCTGACTGTAAACCGTGCACGTAGGGTACAGAGATTCCTTTCACAGCCGTTTGCCGTGGCAGAACAGTTTACAGGTGTTCCGGGTGCTATGGTTTCAATTGAGGATACTATTAAGGGATTCAAGATGATACTTGACGGTGAAGTTGACTATTTGCCTGAACAGGCATTCCTTAACGTGGGAACAATCGAAGATGCCATAGAGAAAGGAAAGAAACTGCTTGAGGCTGCTAAAGCATAACGACTATGGACAGGAAGAATTTGAATCTGGTGATTATTTCACCGGAGCGCACTCTCTTCGATGGTCCTGTCAACTGGGTGGAACTGCCTGGTGAACTTGGTAAATTCCAGTTGCTTGTAAACCATGCTCCGATAATATCTTCGCTGAAAGAAGGTGAAGTTGTCTATCAGTGTGGCGAAGCGCAGTACAGGGTAAAGAGAGATACGCAAAGATTGAAAATTACAGGAGGATTCGTTGAGGTTAAAGATAATTTGGTCTCAGTGTGCGTAGAATTATAAACCGAAAAATCTGAAAAACATGTTTTTGCTAAAGGCAAAGAGGATATTTATAAAAAAAATGACAATATTGACTTTGATATTGTCTGTTGTGATAGGTTTGATTTACCATTTGTTTATACCAGACAGGTATTTTCCGTGGTTTCCTGCCATTCCTGTGTTTTTTTACCTCTTCGGTCTGTTCTACATCAACATGTTTTCCATGGCTTATCGGCTGGGAGAGGACAAGATGATTCCACTGTTCCTGGTTTGTAAAGGAACCAAGTTTCTTGTAAGCATTCTGATTGTTTCAATATACTGTTATGCGGTACAGCATGAAATTGTGGCTTTCTTTGCAACATTTGTGGTATTCTATATTTCTTTTTTGATATTCGAGACTGTATATTTTACCAGTATCGAACTGAGACTTATTAAGAAGAAAAAACTAAAACAGAAACAATGAGAAAAGTACGTTACATATGGACTTTAGTATTACTGATGGTTTTTACATCAGGTTTCGCATCTGCCGAGACTTCTGACGAAGGCGGTGAAGTGGATGTCAACGAACTGGTGTTCGGACATATCAACGACTCTTATTCCTGGCACATAGTAACTATTGGAGATACTCATATCACTATTCCACTTCCGGTAATAGTTAAAAGCAGTACCGGATGGCATGTGTTTTCTTCAGAGAAACTGGAAGAAGGAGAATATGAGGGCCTTTATATAGCTGAAGGTGGAGCATACGACGGAAAGATTGTAGAACGTAATGCCGCTGGCGAGGAGGTTCGTCCTTGGGACATGTCCATAACAAAGAATGTTGTTGGACTCATGATAAACAGCGCTATTTTGGTGTGGATAGTTCTTGGATGTGCCAGATGGTATAAAAAACATCCTGTTGAGAATGGAGCACCAAGAGGCGGTGTTGGTATGGTAGAGTCAATGGTGCTGATGATTTATAACGACGTTATCAAGGAAGGAGTAGGTCCTAGTTATGAACGTTATGCACCGTATCTGCTGACTGCATTTTTCTTTATATTGGTAAATAACCTTATGGGACTTATTCCAATATTCCCGGGTGGTGCCAATGTAACAGGTAATATAGCAATCACGCTTGTGCTGGCTTTGTTGACTTTCTTTTTTACTAATGCTTTTGCAACCAAAGAATATTGGAAAGATATATTCTGGCCTGACGTACCGGTATGGCTTAAGGCTCCTATACCTATGATGCCAGTGATAGAGTTCTTCGGTCTGTTCACTAAGCCTTTCGCTCTTATGATTCGTCTTTTTGCCAATATAATGGCAGGTCATGCAGCTATTCTCAGTTTGCTGTCCATCATTTTCATAACAGTGAAAATAGGTCCGCTACTGAATGGTGCAATGACTTTTGTGTCAGTAGCGTTTGGTATATTCATGACGGCTCTTGAGCTTCTGGTGGCTTTCATCCAGGCTTATGTGTTCACTATGCTTTCGGCTGTATTTATCGGTCTTTCCAAGGTAAAGGAAAAAGAGGAAAACTAAAACAAACAAAAAAAACAATTGTGATAAACAGATATATGGCTAAGTAGCCGTAACAGACTTATCACTTTATAAATTTTAAAAATAACAAACTTAAAAACTTATAATTATGTTACTTTCAATTTTATTACAGGCTGCCGCAGGTGCAGGTTTAGGTAAATTGGGTGCTGCTCTTGGTGCAGCTATTGCAGTAATCGGTGCAGGTATTGGTATTGGTAAAATCGGTGGCTCAGCTATGGAAGCAATCGCCCGTCAGCCAGAAGCATCAGGTGATATTCGTACTAACATGATTATCATCGCAGCACTTGTTGAAGGTGTAGCTATTATCGCAATAATCGTTTGTCTTCTAACATTGTTCCTATAATAATCAGCGTATGGGATTGTTGACTCCGGATCCGGGGTTACTGTTCTGGATGGTAGTGGTATTCGGTATTGTCTTCTTTTTGTTGGCAAAATACGGATTTCCTGTTATCATCAAGATGGTAGACGACCGGAAGGCATATATCGATAACTCTCTTAAAGCCGCACGCGAAGCCAATGCACAATTGGCAAACGTAAAGGCCGAAAGCGAGAAAATCCTTGCTCAGGCTCATGAAGAACAAGCTAGAATTCTGAAATCAGCCACTGAAACACGTGACCGCATCATAAAAGATGCTCAGGAGAAGGCTCGTTTGGAAGGTGACCGTCTGATGGAAGAAATGAAAAAGCAGATTGAGACTGAAAAAGAAAGTGCAATCCGAGATATCCGTCGTCAGGTGGCTTTGCTTTCAGTAGGTGTTGCCGAAAAGGTAATACGTACCAAATTGGCCGATGCTAAGGAACAGACTGAACTTATAAGTCGATTAGTAGACGAGATGGTTGAATCTTCTAAATAACCGGTTATGAATATAGGAGTAGTTTCAAAGCGTTATGCCAAGGCTTTATTGGACTTTGCAATAGCCAGAGGCAATGAAGAAAAAATATACAAGGAGGTTGAAACGCTGGCCGGACATTTTGGTAACGTACCTGATTTGAAAAAAACAATAGAAAATCCTGTTGTGACAAGAAAGGCCAAATTGGATTTGCTGATTGAAGCATCAGGCGGAAAGAATGTCAGTGAAGAAATGAAACGTTTCCTTCAACTCGTGATTGACGGAAAAAGAGAGAAATTCTTGCATTTCATGACATGGTCGTTCATAGACCAGTACCGGGAAAGGAAGCATATATTGATGGGTAGACTGACTACGGCTGTTGAAGCTCCTGAACTTGTTAGACATCTGGAGGAAATCGGTGCGCTCAAGACTGAATCAAAGGTGGTAATCGAAGCTAATATTGATCCTTCCATTATTGGGGGTTATATTATGGAAATTGACGGATACCGTTTGGATGCAAGTGTAGCCAACCAGCTTAGAAATATCAGACGTCAGTTTATTGATAAAAACAGAAGAATAGTATAATTATTTGAATTGATTAATAATGGCAGATAATACTATAAAACCCAGCGAAGTCTCGGAAGTATTGCTACAGCAGCTTGAAGGTATCGACACTTCACTGAAATTTGATGAGGTGGGTACCGTGCTGCAGGTGAGCGATGGTGTGGTCCGTATATATGGCTTGCGTAATGCAGAAGCCAACGAGCTGCTGAAATTCGAGAACGGAGTTATGGGTACCGTAATGAATCTGGAAGAGGACAATGTGGGTGCCGTCCTGCTTGGTCCTACTGACCAGATTAAGGAGGGAATGATAGTAAAACGTACCAAACATATCGCTTCAATCAATGTAGGTGAGGGTATGTTGGGACGTGTAATCGACCCTCTGGGTGTTCCATTGGATGGACGCGGCGACATCTTAGGTGAAACATTCGAGATGCCGCTTGAACGTAAGGCTCCGGGAGTTATCTTCCGTCAGCCTGTAACTGAACCGTTGCAGACTGGTCTGAAAGCTATCGATGCTATGATTCCTATAGGACGCGGACAGCGTGAGTTGATTATCGGCGACCGTCAGACAGGTAAGACTGCAATAGCTATTGATACAATCATCAATCAGCGTTCAAATTATGAAGCAGGAAATCCGGTTTACTGTATATATGTAGCAATAGGTCAGAAAGGTTCTACTGTGGCAAGTATAGTTAATGCACTTCGTGAACGTGGTGCTATGGATTATACAGTGGTAGTTGCAGCTACAGCCTCAGACCCTGCAGCAATGCAGTATTTCGCTCCGTTTGCCGGTGCTGCTATCGGTGAATATTTCCGTGATACCGGTCGTCATGCATTGGTTGTATATGATGACTTGTCAAAACAGGCGGTAGCTTATCGTGAGGTATCACTTATCCTTCGCCGTCCTTCAGGACGTGAAGCATATCCTGGTGATATCTTCTATCTGCATTCACGTTTGCTTGAACGTGCTGCAAAGATAATCAGCCAGCAGGAAGTGGCAGAACAGATGAATGACTTGCCTGAAAGCCTGAAAGGAAGAGTTAAGGCCGGTGGTTCGCTCACAGCATTGCCTATCATTGAAACTCAGGCAGGCGACGTATCAGCATATATCCCTACAAACGTGATTTCAATCACTGACGGTCAGATATTCCTTGAAACAGACCTCTTTAACCAAGGTTTCCGTCCTGCTATCAACGTAGGTATCTCTGTATCACGTGTTGGTGGTAGTGCGCAGATCAAGAGTATGAAGAAGGTGGCAGGTACACTGAAAATTGACCAGGCGCAGTATCGCGAACTTGAAGCATTCTCAAAGTTCAGCAGTGATATGGACCCTGTTACAGCAATGGCTATCGACCGTGGACGTAAGAATAACCAGTTGCTTATTCAGCCACAGTACTCACCTATGCCGGTAGGAGAACAGATTGCAATTCTTTATTGCGGTACTCACGGATTGATGCGTGAAGTTCCACTTGATAAAGTACGTAGCTTCCAGGATACATTCCTTTCAACTCTTCGTGTGAACCATAAAGAAGATGTGATAGATGTTTTGTCCAGCGGACAGATAAATGATGCTGTAACGGCTATTATAGAAAAAGTGGCAGCAGAAACTGCAGTTCAATATAAACAGTAATTATTATGGCATCGCTGAAAGAAGTTAAAAGTAGAATAAACTCTATAAACGGTACGCTGAAGATTACTTCGGCCATGAAGATGGTGGCGTCGGCAAAACTGCACAAGGCTCAGGAAGCTATTGAAAATATGCTTCCATACGAGAATAAGCTCCATGGAATTCTGAGAGATTTCTTGGCGTCCGGCGTTTCTGTTCAGACTCCTTTATCTGTCAACAAACAGGTAAAGAAGGTGGCTATAGTGGCTTTTGCTTCGAACAGCAGTCTTTGTGGAGGATATAATGCAAATGTTATCAGACATTTGTCAGCCTTGATTGACGAGTATTCTGCTAAAGTAGGAAAGGAGAATATCCTGATTTATCCTGTAGGAAGGAAAATAGCTGAGGCAGTAAAGAAAATGGGAATGGAAGTGGCAGGAGATTATCAGCACATGAGTGGGAAACCTAATTATCAGGATGCTTCCGGTTTGGCTTCTGAGCTCATGAGCAGATTTCTTAAAGGTGAGATACAGAAAGTTGACTTGCTGTATAATCACTTCAAGTCAACGTCATCACAGATTCTGACTCATGAAACTTATCTTCCAGTTGATGTAAACGGACAGGTTACCAATACTGATAACTCTGAAGTAAAAGAACATTGTTCCGATTACATTATTGAGCCTTCCTCTGAAGTGATAATGAACTCGCTAGTTCCTAAAGTTCTAAGAATGAAGATTTATACGGTATTGCTTGACGCTGCAGCATCTGAACATGCTGCCCGTACGATGGCAATGCAGATAGCTACTGACAATGCCAACGATTTGATCCAGGAATTGACATTGGTGTACAATAAGAGCCGTCAGCAGGCTATTACCAATGAATTGCTTGATATCGTGGGTGGAACAATGGCTTAATTACATTTTATTATTAATAAATAAAGGCATTATGATGTGTTGTTTTTAATGACATATTATAGTGCCTTTCTTGTATCCCTATACATTGTAGGGAAATTCCTCTCAAACTATAGGATTTTACTTTATAAATACTTGTCGGAAGTATATACCTTTGTACCAAGGAAATAAAGAAGAACAGGAGGTAGATATGAAACGGTTATATAGGATTTTTGTGTTTCCGGCATTAATCTTTGCTTTTACAGTTTTATTTTCATCGTGTGAATATGTAGGGATTGGAATTGAGATTGGAAACGGTACTAACGATTATCGTGAGTCTACTTATTATTTATGTAGTAGGACATGGGTAGAGGAGTGGACCGATAATTACGGAGATTATCATTGTCAGGAGCTTCGTTTTTATGACAACAATACAGGAGTAGATTATATATTGACAGTGGACCG
The DNA here is from genome assembly GCF_021530995.1 of Bacteroides caecigallinarum. Lineage (GTDB taxonomy): Bacteria > Bacteroidota > Bacteroidia > Bacteroidales > Bacteroidaceae > Phocaeicola > Phocaeicola faecigallinarum. The sequence goes on from NZ_JADYTF010000014.1 coordinate 38,821, forward strand.
TCGTGGCTTTCGTCAGGAATCTTCCTATACATTTGTATGGGACTGGTATGATGCTAATTACACAAGTTTACGTTTGAAGTATGGAGCTAATGATTATTCATATATGAACAATATTTTTATGGGTAATAATCGTTTGGAATGTCTTCTTGATGGATATCCGGCTTATTTCTATGGAAATTAAACAAAAGTAATGAACAAAAATAGCTTTAGATTTGTTGTATATAAAAATAAGAAAAGTAAAACTCATAGATAGTATTTAAGATAATTAATTTTTTAGTTTATTCGTGTGGCTGTACCTCATTGTTTTCAGGATAATGTAGGTACAGTTTTTTTGTATGCTGTTGATATAAAGAAAACGAGGTAGATAATAAAAAATATCTACCTCGTAAATTTATTAAATTGCAAATATTATTCCTCTATCGCAGCTTGGGCCTCTCCAATACATATCTGTGTTTCAACAAGATGCAATCTTTGTGTATGTAATCTGTATGCATCTTGATATAATCCCATACAATGCTTGGAACAGTTGCAATAGATATTAAGGATGAATGATTTGACCTCTCTGTAACGAGATGACGCATTCATTTAAATTTCAGTATTGTTTATTTCCTATCTTTCAATAGTTCAATAATCACGTCCTTATCCTTAAGGTTTGAATCAAGACGTAAAATCTGTGAGTTCAGACTCTCTATCTGCTCCTTCAGAAGCTTGATTGTTTCCCTCAAGTTCTCAGTTTCTTTCTTTTCGCTGGATAACTGTACGGCCAGTTCCGCATCACCTATCAGGTTGTTTGCATTACCGTCCAATGCAACGGCTGCAAGGTGTGCCGATATATTATGCTGTCTCGGACAGAAAAGGGAAAAGAAATTGAAGTCCAATGCTTCGCTGACTTTAATAAGCCTGCTCGTTTCCATTGTCTCCCTTTCCAGTATTCGGTTTATGTGCTGCTGCGGCACACCGATTTTGCGCCCAAGCTCAGATTTGCTCAATCCAAGCTCGTTGCGTCTTTTGTCGATAGCCTGACCTACATGCACGTGTTTTATGTCATTATCCATGCGATTCCTTCAATAAATACATCTTAAACAATAAATCATCAAACAAATATTTGGTTATATAAACCATTTTATGTTACTTTGTGGTGTAACCTATTCATTTGGTGAATACAAAGTTAAACATTAAATATTAAACATCCAACAATTATGTCTGAAAACTTAGAAAAAATCCGTCCGGCACTTGTTGCCCTTGAAGTAGGTGAATCCGTTTCATTCCCCATTTCACGTTTGAAAAGCGTCCGTACACAGGCCTCAGAGCTTGGTGCCATCTACAACCGCCAGTTCAAGACCAGGACTGACAGGGAAAACCATACCATTACGGTCAAACGGACAGTATAGAAACCAAATCAGGTTTATATGAAGATATTACAGTTTCTGGACCATCTTATACCATATGAAACATTCCTGAATGACCTGTCCTCCAGAATTGTCAGGCAACTGAAAGCCGACAAGGATGATCCTGAATTCATCAGCCAGAGAAAGGCATACGAGCTTTTTGGCCGCAGGAATGTGGAACGGTGGAAACGTCAGGGAAAGGTGGTTTCCTATAAAAGACCGGGTAAGGTGGAATACCGCACGGCAGACCTCAGGCTCCTGCAGCGTACCACCCAGGATTATTTTGATGAAAGTCAGCCGAAACAGGCTGAAAGACCAGTCAAAAAAGACAAATAATAAACGTATTATGGCTAACACTCTAATGTTGATAAACTTTATTTGTTTAGTTTAGCCGTGATACTCTATGAAATATAAAGAAAGCAATTATAGTAGGTACAGGAATGTGCGTCAGTAACCTTTGTTCACCAGCTTAACAATAAAGCCGGCAGGTCTTTTGTATCGCACATCCATAATGATTTTATAATAATGAAAGAAATCAGACCAGCGTGCGATCCAAACGGTGTCTATTCAGTCAAGCGCACCTGTGCTGAACTCGGTATCAGCAACAAGACACTCAAAAAATACAGAGAAAACGGGTATATCCAACCGCTCAATCCTAATAATGTCAGCCGTCCTAAATACTCCGGCCAGTCAATAATCGATTGTTGGAACCTGCTCAGTACGTTATGATAAGCGAAACAACCATACGTAAAGTAAGGGAACTTGCCATAGAAGAAGTACTCAGTCCTTATGTCAGGCTGTCCAGAAAAGGCTCAACCCTGATGGGACTTTGTCCTTTCCATACTGAGAAGACCGGTTCCTTTGCTGTCACTCCCAGCAAGAATCTCTTCCACTGTTTCAGCTGTAACCGTGGCGGTGATTCTATTACTTTTATAATGGAAAAGGAAAAACTTTCCTTCAGTGCCGCCGTGGAATTTATTGCCAGGAACCATAATATTCCGGTAGAATACATCAGTGAAGAGCGCAGTGAGGAACAGCTGGCCGAAGCTAGGCACCGGGAGTCTCTTCTGACAGTTCTCGACACAGTACAGTCTTTCTTCCTGCAAAATTTAAGAGCAACAGACAAGGAAGAGAGCCTTGATGCCAGAACCTACGCATACAGCCGGTGGCATGAGGAGCTCTGTGCCTTTGCCGGAATAGGCTATGCACCGAAGGACGGTCAGGCCTTTATGGATTTCTGCAGAAGCAAGGCTTTGAACGAAGAACTGCTGTACGAACTCGGTATGTTCAAGCGTGGCGAGGACGGCAACACATACGCCATGTTCCGACAGCGTATCATGATTCCAGTGAGAAACAGATGGGGACGCATCATTGCCTATACGGCCAGATACATCGGAGACAACAGGAAAGCTCCCAAGTATATCAACTCGGCAACAAGCATGATTTACTCCAAGGGAGAAACAGTATTCGGCATTGACCGTGCCGTCAGATTGCGTGATGCCGACTATTATATCATTGTGGAAGGTGCTCCTGATGTCCTGAGAATGCAGTCGATTGGATACGACAATACAGTAGCGTCACTTGGAACAGCTTGGAGTGACGTCCAGTTTGAGCAGCTGAAGAAATATGTATCCTCACTCTGTTTCATTCCAGATTCGGATATTGCGGAAGGCAAGCCATACGGACCTGGATTTGAGGCGGTGATGTCTAATGGAGCTGCAGCCATAAGAAAAGGATTCCATGTAACAGTCAGGGAACTTCCTTTCGCAGAAATACCATCCGGGACAGAAGGAGAAGTACAATATGCCAAGAATGATGCCGACAGCTATATCCGCAGCAGGGAGGATTACACTTCACTTCCTGAAAAGCATTTCATTATCTGGCTTGCACAGAAACGTTTTCTGGTAGCCGGTTCCATGGTAGAGGAAAGAAAGTGTGTTGCGGAAATAGCAGACCTGCTGCGCTATATAAAGGACCAGCTTGTGTATGACCAGTGCATAGAACAGCTCTCCAGACTGCACGGCAAGGTAAAGCTATGGCGTGATGCCGTTACCCAGGCACGTGGAGAAGCCAGGAGAAGAAATGACAAACCTGCGGCCATGAACGAGATGCAGCGTGAAGCGGAGCTGCTGCGCCAGTTCGGACTGTTCGTCAGGGAAAACTGTTACTACTCCATCGGTGAAGATGATGATGAACCGTCAAGAATCTCCAACTTCATCATGGAACCGCTGTTCCATATCGAGGATGAGATAAACGGAACCAGAATCTTCCGCATGAGGAATATGTACAATGTATGCAGGGTCATAGAACTGAAGGAGTCTGAATTATGCTCGCTGAGCAACTTCCAGCAGAAGGTCGGTTCACTGGGCAATTATGTATGGCTCGCCAAGATAGACAAACTTAACCGTGTAAAGGAATACCTGTATTCAAAGACCGATACGGCAGAACGTATCAGAAAACTCGGCTGGAATGCGGCTGAAGGAATCTTTGCTTTTGGTAACGGAATATTTTTTGCAGGCACATTCAATACCGTAGATGAATTGGGTATTGTCCGTGGAATCAACGGCAAGGCCTTCTATATACCGGCCACTTCAAAAATCTATCTAAACAATCCGGAGATATTCCAGTTTGAGAGACTTATGGTACATGAGAACCGTAACGGGATAAAGCTGCATGACTTTGTAGGCAGACTAATGGAAGTGTTCGGTGAGAATGCAAGCGTAGCCTTCTGTTACCTTCTTGCCACCCTCTTCCGTGACATCATATTCAGACGTACCCGCCACTTTCCCATCCTGAACCTTTTCGGTGAGAAAGGAACCGGTAAGACAACCCTGGCTACTTCCCTCCAGTCCTTTTTCCTGCACGGAGTAGATCCGCCCAACCTTGGAGTAACCTCTGTACCGGCCATGAACGACCGTGTGTCACAGGCCGTCAATACTCTTGCCGTGCTTGATGAATACAAGAACGACCTCGACATCCGCAAGATAGCCTATCTGAAAGGACTCTGGGGCGGTGGTGGCCAGACCAAAAAGAATACGAATACAGACGGGATGGCAGCACAGACCATTGTCACAACAGGTGTTGCCCTTTGCGGCCAGGACAAGCCTACTCAGGATATGGCACTCTATACCCGTGTCATTTTCCTTGCCTTTTCAAGGACATCATTCAACCAGAATGAGAAAAGGGCCTATGAAGACCTTGTATCAGTCTGCAATATGGGACTAACCCACCTCACTCTGGAGATACTGGGACACCGGGAACTGTTTGAAAAGAACTTTCCGGAAATATATTCCATTACCAAGCGTGAGCTGGCTGCGAAACTGGAAAATGAAACCATCCATGACCGTATATTCGGGAACTGGGTTATTCCATTGGCCACCTTCAGAACACTGGAAACTGTCATTGACATGCCTTTCAGCTATGCAGAATTGTTTGATACGGCAGTCAAAGGAATACGCAACCAGAATGAGCTGGCTCAGGAAAGTTCAGAAATAGCGGACTTCTGGAGTATGCTTCAGGGATTCCAGACTTCAGGGAAATGTATCGAGAAGGCACATTACCGCATAAGGTATATGAAATCCTTCCGTCCATTGTCCGTAAAGGAAGATATAGAATTTAAAGAAGCACGTCCAATTCTTTATCTGAACACGGCAGCCGTGGCGTCACTGTTCAACAGCCGGAATGCAGGTTCAACTTCCAACCGCTCGAACTGGTCCACCATCATGTCTTACCTGAAATCCCATGCCTCATACCTTGGATTGAAGCAGGACAGATTCACCATACTTCTGCCCAGCGGACTTCCTGACTATACCATTGACATTGTGAATGGCGAGCAGGTTAAGAAGGTAAAGGTAAACCGACCAAAGGCACTGTGCTTTGATTATCTCCAGCTGAAAGAGACTTTCGGACTGGATCTTGAAACTGAGGTTGTAGCTGAGTAATAGGATTTGTAGGACAGGATTCTTAGCGTATAAAGTTATATGCAGATAGGTCAAAAAACTGTAGATTCCAAAACGAAGTGCAACGTTTTGGTCTTTAAAAGTAGTAGATTCAAGGAGGAAAGTGTTAACTTTGCCTCGTGGATCAAAGAGGAGGCGAGCTCTGCTGAGGAGCAACTCGACCAAGCA
>NZ_JADYTF010000150.1 GCF_021530995.1 Bacteroides caecigallinarum
TATACAAACAACAGTGTTGTTTATAGTTTTTTTCCTGAAGAAAGCAATTTCTTTTATGTTTGTACTGAAGTTTTCATACAGCACTTTTCCGCCTAGACACTGAAAACTCGTATGAATCGATTAGTCTTCAAATTTTTCGTGAGAAAAGAAGAAGTATAATAATATAATAGTATTTATTTCATTCAAACGATAACAATTGTTATTTTGTAGAAATACATTTTTCCCACAAAAGAATTGTAGCTTTTTAGAGATTTCATCGTGAATCTACAATCCTTTTTATATATTTGTGTTCAAATATTGGCAATCCCCAAAGAAGACAATAGAAAGAAGATGTTCGGTCTGTTGCCATCTTTACCTAATAAGGAAAAGAAAGTAAAGGATTCTGGTCAACGTAAGATATGTGAATGTAGAGAGTATAATCGATTAGGAGTATGGCACTTGCAATAAATATAGACGACCTTCTGAATAAGCAGAGGATAGAATCCAACCGAATAGAATTCAAGAAGGGTTGGAATCCAGCAAGCATATACCATAGTGTATGTGCATTTGCCAATGATTTTGACGATCTTGGTGGTGGTTATATAGTGGTTGGTGTTGATACAGACGAAGCAACAGGAGTAGCTATTCGTCCTGTGAATGGAATCCCTACAGAAATGATTGATGGAATATTACAGGATATGGTGGGTTACAATAACAAAATTTCACCTTACTATATGCCCAGAACTAGTGTGAATGTTTTGGTGAATAATGGTTCACCACGAGCTAATGTAGTTACAGATGAAGAACGAACCTTTTTTAGAATAACAATTCCATGTCATGAAGCAGCTGGAAATATTATTGCTGACATTGCACATAAAGACGGCTCATTAAAAGTTTCCAAACGTGGTTCATTAAAAACTGCACTACAAAGTGCACCAGAAACTGCACTACAAAGTGCACCAGAAACTGCACTGCAAATCATTAAAGAGATTAGGAATAACCCCAATATTACACTTTCTGAGTTAGCAGAAAAGATTGGAGTATCTCGCCGTTGGATAGCAACTAATATTAAACACCTTCAAGACACTGGAGCTGTGAAAAGAATTGGACCCAATAAAGGCGGTTATTGGGAAATTATAATGTAAATCAATCGCTAAAAAGAAACTTAATATGCTGTTATGGCAAAAGATAAAAGGACTAAGACTTGAGAATGGAATACAACAAAGACAACCAACTTCTTTTCTTCAAACAGTAGATAACTGACTAATCCGTAACCTTTTACTACAGTTAGTTGGTAGCTACTACTAATTCTCAATCACTTAGGCCTTTTTCGTAATTTTGATAAACAAAAAAGAATGACTATGAACAAAGACATAACTTGCTTCACCGTTTCCGAAGATGAAAGCATTGCAAGACATATAATGAAAGAATGCAGCAGAGTGAAGCAGACTATAGCACTGAAAATCAACGAAATTAACTCTACTAAGGGGATAAGAAATATCTTACGGCAGGCAGACACGGATTTTATACTTATATACACCAAACCATATCCTATAAACCTGGGATATAAAGCCATAGAGCGCATGGCAGACTATCTCATGGCAGACAATGCCGGTATGGCGTATGCCGACCATTACATCATGAAGGAAGATACACGTCTGCCTCATCCTGTTATCGACTATCAGAAAGGAAGTGTACGCGATGACTTCGACTTCGGTTCGCTGATAATGTTCAGAACAGATGTTTTCATAAAAGCAGCCGAAAACCTTTTGGCGCAAAAGGAATATTTATTCTCGGGACTTTATGCACTGCGACTGGCTGTTTCGAGAATTGCAGACATTATCCATATCAGGGAGTTTTTATATACAGAAGTAGAAGACGATTTGCGAAAATCTGGTGAGAAACAGTTTGACTATGTTGATCCTCGCAACCGTAGTGTACAGATTGAGCGTGAAGAGGCTTTTACATATCATCTGAAACAAATAGGTGCTTATCTCCCGCAAAGAAACAGACTGATAGATACCGAGGAAGGCAATTTTGCATACGAAGCTTCGGTCATTATTCCTGTGAGAAACAGAGTGAAGACTATTGATGATGCAATAAAGTCGGTTCTGGAACAGGAAACGGATTTCAAATTCAACATTATAATAATAGACAATCATTCTACTGACGGCACTACCGAATGCATAGATAAGTATAAAAATAATAAGAATGTGATACACATAGTTCCGGAACGTACTGACCTAGGCATAGGCGGATGCTGGAATCTGGGTATTGACCATCCTGAATGCGGACGTTATGCTGTACAACTAGACAGTGATGACCTCTACAGCAGTCCGCACACACTGCAGACTATAGTGGATAAGTTCCGTACAGAGAAATGCGCCATGGTTATAGGCTCGTACAGGATGACAAACTTCAGTCTGGAAACGTTGCCTCCGGGAGTGATTGACCACAAAGAGTGGACAGACGAGAATGGTCATAACAACGCTTTGCGCATAAACGGGCTCGGCGCTCCACGCGCTTTCTTCACTCCACTGTTACGTGAAACAAGAGTTCCGAACACAAGCTATGGAGAGGACTATGCACTGGGGCTGGCTTTTTCAAGAAATTACAAGATTGGAAGAATTTACGATGTGGTATATCTGTGCCGCCGCTGGGAAGGAAACTCTGATGCGGCATTGAGCATTGAGAAGATTAACCAGAACAATGCATATAAAGACAGTCTGCGCACTTTGGAGATAAACAGAAGACTCGGACTGGCAGAAAAAGAAGCTGAAGGATTCATTGCCGCACAGTTCGAAAAATGGGAACTTTGTCGCAAAAATCATGAAGCACTGAAAGACATCAAAACCAAAAGTTTCAATATCAACGGAAACAATATCAAGGTGCAGTTCAATCCGGCAAGAGCAGTATCTACACTGGCAAAACTTGACAAATCATCCATCGAAGCACGTCCGTGCTTCCTCTGCATGAAAAACAAGCCTGAAGAACAGTATTCAATAAGCATTGATGCAGGAATGAAATTCAGCGTCAGAATAAACCCATATCCTATTCTGCCGGGACATCTGACGATTTCTTCGGAAGAACACATTCCACAGACACTGGCAGACAAGATGAATATGCAACTGCCGGGAAAGGTTCTTCAAAAAGTAGAGGATTATTTCGGACACGGATATGCCATATTCTATAATGGCGCTAAGTGCGGCGCATCGGCTCCGGATCATTTCCATTTCCAGGCTGCCAGAAAGGAGGATATTCCTTTTATTGCCCAATGGAACGAAATATTCAAATCTGCAGTCAAAGATGAAACTGTAGAAATGCAGAACGGAGATATGTGTACAAGTTTCTCAGTCAATGGCTATATATGCCCGATAAAAGCTTTTATTTCTAACTCTGGCAACATTGATACAGAACTACTCAACAGATATCTAAACTCACTGACTACACATGAAGGTGAAACTGAACCACGATTCAATATGTTTGCATGGAGAGATACAGACGGTAAGTTTATAACTGCATATTTTCCGAGAGAAGCGCACCGTCCATCATGCTATTTTGCAGAAGGTAAAGAACAGATATTTGTCAGTCCTGGAGCACTGGATATGGCTGGTCTTATAGTAACTCCACGCGAAGAGGATTTCTTAAAAATAACAGAATCAGACATAAAAAAGATTTACAAGGAAGTATCATCATGGAAAAACCATATATAAATGTAGGTATAGTAGCGGGGAAAGAAATCTCATTTACTCTGAATGGCGAATACCTGACACAAGAAGGAGAAGTCGTAACGGGACATCTTAAAGCATCTGTAACTGGGAATGGGGAAATCTCATTGGGTACAAAAAAAACTGAGTCCATAGAACTCACTCCGGAAGACAGCAACTGTTCGTTTACACTTCATAACGTAACAATAGGTATCTCCTATCATTGGGAAAGGCAGGAGGAGCAGACTTTCACCGGAAAATTAAAACTGATTACAGATGGAGATAATGTGATAGCCATAAACATATTGCCTGTTGAGGATTATCTGGTGAGTGTGATTTCTTCAGAAATGAGCGCCACGTCATCGCTGGAATTCTTGAAATCGCATGCGGTAATATCGCGTAGCTGGCTTCTTGCACAAATTGAAAACAGAGATAGGAAAAATGTACATAAATCTTTACAACAAAATTTCACAACAGATGAGAACAGTATAATAAGATGGTACGACCGTGAGGATCATAAACTTTTCGATGTATGTGCCGACGACCACTGTCAGAGGTATCAGGGAATCACAAAAGCATCAAACCCGTCTGTAGCAAAAGCTGTGAAAGATACTGAGGGTATGGTACTTATGTATGGTGATGAAATATGCGACGCGAGATTTTCAAAATGTTGTGGAGGTATTTCGGAAACATTCGATACCTGTTGGGAAGACAAGGATTATCCGTATCTGCAGCCTGTCATTGACGATTCTGAAAACAAGGACATACCGGACCTCAGTATTGAAGAGAATGCCGAAAAATGGATTCGCGCCACTCCTACCGCATTCTGCAATACGCACGATGAAAAGGTTATGAAACAGATTCTGAACAACTATGATCAGGAAACTACCGATTTCTACCGTTGGAAAGTGAAATATTCGCAAAAGGAAATATCGGAACTCATTCACAGGAAGACAGGTATTGAGTTTGGAGATATTAAAGATCTCATCCCAATGCAAAGGGGAAAGTCAGGAAGAATTTCAAGACTTAAAATAGTAGGGACTCTGCGCACTGTAACTATCGGCAAGGAACTGGAAATACGCCGTGCTTTGTCGGAAAGCCATCTGTTCAGTTCGGCTTTTGTAATTGACAAAACAGAAGTTGCAGGCAGCGTTCCGTCAGAGTTTACTATAACCGGTGCCGGCTGGGGACACGGAGTAGGTTTATGCCAGATTGGCGCAGCCATGATGGGCGAAAAAAGTTATTCCTACGACAAAATTCTTTTACATTATTACAGGGATGCTGAAATAAAGAAAGTTTATTAGTGTAGAGAAATCAGTTGTTAGTTAGTAGTTGTTAGAATTGGCTTTTGTACTTTAAAATAATATGAATGAAACAATAAAAACACGTTCGCCATGGACATGGGTACCTTCGCTTTATTTTGCCGAAGGTCTTCCTTACGTGGCTGTTATGATTATATCGCTGGTGATGTACAAACGAATGGGAATTTCGAACACGGAAGTGGCTCTATATACCAGTTGGCTGAACCTTCCATGGGTTATCAAACCGCTTTGGAGTCCGTTCATCGACATCATAAAAACCAAACGCTACTGGATTACCTCAATGCAATTGCTGATAGGTGCAGGACTGGCAGGAATAGCTTTTACTATTCCTACAGATTCATTTCTGCAAACCACTCTCGCAATATTCTGGCTTATGGCATTCAGCTCCGCCACTCACGATATAGCAGCCGACGGATTCTATATGATAGGACTTTCGCAACACGAGCAGGCACTGTTTGTAGGAATAAGGAGTACCTTCTACCGTCTTGCAACAATAACCGGACAGGGTGGACTTATCATGCTTGCCGGTTATCTGGAAAGCAGCAGTGGAAATATCAGCCGGGCATGGAGCATTACTTTCTATATTCTGTCGGGACTGTTCATAGGCCTGTGGCTTTACCACAGATATATCCTACCCCGCCCATCTTCAGACATAAAAATAAGTAACAGCAATTCAGAGGGTATTCTGTCGTCATTCATAGGTACATTCCGCTCGTTCTTCAAAAAGAAACAGGCAGTTACGGCTATCCTTTTCATGCTCCTTTACCGTCTGCCGGAAGCTCAGTTGGCCAAAATGGGTATTCCATTCCTGCTTGACCCATTGGAAAAAGGCGGTATGGGAATGACTACGGAACAGATTGGTTTCACTCAAGGTACTGTAGGAGTGATAGGTCTCACAATAGGCGGGATTCTTGGAGGAATTGCAGTTTCTCGTCACGGACTGAAAAAATGGCTCTGGCCTATGGTATGGGCTATATCACTGCCCGACATAGTTTATGTATATTTGAGTTTCTTTCAGAACAGCAGTCTGGAAGTAATAAATTTATGTATTTTCATCGAACAATTCGGTTATGGTTTCGGTTTTACTGCATATATGCTCTACATGATTTATTTCTCGCAGGGAGAAAGCAAAACTGCACACTATGCAATATGTACAGCATTTATGGCTTTGGGAATGATGCTTCCGGGAATGATAGCCGGATGGCTGCAGGAAACCATGGGATACCGTATGTTCTTTATATGGATTATGGTATGCACGGCTGCGACGTTCTGGGTTACATCATTGCTGAAAATTGATAACAATTTCGGAAAGAAATGAGTATAAACAGAAAAATGGGACATAACTTACTTGAATATTACCATAAAATATCTTTTTGATTTTTCATTTAAACATATATC
>NZ_JADYTF010000151.1 GCF_021530995.1 Bacteroides caecigallinarum
ACCCCACGCATGATATAGAAAACTGCTGTTCATAATTGTACGTTTGCTTGTGCTTATTCAAATATACAATTTGTGCAGCGGTTTTCTTCTTTAATAAACTATCACGCGAAATGTCGGATGAACCAAAATAATGGAGAAAAAGAATTATAAGTTCCAAAAACAAACAATAGTTACATACCAATATCGTTTTTTGGGGATATTTAAGCGGTATGCAACTATTATTATTAAAACTGATGTATGCAGTCCAAATCAACAGTTTGTAACAGTATCAAAGGAAGAAATAATTACTGAAATCAAAAGGATTACAGGTCATAATGTTATTGATGTTCTTGAGTCTTGTATTCCATGATTTCAAAATTAAGACCATAATTGTTTTTGATTTGTTCTTGAATTTTTTTGACGAATTCTAAGTTTGAAGAGATTTGTGTTATTTTGTAAAGTTGACACCCTGCATCTGTTAATGTGAAGCCAGACATAGATATGTTTGATGGTTGAAGTTGTGAAATGCCCTTTTTAAGATAATACGATTTAAAATTAATAGAGTCCACTGTATTATCAAAAGAAATAATGCATTCTTGGGCATTTAATAAGCCGCAATCTATCATGGATTGTAGTTTATTGTATTCAAAAAATTTAGAATGAATTATATCCTTATGTACAAAAGTATCATCTAAAACGAATTGACAGAGTTCGGCAAACCATTTAGCTTCAAAAGGCTCTATGTTATGTAAAATATCTAAAGTTCGTTTAAAAAATTTACCTGGAGTAGCTGCTTCTTGTGCTAAGATTTTAGCCCAAATAGTTTGAGCTTCTTCTTCGTAAACATTTTGTGCATAATCAAAAAAACGAGAACTCCATTCAGATGAGACAGGAGTGTCATTTATCTTGTCGATAGTGCGTAGTTCCTGTCCAGCATAGTTGATGATGTTTGCTAAGTTTTCGATTTGTCTATTTTCTCTAACAGAAAGCATAGAACGTTGAGTATATTCAAGGAGAGAGTTCCTTAATCCTTGTTTAAAGTCCTCTTTTGATTGGACTGATGAAGCATAAGCATTTGCATCTGCTATTCGTTTAATTTGATATGGTTCAGCTATCCATTTGCAACCCTTGGCAATAGCATCTATCAGTTTAGTTAATGGCTCTGACATGCCTGCTAAATCTTTAATTTCCATAATAAATAAAGTTTAAAATTTGACAGAACAAAATTAAATAATCATAGGGGCATATCCAAAAACATAATGATAAGTTTAGAATTTGACACTTTACTCTTTTTCATTCGGATATGTCCCTTATTTTAAAATGAAATTTATGAAAGCAATATCCATAAAACAGCCGTGGGCGAGCCTTATCGCTCACGGTATAAAAAAATAACAATAATGTTATAAATAATTGCCGTTTTGTTTTGTAATTTATAACAAATGTGTTATATTTGCAGTGTAAACAAATGCTCTTTGATATGAAAACAACTGAGTTCTTGAAGAAAGCTGCTAAGATAGGCTGCTACTTCGTGAGCCACGGCAAAGAACACGATGTTTGGTATAGTCCTAAAACTGGAAAATACTTCCGTGTTGGGCGGCATGGCTCACAAGAAGTCAAGGGCGGCACGTTAAACAGCATGATGAAAGATGCGGGTCTTAAATGACCCGCACATTTGTTTGCAAATTTAAAAATATGGACAATGAAAACAACAGCTATTGTAGAAATGTGGGATGACAAGACAATAAGTGTCTATGTTCCCGATTTTGACGGATTCAGCCTTAACGGGCAAGGAAATACTGTAGAGGAAGCAAAACAGGCTTTGTATGAAGCGGTGAATGATTACAAGACTATGCTTTCTGAGACAGGAAAGGAAATACCGGCTTCGTTGTCGGATATCGAGTTTGAATATAAGTATGACATTGCATCATTCTTTGAATGTTTCAAATTTATCAGTGTGTCAACATTTGCAAAGTATGCAGGAATAAATCCGTCATTAATGCGCCAGTATAAACAGCGCATCGCATTTGCTTCCGAAGCTCAAAAAATGAAGATAGAGGAAGCCATACACAGGGCAGGAAGCGAAATGCTTGCTGTGCATCTTTAATTCAGGCATTTGTTTACGAAAGTCCTCTTCGGAGGCAATATGAAAGCGGTAGGATTAATTTCTTGCCGCTTTTTTATTACCCATAAAGCATTTTCAAGATTTAGCCGTTTTGTGAAACGTGCTGATATTCTTCGTAAATTAGTGTCATAAATCGCAATTACATATATGTAATTGCTTATTTACCTACTGAGTATGAATGTAAAAACAAGACACAGGCTAAGCCTGCTAATCAGGATGCTGGTATTTGTAGCGTTATCTGGCATCCTTTCACTGGTGATGAGTACAGCGACATCGCCATGGGTGATAACAATGACGGCTGTAGTGCTGTCACTTGCAGTAAGCTATCTGGCATTCCGGGAACGTGATACGTTTTATTTCGTGTCCTTCACGTGCAATGGGAACCAAGGGCGGTGTTATCTCAGGTTTCATGAACGTGTTTCCCTCGACGAGATTGAGAAGAAGCTGACAAGCCTCAACTCCGGACATAAGACGATTGTATGCTGGTATGAGAGGGTAAGCAGGTATGAATATGAACTGAACATATCCAGTGAAAATGGAACATTACCAGGTTAAGGGTGTAATCATCATGATAATGTTTGTCATGCTTGGCTATGCAGTCGGAATGAGCAATATAACAACAGCATTGCTTCAAGCTATAGTCATATTGCTTTGCAACATATTGAATGTATTATGTAAAATACTAAACAGGTTGAAGAGATAAAGATTATTGTAATACCCATTCTCCATAGGGATAACAAAGGTTTTTGACTATGCCGAAGAAAGTGAGGAAAGGTAGAAAGGTTAGAATGGATGAATGGGACAAACCCACCCTCGGATGGAAAAAACGTGAGAGGTTCTGCAACATGCAGCCTAAAGTGAGAATCCACCGCAAGGGCGGGTTTTATTACATTTCCCTGTTTGCAAGCACAAAGGATGGAATGCCATTTGATGAAATCAAGAATTCGGGTGAGTGTGCAGAAGCCATTTCAAGCGCCGCTACAGAACTGATACTCTCAATGGTACGGCCGGATGATGAATGGTGTATCGTCACCACACCTAAACGCAGACACTTCACAGAGTATCATTTCGCGACAGACATCTGCAAAAAAATCGCCCGGGGGTTGAATATAAAATTCTATGAATCCGCTATCCAATGTCTTAACAAGACACGCATAAATCCGGAATTTCACCTGCTCAGACCAATAACAGAACAACGCATAATACTCTTTGACGATATATGCACAACAGGAAGTACAATAACAGCAGCCTACGAACTGCTTAGAGGCCGTAAACAAGTCCTCTGCATAGTGGGCATAAACAACCATTAGCCTATGAATAACAGACTGACAGAAAAACAAGAGAGATTCTGCAATTATTACCTTGACTGTGACGGGAATGCAAGTGAGGCATACCGCATGGCTTATGACGCATCGAAGATGCAGCCTGAGACGATTTGGAGCAATGCCAGTAGGATGTTGGCCAGTAACAAGGTTGCAACAAGGATAGCCGAACTGAGGTCAGAACGTGCTGAAGCATCGAAAGTTAACCGCGAAAAGGTGGAAAAAATCCTCATGGATATAGTGACGATGGACCCGAATGATTTGTACATCGTAGATCCTGTAACCGGCAAGATAAAACTCAAGTCTCCAAACCAGATGCCAAAGAGGGTGAGAAATGCCATGAAGAAGATAAGCAATGACAAAGGGAAGGTAAGCTATGAGTTTAATGGCAAAGTTGAAGCTGCCAAACTGCTTGCGTCAATGAACGGCTGGAATGCACCTCAACAGATAGCATTGACGGGTAAAGATGGCGCAAAAACAAATGAAATACGCATAGGTTTAGACGATGAGATTGAATGAAATCTGAAAAATAGAACAATTAAGTGAGAAAAATATCGGGGGTTATACAAAAGACAATACGAAAAATCTAAAAAATAGAACAAAAGTAGCCGATTATGATAGTAAATCACAAGAAACTCAATCCGAATGCCTTCTATCTGCTGAAATATCTCAATGATGCCACACTGCGATTTATCATTTTGTATGGCGGTTCATCATCTGGTAAGTCTTTCAGTGTAGCACAGGCTGTGCTTATACAGACATTGCAGGACGGTGAGAATACACTTGTGATGAGAAAGGTCGGTGCTTCAATCAGCAAGACAATTTATGAGGACTATAAGGTGGCTGCATCACTTCTTGGTATATCACAATACTTCAAGTTTATACAAAATTCCATCAAATGCACATACAACGGTGCGAAGATAGACTTCTCAGGTTTGGATGACCCAGAGAAGATAAAGGGTATCAGTAACTATAAAAGGGTGCAGCTTGAGGAGTTGTCAGAGTTTGAGTATGCCGATTTGAAACAGATTCGTAAACGTCTCCGTGGAAAGAAAGGACAGCAGATTATTGCAGACTTCAACCCGATATCAGAGACCAATTGGATAAAGAAGGATTGGCTGGATAATGAGAAACTGCATGATGTCCCTATGGTTGTAGAGATTGGTGGTAAGGTCATACCTGCAGAACTTACAAAGGTCAAATCATTGAAGATGAATGAAGGCAAGTCAATGGTCAATCCTAAAACTAAGGAAATAGAGGAATATCCGCCTAATATGGTTGTCATTCAGTCGACGTACCTTAACAACTTCTGGGTTGTAGGCTCGCCTGATGGAACATACGGATACTATGACGAACAGTGTGTGATGGACTTTGAGCACGACCGTTTGTACGATCCGGACTACTACAACGTCTATGCGTTGGGAGAGTGGGGTGTAATCAAGACAGGTAACGAGTTCCTTAACTCATTCAATGTAGGCAAGAACAGCGGTGAATATCCTTACATACCTGGTTTGCCAATCCATTTATCAGTGGACAGCAACGTGTTACCATACATATCCGTAAGCTACTGGCAGGCAGATTTGAGTAAAGGCAAGGACATGTACCAGATAGCAGAAACAACGGCTGAGAGTCCGAACAACAGCGTAAGGCGTGCGGCTAAATTGGTATCCAAACGACTGCATGAGTTGGGGTATGACGATAAAATCTACCTTCATGGTGACGCCTCAGCTAAAGCAGCCAACACTATTGACGACAACAAACGCTCGTTCATGGACTTGTTTATCGACACCTTAAAGAAAGACAACTGGACAGTAGAGGATAAGGTAGGAAACAAGAATCCTTCAGTATCCATGACAGGAGAGTTTGTCAATGCGATTTTTGAAAAACAGTTACCTGACCTTAGCATTAACATTGATGATGGTTGCCGTGCGTCCATAGATGATTATCAGAGCGTACAGAAAGACGTGAACGGTGCGATTCTCAAGACAAAGGTAAAGGATAGTGTAACCAAACAGACATACGAGGTACACGGACACTTGACCGATACGTTGAGATACGTTGTACATGATATCATGTATGAAGAATACGTCCAGTTTTCCAACAGGCGTAAGCGTAATATGTATTCTGAGAAAGGAATGTTCTCATTCTTCAATCCGGAACTGAAATACAAGTACAGGTCCAGTATTGTCTATGTCATGCCTAATGTCGAAGGCAAGTTCTATATGTGTCATGCCGGTGAGTGTGGCGATAAGTGGCACATGCTTGACCTTGTAACGCTTGAGACAACTTCGAGTGCGGAAATGAAGAAGATGATAATATCGCATAAGGCTGATGTGTACATAGTGGAATCCTCACCTGCCTACTTCCAGATGGCAAGGGAGCTTAGAACATCGCTTGAAGAAGTAAGGATAAAAAAAGAGTACCAGGATATAAATAAGAGAATATCCGCTACATCTGATTTTAACAAGACTCATTTTCTGTTATCTGAAAGCGGAATGGATAACCCGGTATATAACTCTTTCATTACAGAGGTTCTTGATTATAATGGAACTGATAATATTGGTGCAAGTGCCTTGTTAAGCGGTATAGCATACAATATTATAAAATTGTCAGAATGATATTGTTATCTATAATATATTGATTAATAATGTTTTAAGTGCTGTTTTTGTCCTTTATCTAATTTCAAGATTTTAGCAAAATGTGATTGGTGTTTTTCCATAGTTTATCTTTGTTATATACAAGAAAATTAGGTTCATCCGACATTTCGCGTGATAGTTTATTAAAGAAGAAAACCGCTGCACAAATTGTATATTTGAATAAGCACAAGCAAACGTACAATTATGAACAGCAGTTTTCTATATCATGCGTGGGGT
>NZ_JADYTF010000152.1 GCF_021530995.1 Bacteroides caecigallinarum
CAAGATTAGTATCTGTTATTATAAACTAAAAATCTTATTCCATTTTACATTCACTTCCAAACGCAATAGGCAGTTTATTTTTATGATTTACTTTTTTGACACTAATACTTACATAATGTAATTTACATACAAAAACAGATATCTTTATGATAAATTGATTTACCTGAATCTATTTGAGTAAAAGGCCTAATGATTGTTCTGAAATATCGGGTAAAATCTTTCTTAAATGCTGTAAGATTCTTTCGTATGATTCCTGTGGAGTACGTTCAGGATGGCATGCTTCTTTGCCAAAGAGCATTTCGGGAGTTGACAGCAATGACCATCCCCAACCATAATCTCTGCCATGTTTGTCCTGAGGATAAACAAAGTCTTCTGTCACTATATATCCACCCATTTCGAGCCGTGTGACGTACGCATCGAAACGGCTGCGCATCTTAGGACCTGTAAAGCCGCAAGCATGGCGAAGTTCGCGTGTGATGAGGCTGCCTTCAGTTCTCAGAATATCAAGGATAGTGTCTTCTATACTTCCTTCTTCTGGTGAGGGATAAACGCTTCTTCTGTAGTTGCAGAAATCTGGCCACCATTCGCGGCTTATGAATGCAGCCTTGCGCTTGAAGAACTTGCCGTATGCGCATCCGCTTTCCTGCAATATCGAACCTTTCCATTCCCATAAAGGCCATTCCCATCCGCCATCAGGCAGACGGTTGTATTGGCAATCTTCGTCTACAACTTCTTCGGCCGACCATCCCGGTATACCCATACTTAAAAGCGGGAGAAACCCTATTTCGTTGATGTAGTCAATCAGTTCTGGGCAGGAGTGAAAGAGTTCTTTATCCATATCTTTAAGTTTAAGATGTAATGTTTATGGCTAATACAAAATTACGCAAAAATTTTCTTTTAAGTATTGGAACAGTTGGAAACAATGATTTTTTCCGTATGTTTGCAAATCGCATAAGATTGGCTATGCTGTAAGTATTAATGTAGAAAATAAGTAATTGACAGATGATACCTCCAAAAATAGAACTATCTACTAAGGAAGAGCGCAGGGAATATGTTTTAAGCGCATGGGAATGTATGCATGACTGTGAGTCGTGCGGCAAATGCCGTATTCTGAAAGGTAGAGACCCGGAAACGCTATATGCGGACTATATAGAAGGTAAGCGCTCATATATTGATGTAACTTTGGATATAAGGAATAGTTCCTATTGACTGACTTTACTTGAATATTCACGCTAAATCAAAAGGAACTATTCACTAATAATATTTCTTTACAGATTATATAGTGTCAGACGCTCATCCCCAGCTCGTACGCTTCCTGTAGCTTATCGTTACCCTCAATAGTTCGTGGAGCATCAACCCCACCACAGAACAGTGTTCCGGCAAGACGGCTCTCAGGATAGCACTCTATCCATCCTCCAAGACCGTTTATGGCACGTTCTGGAGTTTCCGGCTCAATCTCGGCCGCTGTACAAAGCATATATACATCGCGGAATTTATAATCTAATGCGTACATGGCATTCATACGGTCTATCAGCACCTTCATCTGTCCACTCATTTCGTAGTAATATATTGGTGTAGCCCATACTATAACATCTGCGTTAAGAACTTTCTGCATTATGTCGTTTACATCATCATTGATAACGCATTTGCCTAATTTCTGGCAAGCCAGACATCCACGACAGAAACGGATATCCTTGTCGATGAGTGAAATTTTTTCTACGTCATTTCCCGATTTGAGAGCACCCTCAATAAACTTGTCTGCCAGCATGTCACTGTTTGAACCGGCACGCAGACTGGTTGAAATAACTATTACTTTTTTCATGATGATACTGTATTTATTTTTTAGAATTACTGCTTTATATTCCACATATCATTCAGCAGTGTTATTGCAGAATGAGAACGGAATACGTTGTTCCTGAAAGCAATGATTCCGTCTGTGGAGATGTTGTCCTCGAATGAATTTACAAGAAAATCCGCCTCAAGCAGGATACGGTGGTCTTTCGAAGTAACGTTTGTATATGTGTGGTGATGAGCTATCAGCCAACATATTCTTTCTATCTGTCCGTCACTGAAACCTTCAACTCCGGACAGTACTTTTCTGGCTTCATCTGGTCCAAGTTCTTCCTGATATTTACCGCTACAGTTTCCGTATTTCGCTTCGGCTGCGTGTATGCCTACATCATGCAGGATTGCTGCTGCTTCAAGAACGAACAGTTCTTCTTCATTCATGCCTTCGGCAATACCGATAATGCGTGCAAAATCGTGTACTTTAACCAGATGCTGGATGCGCTTTACGTCACCGCTATCATATTTTATCATTTCCCCCATCAGTCGGGATAGTATAGTGTGTTGTGTCATTATATAAAATGATTTAGTTAGTTATTAATATCTTTATATCTTTGCTTATTTCGAAAATCTTATCATTAACTTGGAATTTTCCTGAGCCTGACAGGATAATGAAAAAATGTGCTCACATTTGATTCATAACGTGGTGTCATTCGAACTCAAATGACACCACGTTTTTTTTGAATTACAGATGTATTCTGCTTAATATGAATCTTATATCAACAACATTATTCTGCCAGCTTCTTTTGTGAATATTGCAGGGAAACGTGAAACTACCGCGTAAACCTGTTTGCCCGTTACAGGCTGGTTGTCTTTTCGCATATACAGCCCCGAACGGTTTATGGCTTCCGCTATCTGGTCGGTAGTCATACCTCCATTCCTCTTCGCTATTACGTATATGATGGCTTCTTCTATTTTCATAATCTGATAAAATAAGGTAAGTCCGGAATTTATACATCGGTCTCTGTAAATCTTGAAAAACGTTTTCCGTTTCTTTCTATGTTTTCAAAAAACATATTTTCCTGCCGTACCCAATACGACATGTTTCCGTATAGTGCCTGATACACTACCATTCGTTCCTGAGTCTCGCTGTCGAAAGCGGAATGTATGTATTTGTACATACCTCCCTTGAAATGACGGAAGTATCTTTCTTTATGGACAGGAAACTTCATCAACATTTTTATGGCAAGGGGTACATACCATGTCTTTACTTCCTGTTCGGAAGGTGTGTGTCCTCCCGGGAAATGATATGCATTGTTATAGTATTCAAGGAATAGAGGTTCATAATGTGCCAATGTATCTTGTTCTCCGAACACTCCCCATATACGGTCTTTGTAGTATGGATTAACGTAATTGAATTGGTTATCCTCCAACTCGGCAAACTCATTTATTAGTGTTTCATCTATTATGATAGTCTGATTGCCATCTTTTCTTGGGGCCTTGTACTGGTGCTCGCCAATGCGTTCCTTCAGAAAATGTGTCATGCGGAAGTGTGGATTACCGAGCAATGCCGGTATTCCTACTATCGGTGCAAGCATCTGTGCGTAAAAAGAGCCGCAACTGTTGCCTATCATCAGGTCGGGATTTTCCGTATCAATAATCAAACGTATCTGCTCCAGTGCTGCCTTGGGATGCAAAGGCAAGTCCGGAGTCAGCACAATGGCATGACCATCCAAAGCTTCTTTTAAAGCAGTCGCCATCTGGCAACTTCCACTGGCAAAAAATCCATGTAAGAAAAGTATTTTTTTCATGTCTTTCTCTCTTCTCATATTGATTATATACTTATCGTTTTGTAACTGTAATCATGAATGTAACAGCCACTATAGCAATGGAGATTCCTAAAATGATATTTGCAGTAAGCGGTTCGCCAAACATTACTGTACCTACAACGATGGCCGTAATAGGTTCGAAAACACCGAGAACAGATGCTTTTGTGGCTCCGATATTACGTGATGCAATGGCCAAAGTTGCGGTTGAAACAATAGTCGGAAACAGTGCAAGACCTATCAGATTGAGCCAGTCTGTTCCGGTAGTGATTCCGGCTGTAATGACGGTGTCAGAAAAAATGATTTTTCCTATGAATACAATAGCTCCCACTGTAAGAGCATAGAATGTCAGTAAAGTATTGGAAATGCCTGCAATTGCTTTACTGCGGTTGATTATTACAATGAAAAGAGCGTAGACCAGTGCCGATGCAATAGAAAGCGCAACACCAATAGGGTTGATGGTCTGAGTACCGTCGCTTTGTGTCATGATGAGTACCCCTCCAAATGTGGCAGCAATGGCAAGCCATACAGGCCACGAAGGGACAACTTTCAAAAATACCATGATGATTGCTACAAGGACAGGGTAGAGGAATACAAGTGTAGTAGCCAGTCCGGAAGCTATGTAATCGTATGCGTAGAAAAGAAATACGCTGCTTCCTGTGTAAAGTAATCCGAGGATAAATAACACGCCAATCTGTTTACTTGAAACCTTAAAACTTTGCTTTCTGAACATCAGAAACAACCCCAAAAGCAGTACTGCAAATGAATAACGGAAGAATAATATGGATTCTGTGGCTGCACCATTCTTCATCAGTGGAACCGCAAATAGAGGATTCAAACCGTAAGTTATACCGGTAATAATTCCTGCCGGATAGCCAATAATGGCATTTTTGCTTAGTTTTTTCATGTGTTGGTATAAAAAATATTTACGGGGTGCAAAATTAATCATTAAATGACAAAACTATACTTTTAAAAGTCTGAAAATTGACTTTTAAAGGAAGAAAAAGTTATCAATAGGTGAATACCCGAATATGATAATGCGTATCTTTGCACGACTTTTTTTAAAGGTAAAAGGAAAACAATGGATGCAATTGTTACGCAGATGATTATTCTGTTTATTCTGGTAATCATAGGATATTTTCTGAATAAGAAGAAAATGATGGGTGCGGATTTTGACCGTAAACTCTCTGGACTGGTCATTAATGTGACATGTCCTAGTCTGATACTTTCATCTGTTATGGGTGACACACTTCCAGATAAGGAACTGATTGTACCTCTGCTTTTGGTAGGCTTTGCCACCTATGTGGTTCTTATTGGTACTGCTTTTTTGTTACCTCGCTATTTGCCGGTAAAACCATCTGACAGGGGGATTTACAGTTTTATGCTGGCATTCGGGAATGTAGGTTTTATCGGTTATCCTATAGTGGCTTCAATTTTCGGTTCCAGTGCGGTATTCTATGCTAGTATTCTTAATTTCCCAAGTACACTGCTGGTTTTTGTATTTGGCACCCTGTTTATAGCAGGAGCTCAGGGGAAAATGCGATTTGACTGGCGTACCCTGTACTGTCCAGCAATGATTGCGTCTTATCTTTCCATCCTGATTGTTGTTTCCGGGTGGGTTCCTCCTCGTGTCATAAGTACTCCGTTCATTCTGCTTGGAAATATAACTGTGCCTGCCGCACTGCTTCTCATAGGCTCGTCTATAGCCCAGGTGCCTATCCGCCGTATGTTTGGTAATCCGGCCATCTATATGATGTCGATACTGCGTCTGATTCTGGTTCCACTTCTGATACTGTATATCTCTAAGGTCTGCTGTGTAGATGAGACTATTGCAAATATAAATGTGGTGTTATCAGCTATGCCAGTAGCATCGTACGGCACACTTTTCTGTATCCAATATCAGAAAGGGGAGATTATAATGGCAGAAGGTACTTTTCTCACTACTCTTTTAGCAATGCTTACTATTCCTTTTTTGACTATGTTTCTGTGAAGACGGTGATATCTTGTATATATCTGATTGTGGGTTTAATGGTATTTAATCTCTTGGAGAAAAACGAATATTGAGTGGCGAATGCCAGTCGGTCAACAATATCTTTACCGGCAGCACAGGAAGAGCTAATGTCAGCTTTATATAAGTAAGATAAATTTATTGTGCTTATATTATCTAGTGGAAGAATTATAGAGCTATCTCGTTTGGAACCCATGACAAATTAGATAATAATAAGCGGGTAGGAAACAGTATTATGGTTTATTTCTGATCCTGCGTGTACTATATCACGCCCAATTTAAGAATTGAAATTCTTTGAGAAAAAAGAAATTCAACCTGGTGAATCAAAGGTTTATACTTTCATAATTAATCTGGAAAGAAATCTGTCATACGTTGATTCTGATGGTAACCCATTATTGGAGAAAGATTTATACTACTTGCGTGTAAAAGATAAATGCATTAAGATAGAAGTAATAGACTAGTTTATAATTTTAGTGAGTGAAATGATTGCACTTTAAATCGCTAGTTAGAGTATAGACTTTTAATTGGTAATTTTTTATAAACAATTTAATATGTTTTGATTATGAAGAAAATAATTGGATTGATGTTTTTGCTACATCTGTTGTTTTATTC
>NZ_JADYTF010000153.1 GCF_021530995.1 Bacteroides caecigallinarum
ACATAACTGAGAGTTCAGACTCGATATTTATGAGAAATGATAAGATAGAATATTCTAAAAAGAATCTTGAAGTAATATATACTGATCCTAACTCCAATAATACATTTCTAGCTTCATCCGATGGAAAAGTCCTATCATTAGATACTAATAACAAAAAAGTCAAATATATTTGTACTATACCATTAGAAAAACAATTCAGTATTTCTTCTTTATTCTATGATATGGGACAACTATGGATTACAACCTTAGAAGAAGGTATATTCCTTTATGATATGGTATCACAAAAACTACAACACTGGACTTCACCCAATAACGGAAATCCCGATCAACTTTCTCACAATGATGTGTATCAGATACTGCCATTTGATGAAGGGAAATATATAGCTTTGACATGGAATGGTTATACTATGTTTGAACGAATGAATGACAACACTTATCGATTGAATGCTCACCATTTTCCTTACAGTCAGTATCAATATGCCGAAACACGTATGAAAACAGGATTCTATGACAAAGAAGGATTGATATGGATAGGGACTGAAGGTGGTGGTATTCTTTATGCTGATTTAAGAGAAATTTTCTATAAACAATACATTCAGAAACATGCCAATGAAATCAGCAGTATACTAATGGACAACAAAGACTATATTTGGCTAACAACATTTCACAAAGGTCTTATGCGAAGTATTGAACCGTTTGACTTAAAGAAACAATTGGATTTTGAAAAGATTAATATTCCTCAATTTAAAACAGAGACCCTACTGAGCGGAGTAAGTTCTTCCAATAATAAACTATGGTTTGGTACATCAGAAGGAACACTGATGCGCATTGATCCAACTGACGGGAAATGTCTTGACTATATATCACTACATCATCCGTTACGGCTTAAAACTAATATATGGAGTATACTTCCAATATCCGAGGATGAAGGATATGCAGGTACAGAAAGCGGACTTTTCTATATCAACTGGAGAAAACACGAATATAAATTCGTTGACTGGAAAAACAGTATTCAAGAATCAAGTACCTCTATAAGGGCCATTACTATTGACAATACCAAAAGGTTGTGGATAGGAACTTACAATGGGTTAGTAATGCTTCAACCTTCTGAAAGCAATCATAATACATTCTATCAAAGAAAAGACTATGAGAAAGACTTCGATAAGTCTATAACATATAAAGAAATACGTGCTTTGTATAAAGATTCAAACGATATATTATGGATTGGATATTCAGGTAGCGGGCTTGCAAAATTTTCATTATCGGAAAATAAAATTGTAAATCTGTACACTACAGAAGACGGTCTGTGCAGCAACTTCATAACTGCGATAACCGAAGACGAGAACCAATACATCTGGATAGGATCAAACTCTGGAATATCACGATTCAGCAAACATGTCAATTCATTCTACAACTACTATATATCCGGGAGTAACAGATCCGTTTATGCAAAAAATGGATTGTTATTTTGGGGTAATCATAGTGTGCTAACCTATTTTAATCCACAAAAGTTAAATATTGATTATACAGCTAAACAAGGTAAAGTTTATTTCACTGATTTGGAAGTAAATCATGTACCGGTCAAGATAAATGACACTATAAACAATCAGGTCATTTTAAAAGAAGCTTTGAACTATACAGAGACTATAAAATTAAATTACGACAATAGAAATTTCTCTATATCATTTACCAATTTATCATATCTAAACAAACAACAAAAATATCTTTACCGTCTTTATCCATATCAGAATAATTGGATAATTACAAATGAGGCGAACAAGATCTCATACGATCATGTTCCTGCCGGTGAATATACTTTTCAAGTAAAAACTATCTTTCAAAATCAGAAAGTAGGACCATTATGCGAGATGAAATTCATTATCACCCCGCATTGGAGCGAAACTGTGTGGTTCCGTCTGATAATAACATGTATTGTCTTCATATTAATCATTATGGCAATACGCTATTTCTATATCAAACAGAAAAGGAAGCAACATGAATTAAAATTAGAGCATGAGCTTTCTATCGCAAAAATGGAACGTGACCAGGAAATTGAACTTAGAAAAGAACGTGAATCATTCTTTACTACTACTGCACACGAATTACGTACACCACTTACACTTATCATTTCGCCACTACAGGATTTATTAAACAGAATAAATTCTTCACATCCATTTTATGGAAAACTGTCACTTATATTAAAATATGCTTTAGGTCTACAGACACAGACTGACAGACTTCTTTATATTCAAAAGATAGAGGCCGACATGGTGAAACTACAATTATCTGAAATAAACATAAATCATTTATTGGATGATATCGCACAAGATTTTGTTATACTGGCTCAGAAACAAAATATAAATTATGAATATAAATCCATTGATAATGATATTCATATATGGGGTGACAGGGAAAAACTTTCCTCTGTAATACAGAATCTTATTTCAAATTCATTCAAATACACGCCTACAGAAGGACATATAACGGTTTCATTAAGCAAAAAAGAAATCGACAGACAATTTTTTGCATGCATAGAGATTGAAGATAGCGGATGTGGTATTGATTCTAAAATAAAAGAAACAATTTTCAACTCGTATGAAACGGGGAACAATACTCCATTATTCTCATCTTCTATAGGTCTGGGACTTAAAATAGCCAAATCCATAACCGAAATGCACCATGGACAAATAAAGGTAAGTAGCGAAAAAGGACATGGAACTACATTCTTTGTATATATACCATTAGGAAAAGAACATTTCAAAACAGACGAATACTGTATTGCCAAAACAGATGAACATACCAAAAGTTATGATGTTGTGCCGACTATAAACGTTTCGGAGAAACAAGAGCCTGATACAGACAGCTATAAGCGAGGTTATACAGTACTTATAGTAGAAGACAACAAGGACATGAGACAATATATATCATCCATTTTCCAGAAAAAATATAAAGTTCTGGAAGCGGAAAATGGAAAATCAGGACTTGATATGGCAGTAAAATATATTCCGGATATAGTTATATCCGATATTATGATGCCTGTTATGGACGGATTTGAATTTTGCTCTCAATTGCGGAACAATCAACAGACAGCACATATACCAATAATCATGCTCACAGCCAAATATGAAGATGAAGATTATATACAGGCATCAGAGTCCGGTGCGGATGATTATATTCGCAAACCTTTTAATCCTGAAATATTGTTGTCAAAAACCGAGCATTTATTAAAAATGCGAAGCAAACTCAAACAAATATACACCAAAGCGTTACTGAATACGCCAAAACAAAAAACAGAAGAAGATACAGACACCCAAAATATTGATCCATTTATGCAACAGATAATAACCTGTATCGAGGCTAATATCAGCAACAGTGACTTTAATGCCAAACAGTTGGCCGAAATTCTGAATATGAGTCAGGCTACTCTCTACCGTAAACTTAAAAAACATACCGACCTGACAGCTGTAGAACTCATACGGAATATGAGAATGACCCAAGCAGCACTGTTAATGACCAGCGGCAAATATTCTATCGTTGAAGTAGCAGAACGGGTAGGTTTCAACGATCTTCCGACATTCAGAAAACATTTTTCTGACATGTTTGGTACATCACCGTCAAAATATAATGAAAGTCATTTAAACGATTAAAACTGAATAAAAAAACGTGGGCAAATTCGAGGTAAAACTTGCCCACGTTTTACCTTAAATTTGCCCACGTTTTTTTAAAACACATAAATCAATATTCAAACGTAATTCCAATGGTTGGAAGAACTGTTCCACTTTCCATCTTTATACTTTTCATTATATAGTGTCCGGGACGGTCAGGGTTCTCAACACCGGTACTCATAAGTGCATCCGGCTGGCGCAGCTTACTGGCTGTAATATTCTGAATATCAAGATAGAAACCAAGCATACACTTTTTCAGATAGAATGTCTTGTCGACTCTGACATCAAGCTGTCCAAATGCCGGAAGACGCTCCATATTATAACGGCTGTAGTCGTAATAAGCACGTCCCTGCACATTCCAGGCTTCTATCAACGATGATTTCTCCTCATCGTATGGAGTAAACGGAGAACCACCTATGGCACATACACGCATTCCCAGACTCCAATTTTTAGGGAAGTTATATGTTCCGCTCATATTGAAGATAAATCTGTTGTCCCATGCTGAAGCTACATACTTATCATCAGCACCGGATTTAAACTCACTTCTGAAAAATGTTAGTGATGAAGACAGGTTAAGCTTCTTTGCCAACAACCATTTGAACATTATTTCAACTCCATATGAACGTCCTTCGGCATCAGATACCAAAAGTTCATTTCCTATAACCCCATAATCGTTTCCCTTGCACGACAAAGGAATATTGTCTGCCACAGATAATGGCATATTGTTATACTTCTTATAGAAACCTTCGGCCGAAAGTTCCATAGTTTCTGTAGGATTCCATGTCAGCCCTATACTTTCTTGCATCACAGATGTATAGTCAAGACCTTTGTTTACATATACACCATCATTATTTTTATAACCCAAAGCTGTGTATGCAGGCAGCTGGTAATAAAGTCCCGCATGTCCACTTAGGAAAAGGCCGTCTATCAGACGATATGAAACAGAAAGACGGGGAGACAACTGCCTCCACAGCTCTTTCATCCTGTCGCTATAGTTATTTCCATCTGTTCGTACACCCAACGAAGCAGTAAAGCTATCATCGGCTGACGTGTAATCGGCCGACGCATATATTCCCCAACGCAACATGTTAAGGCTGGTGTCATAGTTGAATTCACGCAATTCGTCAGTGAATATCTTCTGAAATGTATTATTTGTGTAATGTGTATAATTCAGTTCGAAACCAGCGTTCATCTTCCATGAATTCCATTCGGATGTATTTTCCACCCTCAGTTTTGTTTCCTGCTCAACTGACCCCAAATCAAGATTAAGATTATCAGGATTGCTGTCGTCATTGTTCTGATATTTGAAATTGCGGTTATGCAGATAGCTGTGACTCAATGTTACAGACTGTACATGATTTCCGGCATAATGGCGGTATACTCCTCCTAAAGTGAAAGTTTCCTGTTCGATGGTAGGTAGATAGCTCAACAAATATTCGGCATAATCACCGTCAATGTCCATATTCAGCTTCATACGGTCAAGTCCTCCAAGCCCAAGGACTGTAAGCTCGTTTTTATCGTCAAACCTTGTCTTGATTTTAAAAGATGCGTCAGTATAGGCTGGCAGGAAAGGTAGTCCCAATATCTTAAAAAGCATTTGAAGATAAGACTGGCGCACAGAAACCAGATATGATGTTTTATCGCCAATATGTCCATTGGAGCTGAGCGAAACCTCAGATGCCCCTAAAGTGGCTTTCAATGAATTACGGTCCATACTTCCATCACGAAGGCTGAAATCAAGTACAGAACTCAGGGCATTGCCTCGATGAGCAGGAAATGCACCACTATAGAACTTCACATTACGTATCAAATCGGCATCTATCAGACCTACAGGTCCTCCAGACGCTCCCTGCGTACTGAAATGGTTTATATTTGGAATCTCTACTCCATCAAGATAGAATCTGTTTTCGGATGGTCCACCACCACGCACAATGAGGTCATTTCTATATCCTATAGGCGAAAAGGCTACACCGGGATAGTTCTGCACCACACGGGAAATATCACGGTTGGCTCCGGGAGCTTTCTCTATTTCCTGCAAACCTATAACTCGCAAGCTGACAGGACTTTCTGCAACCCTACGGAAAGGAGATGCAGTTACTGTAACCTCGGATATGGATGTACTTTCCTCCTCCATTTCTATATTAATGTGCGGGGTAATATGATTCACACGATATTCCTCGGTAAAAACTGTTTTATAGCCTATGGTTGATGCACGAAGCTGATATATCCCGGGAGGAACAGAGTTGATAGTAAAATTACCGTTTATATCGGTAGATGCCCCTACGTTAAGTCCTACCACCAATACATTGACAAATTCCAGAGGTTCACGCGTAGTTTTGCTGATGACTGTCCCCTTAATCTGATAATTCTGCGCACATATTGCAAGAGAAACAACAGACAACAACAATCCAAATTATTACTGTCCGCTAAAAGTTCATACATCATTATAATGATAGGGCCGTCCTCCGATTTTGGAAGTCAGCCCTATTTTGGTTATCTTTGAGTCACCACACTAAAAGTTTAACCATGAGCAAAAGT
>NZ_JADYTF010000154.1 GCF_021530995.1 Bacteroides caecigallinarum
GTTTATGTGTTATCGGTTACAAAGATATTACAAATCAATAAGAAACAATAATTATGGGACACAGAAAACACCTTATAGTTTTAATAAGAAGCTCCTGTCATTTAAAAATGACAAGAAGTGTTTTTAAACTTAAACAACAGCCCGTTTTTCTTTTCCAATTATATAGAAATTTCTATATTTACATTTCTAATGTAACCCAAAAACATCTGAACAAAGAAATTAAATAATCCATATACTAATATTTTAAGCAACAGCATTTAAAATGAAAAACAGAATAACAGAACTTTTCGGAATAAAATATCCGATAATATCAGGAGGTATGGTATGGTGCAGTGGTTGGGAACTTGCATCGGCAGTAAGTAATGCAGGAGGACTGGGACTTATAGGTGCAGGCTCAATGTACCCTGAAGTTTTGAGAGAACACATACATAAATGTAATGCTGCAACCGACAAACCATTCGGAGTAAACATTCCATTGATTTCAAAATATTCGGAAGAGCTGATAAAGGTTGTAATAGAAGAAAATGTTCCGATAGTTTTTACTTCTGCCGGAAATCCGAAAGCCTGGACTGCCATGCTGCACGAAAACAAAATAAAAGTCGCTCACGTAGTGGCCAGTACCAAGTTTGCACTTAAATGCCAGGAAGCAGGAGTAGACGCTGTAGTGGCAGAAGGTTTCGAAGCCGGAGGACATAACGGCAAGGAAGAAACCACAACAATGGTTCTGATACCTCAAATCAGAAAACACTTGAGCATTCCTTTGATAGCAGCAGGAGGCATAGCAACAGGAGAAGCCATGCTTGCTTCATTCGCTTTGGGTGCAGAAGGCGTACAGGTAGGAACCCGTTTTGCCATCACAAAGGAAAGTTCGGCTAATGAAGACTTCAAAAAGTTATGTACCGAACTTAACGAAGGGGATACTATACTGGCCTTGAAAAAGCTTGTACCTACACGATTGATAAAAAATGATTTCTACCGTGATGTAGAAGCAGCAGAAAACCGTGGAGCCTCAGCCGAAGAACTGTCAGAAATACTGGGCAAAGGAAGGGCCATGAAAGGTATATTCGAGGGAGATTTGTCAGAAGGTGAACTTGAAATAGGCCAGGTGTCATGTCTGATAAACGACATTCCTTCTACAGAAGAAGTTATACAGAGTATGATAAATGAATACAACGAAGGCATAAAGCATCTTTCATCCATATAAAAAATGACTTCCCGTCAGCAAGTAAGTAGGGCATATATAAGCAGAACCACTTACTTGCAGACTGAAAGTCACATTACCAACACTTATTCGACCACTATTTCATCAGTAAACAGTACACCACCAAACTTGTCGCTAGCCAATGCCTGATAACGTACATATCTGCCGTTAGCTGTTCCTGTCCAGCCGAAGTTCTTGAAAGAAACCTCATCATCTCTCACTACCTCATGTGGAATTTCAGACAATACGGTAAAGTTTTCACCGTCTGAAGATACAGAAATTATAACCTTGGCAGGCATGAATACTTCCGGACCGCAAATCTGCATAAAGTCTGCAGCTACCGAATGTATCTCTGTTTCTTTCTCCAAATCAATCACAACATCAACCCTATTCTTTGTTACAAACCCCTGCCATAGCTGGTCATTATAATTCCACCCTCCACGAAGACCGTCAGTAAGAGTTGCCTCACCGTTAGCCGGATAGCTATCCCAATAAGGAGCGTTATATTTCACTTTCTTTCCTAGGGCAAGATGTTCTACAGGAGCCTGAGCCTCTTTGCGGTTACCTATTTCATTTTTAAGGTCGAAAGGATTATAACCTTTCTGTTTGAGTTCTTCAACTATCTTCAACGCACGTGTATGGAAATCATCCCACGAACGATTTTCCTGTTCAGACCATGCCACCTCTGCCAAAGCTATCATTCGCGGATAAAGCATATATTCTGCATGTTCTTCTGTAGGCACATACTCTGTCCACAGATTGGCCTGAACACCATATATAAGTTCTTTCTCCGAAGCTGAAAGCGAATCAGGCACAGGGTTATAGCTATAAACCTTGCTTAATGGAAGATAGCCTCCAATAGCTTCAGGTTGTGAATATGGCGCATCCTGGTAACCGTCAAGATAACAATACTGACCCGGCGACATAATTGTCTTCTGACCGGCTTTAACAGCCTTTATGCCACCTTCAGTTCCTCTCCATGACATAACCGTAGCATTCGGAGCAAGTCCTCCTTCAAGAATTTCATCCCATCCCAAAAGATTACGGTCATGGCTGTTCAAGAATCTCTCCATACGATGTATCATATAGCTCTGAAGTTCATTAACATCCTTAAGTCCCTCCTTTTTCATACGGGCCTGACACAGCTTACATGTCTTCCATGATGCTTTTCCCGCCTCATCACCACCTATATGGATATACTCGGAAGGGAATATTTCCATCACTTCAAGGAGTACATTTTCAAGAAACTCGAAAACCTTCTCATTACCTACACAGAAATCAGCCTGCTTATATGGAACATGTGTACACGACAATTCAGGATATGCGGTAAGGACCTCTTCCGAATGTGCCGGCATCTCTATTTCAGGAATAATCGTAATGTACTTCTGAGCCGCATATTCCACAAGTTCGCGCATTTCATCTTGAGTATAATATCCTCCCTGTGCTCTTGGGTCCGACTGCTCACAATATTTCCTATCACCAGTCCACCAGTCTTTCCATACAGCCTGCGGACGCCATGCAGCAAACTCGGTAAGGCGAGGGTACTTCTTGATTTCAAGTCTCCATCCGGCAGCATCAGTAAGATGCAGATGAAGACGGTTTATCTTGTAGTATGCAAGAAGGTCAATCTGTTTCTTCACAAAATCCTTATCAAAGAAATGACGTGACACATCGAGCATCATACCTCTATACTGGAAACGGGGTTCGTCCTTTATCTCTATAAAAGGTATTTCTAAAGATTCAGCCGCCATTTGCAATAATGTCTGAACACCGTAAAACAATCCGGCTCCGGACAAGGCTTCAATTTTCACTCCCTTCCCGTCAACTGAAAGTCTATAGCCTTCGGCAGATGTTATACCTTCCAGCGACGGAACCACCTTCAATACAATCCGGTTATCTCCGTTCTCTGCTTCAGATGATTTTATTTTCAAAGGAGAAGCCAGCAGATAAGACGTCAGGTTATTCTTGTCAGCCTCAGTAGCATCAACTGTAAATGTAGTGGAAGGGTTAAGCTTAAACACTCCATTCTGCCATTTTACTTCCGAAGGAACCGGAGTTACCGACAGCTTTCCTTCAACAACTTTCTCTGCACACGACGTCATGTTTATCATCATGGCTCCTGCCATAGCAGAAAAACAAATCAATGAGATTTTTTTCTTAATATTCATATAATCAGATTTTGGTATTTTATTCTATAGTAAGTTCATCCACAAACAAGAAACCAGGACTACCCTTTCCGCCATGCCATGATGGTATACTGCGTTCCGACAACGCTTTAACTTTTACGTAACGTGTCTTGACAGGAGAGAAGTCAAAATGATGAACATAAATCTTATTCGCATCTGTTTCCTTCATTGCAGGATAAGATTCTGAAACAATTTCCTTGAAAGTCTTGTTGTCATCCGAAACAGAAATTGTAATACCTCTTGTATCGAAAATCCAGTCTCCTTTCTCTACGAGTGTACGCATAGTCAATGAAGATATTTCCGTTACATTCTTCAAATCTATCACAGCTTCCAAATCGTTCTTATAGAATCCCAGCCAACGGCCTGTCTTATAATTCATATTTCCGGTCATACCATCAACCAATACTGATTCACCTGTAAACTTATACTGATTATTTATAGGCTGAAGCATTGTTATTGGCTTCATTGATGATTTACTGAATGTAATAGTATCAGTAGTAATATGTGACTTTCCGTTAGGACGTATGGCAACAGTTCTCAACACGCAAGGTTTGTCTATTTTCACCACACCAGTATAAAGCTGAGACTGTTCAGTAGGTTCAGTTCCATCTAATGTATAGTAAACTGAAGCATTATCTACAGTACGCACCGATGCATCAAGCGTACCACTTTCCGTATCAGGAGTAAGAGTCAGCATTACATCGAATATATGCTTAGCATAGTTCCAACCATTAAGTTCGTATATATCAACAAGTCTCACAAGTCTCTTAAGGAACTCATCATAATTTTTCTTTTCAGGGGCACACCACTGAGATTCACAGAGTGCAGCCATACGAGGAAGAACCATATATTCAGCCTGACTGAAGACAGGGATATACTCTGTCCAAAGATTAGCCTGCACACCAATGATGTACTTCTGTTCTTCAGGAGTAAGAGACGAAGGCATAGGCTCATAGCTGTAAACACGTTCCATCGGAAGATATCCGCCTATAGCCAAAGGCTCACTGTCTGTATCTTTAGACTGATAATAGTCAAAATACAAATATGTATTTGGAGTCATGATAACATTATGTTTCTGTTTGGCTGCTTCAATACCACCGCTTTCGCCACGCCATGACATAACTGTAGCATTAGGAGCAAGACCACCTTCAAGTGTTTCGTCCCAACCAATCATCTGACGACCTTTTGAATTCAGGAATGCTTCAGCTTCATGTATGACATAGCTCTGCAAACGTTCTTCCTTTGTATGTTTTTTATCTGTCTTCAGTCCTAAAGCCTTAATTCTGGCCTGACACTTAGGACATTTTGCCCACTGAACCTTAGGACATTCATCACCACCCACATGTATATATTCAGAAGGGAATATCTCTATGATTTCAGCCAATACATCCTTTATAAATTGTATAGTCTTGTCATTTCCGGCACAAAGAACATTGTCCGAAACTCCCCACTGTGTCCACACTTCGTATGGTCCGCCTGTACATCCCAGTTCAGGATATGCAGCCAATGCTCCAAGCATGTGGCCTGGAAGATCAATTTCCGGAATTACTGTGATATATCTCTTTGCAGCATAGTCCACAATTTCCCTTGCCTGCTCCTGAGTATAGAAACCTCCATATGGTTTTCCATCATATTTACCGGAATTACGTCCTATGACGGTTTCTTTACGGTAAGCACCTATCTCCGTAAGTTTAGGATATTTTTTTATTTCTATACGCCATCCCTGATCCTCTGACAAATGCCAGTGAAAACGGTTGATGTTATGAAGGGCAAGAATATCAATATAAGTTTTCAGTTCATCCATTGTGAAGAAATGACGTCCAACATCAAGCATCATTCCACGATAGCTGAATCTTGGTTTGTCTACAATGTCAACAGCCGGAAGCTCTATTGCAGATGCTTTATTTACAGATACTGATTTACGCAAAGTCTGTATTCCGTAGAAGACACCGGCCTCTGTCGGTGCACTGATTACGACATTATCTCCTGTAACTTTCAACTGATAAGCTTCAGGATTTGCATTATCCAATCCAAGTTGAAGAAATATACCTCCACTTTTTCCTTCACCTTCCTGAGTCTTAAGTTCTATACCAGTCTGTTCCTTGATATAGGATGCCAAAAACTCAGCGTTCCGTTTCATCATTTCATTTCCTGGGGTATAGTAAATATTCACCCCATTCTTAAGCAAAAAAGAAGACTGCTGAACTGCAGAAATTTCCAAAGGCATTGGTACTACCTGATAATCAGCCTTTGCTGTTTCTCCAGACGCGCAAGATGACAGAATAACACTTGCAAACGTCAATCCCAGTAAACCGGTTTTAATGATTGTTTTCATTTTGATTATATTTAAGTTGATTAGAAAATATATTCCAGAATAAAGGTACGTTACATAACCGGTGTAAAATTAAAAAAAACTTTCTGAATATCAATGATTCAGAAAGTTTTTTTATAAAAGAGGATGTGTCAAAATGATGCATCCTCTTTTGTTATGTCTGAAGATTAACTTAGTGTTGCAAATAAAACCTGAACATCTCCACATACATCGCCATCTCGGCTAAAGAAAAAATTTTTTGCTCATAATTTTAAGGTTTCAATCCGTTTACTATAACATTTTCATTCTTTTATTTGTAAAAAAATGTTACTAGTCTTCTCTATTATAACTGCAAAG
>NZ_JADYTF010000155.1 GCF_021530995.1 Bacteroides caecigallinarum
CACTTGGAAATCAGGATTTTACTGTCTTTTGCTTTTCTTCAAAGTGGTGCCACCAGGAATCGAACCGGGGACACAAGGATTTTCAGTCCTTTGCTCTACCAACTGAGCTATGGCACCGTTGTTTCTCGTTTGCGGTTGCAAAGGTACGCATTTTATTTTAATCTGCAAATAATTTTTGAAAAAAATAATCTAGAAATGCTTTTTTATGCAATGAATATATTTATTCGATTTAAATTTAACTTCAATTTATGCGAAATTGACAACATTCTTAGGAATATAATGTTTAACCAGTCAACTTGGTCAGAAATAATATAACATAAACAGATTATCAAATTCTGTACACTTCAGACGGTATTAAAGTTTAAACTAAAACATGGCCACGTTTTAAATGAAATGCCGCCGTGTTTTATAAAATCTTTTTTAGCATGGTTTTTAGGTGCTGATTTTATTATGAGTAAAAGGCAAATATACCTGAGATGAATAAAAATAGAATTAATATTTTGAATTACAATTTAATGTTTGTATATTTGCAACCGATATGGATGAAAGGTGGAGGGGCAATTAAGCTCCTCTTTTTTGTTCTTAAAATTTTACCCATGATAGATAAAAATGTAGTAAGTCGGATAGTTTCGCAATGGCTTGAAGATAAGGATTATTTTTTAGTTGATGTCACGGTGAGTCCGGATGATAAAATAGTTGTGGAAATAGATCATGCAGAAGGTGTATGGATTGATGATTGTGTCGAACTGAGTAGATATATTGAAGCAAATCTCAGTCGTGACGAAGAGGATTATGAATTGGAAGTTGGTTCTGCTGGTATCGGACAGCCATTCAAAGTACTTCAACAGTATGTAATACACAAAGGGTGTGAGGTTGAAGTGTTGGCCAACGACGGAAAGAAGTATAAAGGTGTGTTGACTGATGTAGATGAGAATGAGTTCTCGCTAACGGTTCAGACTAAGGTAAAGCCGGAAGGAAGCAAACGTCCTAAACTTATTGAGCAACTTGTGACATTTAAATACGAAGAAATAAAATATACAAAATATTTAATTAGCTTTAAATAATTATGGCCAAAAAAGAGGAAACAGTAAGCTTGATTGATACCTTTTCGGAATTTAAGGAGCTGAAGAATATTGACCGTACCACAATGGTGGGAGTATTGGAAGAATCATTCCGTAGCGTTATTGCTAAAATGTTCGGTTCGGATGAAAATTATGATGTTATTGTAAATCCGGATAAGGGAGATTTTGAAATTTGGCGTAACCGTGAAGTTGTAGCGGATGAGGATTTCAATAATGCCAACAGACAAATATCTCTGTCTGAAGCGAGAAAGATAGATGCATCGTATGAAGTTGGTGAAGAAGTTACAGATGAGGTTATCTTTGAAAAATTTGGTAGAAGAGCTATACTTAATTTAAGACAGACTTTGGCATCCAAAATATTGGAGCTTGAAAAAGATAGCTTGTATAATAAGTATATCGAGCAGGTAGGCAAAGTTGTCAGTGCAGAAGTGTATCAGATATGGAAGAAAGAAATTCTGATGCTTGATGATGAAGGCAATGAACTTTTATTGCCTAAAACAGAACAAATACCGGGAGATTTCTATCGCAAGGGAGAAACAGCACGTGCAGTTGTGGCTAGAGTCGATAATAGAAACAATAATCCAAAGATTATATTGAGCCGTACTTCTCCGGTTTTCCTTCAGAGACTTTTTGAACAGGAGGTACCAGAAATCAATGATGGTATAATTACTATAAAGAAGATTGCTCGCATTCCGGGTGAAAGAGCTAAGATAGCAGTAGAATCTTATGATGAAAGAATAGATCCTGTTGGAGCTTGTGTTGGAGTTAAGGGTTCAAGAATTCACGGTATTGTTCGTGAATTGCGCAACGAAAATATCGATGTCATTAATTATACCTCAAATATCCAATTGTTTATTCAAAGAGCTTTGAGCCCTGCAAAAATATCTTCTATCGTGATGCATGAAGAAGAAAAGAGAGCTGAAGTATATTTGAAGCCTGAAGAAGTGTCTTTGGCTATTGGTAAGGGCGGTATGAACATTAAATTGGCCAGCATGCTTACTGAATATACAATAGATGTGTATCGTGAACTTGATGAAAATGCAACAGAGGATGATATATATCTTGATGAATTTAAAGATGAAATAGATGAGTGGGTAATCAATGCTATTAAAGGTATTGGTATTGATACTGCTAAGGGAGTATTAAATGCACCAAGAGAAATGCTTATTGAGAAAGCTGATCTTGAGGAAAATACTGTTGATGATGTATTGCGTATTTTAAAGGCTGAATTTGAATAATTATGAGCTCGAAATAAAGAATGTGCAGAGTTTTTACTGTTC
Organism: Bacteroides caecigallinarum; assembly: GCF_021530995.1. GTDB lineage: Bacteria > Bacteroidota > Bacteroidia > Bacteroidales > Bacteroidaceae > Phocaeicola > Phocaeicola faecigallinarum. Next base: position 2,363 of record NZ_JADYTF010000155.1, read on the forward strand.
ATTCTTTATTTTATTGAATGCCGGTTCTGCCTTATTTTTTGTTGGTTGACTAAGAACTAACTGCAATGTCAGTTGGTTTTAATTGTTAATTTTAAATTGTTAATTGAATTTTATGACGATAAGACTTAATAAAGTAGCAAGAGATTTAAATGTAGGGATAGCAACAGCTGTTGACTTCTTGCAGAAAAAAGGATACAGTGTGGAGGCTAATCCAAATACAAAAATAACAGAAGAACAGTATGCAGAACTGGTAAAAGAGTTTAATAACGATAAGGATTTAAAATTAAAGTCTGAGAAAATTATTCAGGAACGCCAGAATAAGGAAAGAAATAAGGCTTCGGTTTCTATTGACGACATTGCAGGTGATGTGGTGAAGGCAGAGACCGCAGTAGCAGATGAAGTGCGTCAGAAATATAAACCTATTGGTAAAATAGATCTTGATAGCATAAATAAAAAGAAAACTAAAACTCCTGTTGCGGCTGCTGAGTCGAACACTGCAGACGAACAGGTTAAGGCTGAAACTGTAACTGCTGTGGAAGAAAAAAACGAAACAGTGGCTGAGGTGGTTAAGCCTAAAGAAGTAAATGTTGAACCACAGGTACAAACTCCTGTTGTAAATGAAGATAAAGAAACCAAACAGACGGATGCAAAAGCAGACGAAGTTATAAATGAGCCGATGGAAGAAAAAAAGGAAGAAGCTGAAAACAAATTAAATGATGACGGTGTCTTTAAAATCCGTCCGACAGAATTCAAATCTAAAATTAATGTTGTTGGCCAAATAGATTTGGCTGCATTGAACCAGTCTACACGCCCTAAGAAAAAATCTAAAGAAGAAAAGCGTAAGGAAAGAGAAGAAAAAGACAAAATGCGTCAGGAACAGCGTAAGCAGATGAAAGACGCTATTATAAAAGAAATACGCAAGAGTGATGAAAGGTCAACCGAAAAGGGTGGACAGGATGAAAACTCAAAGAAGAAGAAACGTAATAGAATTAATAAGGAACGAGTAGATATATATAGTACCCAGCCTGCACAGTTTAACGGTGGAGCAAAGGGAGATAAACCATCCAAAAATCAAGGTGGAGGTAAGAACTCAGGAAAAGAAAAATTCAAGAAGCCTGTGGTAAAACAGGAGGTAAGCGATGAAGATGTAGCTAAACAGATTAAGGAGACTCTTGCACGTCTGACAAATAAAGGTAAGAACAAGGCTGCTAAATATCGTAAGGAAAAACGCGAAAATATCCAGAATCGCCAGCTTGAGCAGGAAGAACTGGAAATGGAAGAAAGCAAAGTACTTAAACTTACTGAGTTCGTTACTGCAAATGAGCTTGCCAACATGATGGATATATCTGTTACTCAGGTTATCTCTACATGTATGAGTGTCGGTATAATGGTTTCTATCAACCAGCGTCTTGATGCTGAAACTATTAACCTTGTAGCCGAAGAGTTCGGATATAAGACTGAATATGTAAGTGCGGAAGTCGCACAGGCTATTGAAGAAGAAGCCGATGCGGAAGAAGATCTCGAACCACGTGCTCCGATCGTTACTGTGATGGGACACGTTGACCACGGTAAGACTTCATTGCTTGACTATATACGTAAAGCAAACGTTATTGCCGGTGAGGCCGGTGGTATCACTCAGCACATCGGTGCATACAATGTGAAATTGGACGACGGTCGTCGTATCACATTCCTCGATACTCCGGGTCATGAGGCGTTTACAGCGATGCGTGCCCGTGGAGCTAAGGTCACTGACGTGGTAATCATCATTGTAGCTGCCGATGATAACGTGATGCCTCAGACTAAGGAAGCTATCAACCATGCTATGGCTGCCGGAGTACCTATCGTATTCGCAATCAATAAGGTTGATAAGCCTAATGCTAATCCTGACAAGATTAAAGAAGAACTTGCTGCCATGAACTTCCTTGTAGAAGAGTGGGGTGGTAAGTACCAGTCACAGGATATTTCAGCTAAGACAGGACTTGGTGTTAACGACCTGTTGGAAAAAGTATTGCTTGAAGCAGAAATGCTTGACCTTAAGGCAAATCCAAATCGTAAGGCAACAGGTTCAATCATTGAATCGTCTTTGGATAAGGGACGCGGATATGTTGCTACAGTACTTGTATCTAACGGTACATTGCATGTTGGTGACATCGTATTGGCTGGTACATCATACGGTAAGGTTAAGGCTATGTTCAACGAACGTAACCAGCGTATGAAAGAAGCAGGTCCGGCAGAACCAGTATTGATACTTGGTCTTAACGGTGCTCCTGCTGCAGGTGATACATTCCACGTATTTGATACAGATCAGGAAGCTCGTGAAATTGCCAATAAGCGTGAACAGTTGGCCCGTGAACAGGGATTGCGTACACAGAAGATGCTTACTCTTGATGAAGTTGGACGTCGTCTTGCATTGGGAGACTTCCATGAACTTAATATCATCGTTAAGGGTGACGTGGACGGTTCTGTAGAAGCGTTGAGCGACTCACTTATCAAACTTTCTACTGAACAGATTCAGGTTAATGTTATACATAAGGGAGTTGGTCAGATTTCAGAATCAGATGTATCATTGGCTGCTGCTTCAGATGCTATCATCGTTGGTTTCCAGGTACGTCCTTCAAGCAATGCTGCTAAGTTGGCTGAACAGGAAGGTGTAGATATCCGTAAGTATTCTATCATTTACGATGCTATCGAAGAAGTCAAAGCCGCAATGGAAGGTATGCTTGCTCCTACATTGAAAGAACAGGTTACAGCTACTATCGAAGTCCGCGAGGTATTTAACATCAGCAAGGTCGGACAGGTTGCCGGAGCTATGGTTAAGACCGGTAAGGTTAAGCGTTCAGACAAGGCTCGCCTTATCCGCGACGGTATCGTTGTATTTACAGGTGCTATCAATGCCTTGAAACGCTTCAAGGATGATGTTAAGGAAGTAGGTACAAACTTCGAGTGTGGTATCAGCCTCACTAACTGTAATGATATTAAAGTGGGCGATATTATCGAAACTTACGAAGAAGTAGAAGTAAAGCAAACACTATAATAACAATATTCTAGAGTGAAAAGTGAGGAATGTAAAGTCGGTTCTGTCTGACTTCATTCTTCATTTTTCATTCTTTGTTTATAAACTCTTTATCTTTTTTGTACTAAAAATATTTAAGCAATGATTCTTGAATCCTTATCTTTGCAGTTAAGCGTTTTGGATTGGATTATTATCGCCATTATAGCCGTAGGAGTATTGCTGGGATTTATGAAAGGGGCTGTAAAACAGGCTGCAACTATAGTAGGGCTTGTGGCAGGGCTGTTGTTGGCACGTGCATTGTTCTCCCAGTTGGGCGAGAAACTTGCGGTAGAGCTTGGCACATCAGTGTCTGTAGCCCAAGTAATAGCTTTTTTCCTTATTTGGATACTTGTTCCGGTTGTATTTCTGCTATTGGCCTCTATGCTTACAAAAGCGTTGGAAGTTGTACATCTGGGCATAGTAAACAGGCTGTTAGGAGCTTTGCTCGGAGCGGTGAAATACGCCTTTATTGTGAGCTTGGCTGTAAGCTTTTTAGAATATATTGACAATAAAGATGAACTGATAAATCGAACAGTTAAGCAGTCTTCTTTGTTATATTATCCGATGAAGGAACTTTCGGGTCTCTTTATACCGGCAATAAAAAATGTGACAAATGAGATTATTCAAACAGATATAATA
>NZ_JADYTF010000156.1 GCF_021530995.1 Bacteroides caecigallinarum
TACGCACAAACATAGCACGAAGATACAAAATTTCAGTGCGTCACCCAAATTAGACTTAAAAACACTGCTACAGATACCTATAGGGCAGGTTCATGAGAAAATTTTAAAAAAGTGATAAAGTCAGGAAGAAACGTTAGACCGCCGCACGGAGCGCAAATTGCTGAAAGCGGAACGCAAAGGTGAATCTACATTGGAGCTGAAATGAGTTACAAACATACAAGGACGCAAAAGCCGAAACCCTGACTCTACAGGCAAATAAAGAACCTCTTTACACCAACCCGATACAGCAGTAAACAAGAAGACGCACCAACCAACTATGTCCGTGCGTCTTCTTGCTTTATATTGCCATCATACGACATTTTTATTCATACACAAACCTGCCGTTTTCCCAGCGGGCTTTGATAACAACCGGTGGAGCGGTTGGCGGATATTTCTTTTGCGGAACCACAGAAACACGGCTTCTCGCACGTTGGTTCAAGTCCCAATTTACAAATTCCTCATAATCGTACGTCCAACTTTCTCCATACGCCAATTTATGGATACGGTAATAAATGGCTTCACGCGAAGGAGCATTGAATCCTCCGGTATTATCATTCATGATGCTGTTTTCGGTAGGACGATATGCACCAGTCCAATACGTACAAGCTCCTTCATAAACACCGATATTCTCACTGGCATACCGTGAATCAGCTATGAATTTGCTCCAATATACCCGGGCAGGGTCGGGAATATAATCGGTATTTTTACCCCAGCCATAATTTTCCCGCATATTTTGTTCGTCACGTATTTCATTTGCCGGAATCATGCCCATATACTCGTAAGCATATTCATCATTCAACTTAGCAAAGCCATGTCCTCCGGCTTCATGATGCAGTATAGTCGCCAAATCTTCATAAGTCGTACCTATCGGGAAATAGGCAACCGACGTGCCTCTTCCATAATCGCTGGTATAACCCGTATTATAATACATCCAGCAGGTACCCGCATACCTTGTAGAATTCATCATCACAATAATCAGCACATCTTGCATCTGCTCATCGGTAAAATTAAAAGCAGCCTGAGCATACTGCATACACAAACCATCATTTCCACCCACACGTGTACCTTCTCCGAAATAACAAGAAAAAGCTGTTTCACCGCCATCAAAGTAGCCCTCGTTTTGAGATACGGCATTTACATAATACACATTAAACATATCTCTGAACGAAGCATAAGGCTCTTCGCTGAAAAACGCATCTGCTGCTTGCTGCATTACTTTTTCATACGTTCCGTCGGCAATCTGTCTGTCTGAGAAAGCATCACCCATCAGCACGACATTGATGCCGTTTCCTTCGGAAGCCGTTTGCAGAGTGTACGCCTTTCTGTCCGCCGAGAAGTCGGTGGATTCATAAGGTGCATCACCTTCGCCCAATATGCCTTTCAAGAATTCCGGCAACTCATCACGAGAGGTAAAACTGCTATGGAAAATCATCTTACCCGTTTCATCGAAAGCGATAACCGTAGGGAATCCTGAATAAGGAATACCTCCTTCCGGATTTTCCATCAATGTAGGCCATTCCATATCATTGCTTTCAATGTAATTGTTCGCGTCTGCCGGATTGTCCATACCGTCAGTACAAATACCAATAATCTCTAACGAATGGTTCTTATAACGTTGATACAACTCCGACATCACCGGATGAAACGCTTTACTGTATCCACACCACGTAGCCCATACATAATACAAGGTAACTTTATGACTGGATACAATATCTATCGTACGGATGGTATTGCCCCGATTATCTGTTGCCGTAAAATCTGGTATATAAAGATTAAGAGTTTCAAAAGTAAAGCCTCCCGGTTCGTTTTGCTCGATACATCTATACCCGTTTATTTGCCACCAATCGGTAGCGGTAACAGCTTCCGGCACATCTCCTCCCAACATATTGTCTGAAAAATCCATCGCTTGCAACTTGGTCAGCCTGCTTAACGTTTCAGGTACTTCTCCCGTCAGCTGGTTGCCAAACAAATAGCAATATTCCAAATTGATGAGATTGCCAAACTCCGAAGGGATGTTCCCCATCAACTGATTCTCATAGATATAACATGCCCTTAAATCGCTCAAGTTGCCTATCTCCTGCGGAATACTTCCCGTCAATTGGTTATTGTTCAGGTACAAATAACCGAGAATGTGCATATTGCCTATAGACGATGGAATCTCTCCCGTCAGCGTATTGCCACTCAAATCCAATGTATACAGTTCGGTCAGATTGCCTATTTCTTCCGGAATGCTACCCACCAGATTGTTATAAGACAAATGGATATACTGTACTCTCTCTTGGCTGTAATCCAATGTCACTCCATACCATTCCGACAAAGGAGCATTCGTACACCAGTTGGTATTGTTCGTCCAGTTGTCCCCATTGGTTGCATCATACAGCGCAATGAGAATATCACGGTCTGTTGGTCCTTCCGGTTCCAGTTCCGCATCGGTATCTACTGCCGCAAAGCTGGAAATGACGGAACGAGTTACGGTTATCGACTTTTGAGTCTGCTTACGAATGGTCTGCTCCTTACCGTTTATCGTTCCGGTTATATCCACTGTAATGCCTTGCGTCAAGGTTTGGGGAGCTACGACAAAATAAAACTCCGTTACACTCAATTCGGACAACTGCACATTGGCAGAAGTGCGCAACTGAATAGCCGTCAGCTTATCACCGCTTCCGTCAATGGTAAACACCGGTGCATCGGAAGCAATGTCAATGGTTCCGTCTCCGGCCAACGCCTCCCCGTTATTTCCTTGAAGGCGGATAGAAGAGACAGCCATCGTGCCGGTGAGGCGCAAACGGATGATGCCGCAGGTCTGCAAGAAACGGAAGTCGCTATGGGTGCTTTTCGCTACCATCGGACAATCGCCTGTATCGAAACTTCCTGCACGATAGTCTTGCCCGTCGGTCAAACGATAAGAAATCTTGGTTCCCTCTACGGCACTTTGCGCACTATAAGGATAAAAAGCATAAAACTCTTCTCCGCTCACACCCGTTTCGCTTTCGAAACGGGCCTCATCGCCTTGTATTTCCGTCAAATCATAACGCACGGCTTCGGCAGTTGTATTACTGAAAATACCGATTGCGTCCGACTGTTCCCATATCACAGCATTGCCCGACAATTGGGTACGGCTTTTCACAGCCGCCGAAGTAGTGGCTTTTACCGATGTCAACCGGGTATCCGATTGGTGCGACGACTGCAATTCATCTTGTTTACATCCTGCCAAAGAGAGCAAGAGCAAACTCAAGCAAAAAATTATATATGTATGTTTCATAATGATTCTATTTTATCATTCTTACCAGTTTTCTTCATTCTCGGTAAAGTCTTCTATCTGCCCGCCGGCCGTAGACGGTTGCTTGCCAGCCTGAAGCACTTCAATCGTCTGGCTCAATCCGCCGGCTGTAACGGTGATGTTGCCTTTCCTTTCGGCACGGTCTGCATTGGCTGCAATGACAATATTGCCGTTTTGCAGGCTCATCCAAGCATTGCCATTCAAGTTTACATTCGATTCACCTGCATTGGTGTTGATAGTCAACGGATACGTACCGCCTTCTGCCGGTGCTTCTATACGCTGGGGCGTAACATTCAGGTAAAGTTCCTCTCCTGCCTGAGTTACTGTAACGGTTCGTGTGACGCTGCCGTCTTCCGAAACAAAGGTCAGAGTAGCTTGGCGAGCGGCTGTCCCTTCATTGGCGGCTACATCGAAGGTCAAAGAAGGAGCTTCGGTCAAACCGCTTACCGGACTGGTCAGCCAAGAAGCGCTGCTCGACACACTGTATTTCGTATTGCCTTCTATCGACACGCTGATAGAGGTGGCTTCATGCGACAAATCAAACGCTGATGGAGAAACAGCCAAGGAGGCAGCAGCTTTGCCTGCCTGCGTCACCGTAACGGTTCGTGTGACGCTGCCGTCTTCCGAAACAAAGGTCAGAGTGGCTTCGCGGTCGGACGTGCTTTCATTGGCGGCTACATCGAAGGTCAAAGAAGGAGCTTCGGTCAAACCGCTTACCGGACTGGTCAGCCAAGAAGCACTGCTCGAAACGCTGTACCTCACATTTGCATCAATTTCTACCTCAATAGAAGCCGCTTCCGAAACCAAGGCAAACGTAGTCGGCGAGACATTCAACTTGGGCATTTCTTTACCCGCTTGTGTTACCGTAACGGTCCGCACCATGCTTCCGTCTTCCGAGGTAAATGTGATAACACCTTCACGGATTTCTGTCCCTTCATTCGCCTTCACATCGAAGGCAACCGAAGAGGCGTTTATCGTACCACTTACCGTAGTAGTAATCCAACCGACATTGCTCGCCACTTGGTAATTCACATTCGTGCTGACTGAAACAGTAAATGATGCCGCATCTGCGCCCAACGACAAAGAAGACGGAGAAACGTTCATGAAGTCATAATCCCCCACTTCTTCTTCCTTTCCAGCCTGGACTACCTTTACTTTCTGTTCCCCAATCTCGCTATCCAGAAGAATCACGGCTTCACGGGAAACGGTGCTGTAATTCGGTTCGCAACTGAACGTCAACGTTTCGGCCACCAATCCCCGGCTCTTCACTTGCTCCAACCAATCGGCATCGATAGAAACCGTATAATCCACATTCGTCTGCAATTCCAAAGAAAATCCAGTATCTTCCGCCGCCAACTCAATACGGGAAACAGAAACTATCAAGCCACCCGCCGCAGCCTGACGGACCAATAAGGTATCGGTAAGTGTCGCGGTCTCATCACTAAAGATAAAACGCGCCTCACGGGAATCGTATGTTTCATTGGGTTGCACCTCCAAATGAATGGTATGCGTAGACACGGCTCTTCCCGCCGGCTCTGCAATCCAGTCGTATTCGGCCTCAGCCTTATACGTATAGGCGACATTCGACTGTACTTGTACATCGACCGTCCCACCTTCCGCCCCTACATTCAGGACCTCATCGGAAAGCAGCAACACGGGTGCTTCTTCTTTACCAGCCTGATAGACATTTACAGTCTCTTCCAATTCACCGCTTTTCAGTGTAATGACGCCCGAACGCTGTTCTTCCGATTCGTTTGCCGCAACACGGAATGTCAATGTTTCTTTCGTCAGGCTACGCGACGTAAGCGGTTCTATCCAATCGGCAGATACACTCACCTCATACGACACATTGGCTTGCACCTCCAGCTCGATGGTACTTTCGGATGCCGGAAGTTCATAAACCTGTTGCGATAGAATAAGCGCATCCTTCTGCTTTTGGGTAACCACAACCGTCTCCTGTTCGTCGCCACAAACCAGAAAGACTGAAGCTGAGCGTTCGTCTGTACTTTCATTGGAAGCTACAGTTACCGTAACGCTTCCTTCTCCCGCTTCACCTGATGGGGGAGAAACACTTATCCAACTGTCCGCACGTGAATTGCCTACAGAAGCGGTCCATGCCGCAGTGGCTTTAAAATGGATGGAAAGCGTACCTCCAACTGATTCAACAAGAGGTTGCCTGTCTGTTCCTTCAGCAAGCGTGATGCTTGCCACTACAGGGGGTTCTTCCAATTCTTTCTCCGAATCGGAACACGATGCCGCCAAAAGCAACAGCAGCAAAGACATGATTCCTTGTAACTGGTACATCTGAATCCAAGAGCGCATGTGTTTCATAAGCATTACAAGTTTAAATTTATAATTTATTAGGGTAAAAAGACAAATCCATAAATCAATGTCCACCTCATACCGCTTCATTCTTAACCGACCGACCCGCTTGGCATTATTACAAATCACTTTTACATTGGACCGCACGAAAGCTCTTCTTTGCCAAAGTATCTGATTGAAAAAGAATGCAGAGACAAATATATGTAAATTTTGTTGAATAAGTAAGTGATCTAAAATATTTTTATATTCAGCATAAATTATTAATATTGTCTCATGATATTTTAGAAATTGAATCATGAAACATATAAAAGTGCTTGAATTGAGTGAGGCTGATCGCCTCAAAC
>NZ_JADYTF010000157.1 GCF_021530995.1 Bacteroides caecigallinarum
AAATAACAAGAGGAAATCAAGCCTTAAGGGTAAAAGAAAAATGGCGGGATGGAGCGATGAGTTTCTTGCTGAACTTTTAGATGCACCATGGCAAAATGAAGATATTAAGTAATGCGTCAGCCCTGTTTGTACTGACATAGTTAGCGTGACACGTTCGTGTTACGCGTGTTGTACGTTCGTGTTTTGCGAGTTACACAGACGTGTTCCGCGCGTTACACGAATGTGTCACGCAAAATAAAAAAGCTCTCATTGTGGGGTTATACAGTATATCCTCACTAATGAGAGCTTTTTTATATCTAACAGATGTATGGGTGATTTACAGTTTCCCTTTCTCGTCAAGATAAGAATCCTTGAATCCCAGAAAGTATAACACACCGTCCAGACCAATGGTGTTGATGGATTGTTCCGCATTTTCCACCACCTTAGGTTTGGCATGGAATGCTATGCCAAGTCCGGCAGTAGAAAGCATAGGCAGGTCGTTTGCTCCATCACCTACGGCTATTGTCTGTGCAATGTCAACTTTCTCTACCTGTGCCAGCAGTCTGAGCAGTTCAGCCTTCCGTTTTCCGTCAACTATTTCTCCCAGATATCGTCCTGTCAGTTTTCCGTCCTCTATTTCAAGTTCGTTGGCATATACATAGTCTATTCCGAATTTCTGTTTCAGATATTCGCCGAAGTAGGTGAAACCTCCGGAAAGTATCGCTATCTTGTAGCCGTAATGTTTCAGTACGAACATAAGTCTTTCCACACCTTCCGTGATAGGCAGGTTCTCTGCTATTTCTTTCATCACGCTTTCGTCCAGTCCTTTCAGCAGTGCCACTCTCTCCGTGAAACTCTCCTTGAAGTCTATCTCACCACGCATCGCACGTTCGGTTATGGCCCTTACCTGTTCTCCCACACAGGCACGTTCTGCCAGTTCGTCTATACATTCTGTCTGTATCAGTGTGGAATCCATATCGAAACAAATCAGTCTTCGCATACGGCGGTACATATTGTCAAGCTGCAATGAGAAGTCCATTCCCATCTCGCTGCTCAGTTTCATCAGGCTGCGCTGCATCTCTACTCTGTTCTTCGGATTACCTCTCACCGAGAATTCAATGCACGACCTCACGCTTGCCTTCTCCTCATCGAGTGGCACACGTCCTGTGAGACGCTTTATGGAGTCGATGTTCAGTCCCTGTTCCGCTATAATCTTTGTTGCGGCTGATATCTGTTTCGCTGTCAGCCTTCTGCCAAGTATTGTGATTATATACCTGTTTTTCCCCTGCATTGAAACCCAGTTTTCATATTCATCTACAGAAATAGGATAGAATCGGATGTTTACACCAAGTTCAGATGCTTTGAACAGGAGCTCCTTCATTATGTTACCTGATTCTGTTTCGTGGCTTTTAAACAGTATTCCCAATGATAGAGTCTGGTGTATGTCTGCCTGACCTATATCCAGTATTGTCACATCGTATTTTGACAATATTTCTGTCACTGAGGCAGTTAGCCCAGGACGGTCGATGCCTGTTATTCTTATTAGTATAAGTTCTGTGTTCATAGTGTTTTGGCAATATGTATTTATATTTTTATAATGCTATTCTTCTTAGTCTGATGCGCAGATTTGTCAGTCCCATATCGTCATTGCACGAGTCAAGTCCTGCCTGTCGTACAGTTAGTCTGTGATTTTTCTTTTTGTTGGTTTCGGTCAAGGTCAATTCCTGTTTGTAGACAGTCTGGTCTTTTGTCTTTCGCAGAATGTAGCTTATACCTTTGCCAATCCTGTTGTATAACCTCATTACTATCAGGTTTTTGCCCTTCTGAAGCGGAATAAGGACTTTTTCCGTTTTGAAATCGCATCCGTAAGGATTCAGATGTTTCATTATTGATTTTCCGTTCAGGTAAATTTCAATACCGTTTCCTGCTCCGGCTTCAATGATGATATTTTGTGCCTTTGGCGATTCTATTTCTTGCATCACGTAGTATGTATTGTTGGTATTAGCTTCAAAAGTATGTTTTCCGGCTGAAACCTCTTTCCAGTTTTTGTTCTTTACCGGTGGATTTTCAAGGTCTGTTGTTATGTCTTTCGGCGCATGGAATATTCTTTCTTCCGGACCGCATACGTACTGTTTCCCCCACACCGTTCCTTCGGCCACCTGAAGCGATGATGCCTTGCCGCTATTGAGTTTTACATTATATGTTCTTCCGTCCAGTTCTATTTCCAGATTCTTTCCTTTTTCCTGATCCGTATATATCAGTTCCAGCTGTTTCAGCATAAGCTGCTCGAAATACCATGAGTATTTCACTGTGCTTTTGTATGTACTTCCAAAGTCGAAACCCGAAATGCTGTAATGCGGTGTGGCATTATTTTGCTTCAGCGTAATGGCTCTGATAGGTTCCGGCTGATGTTCGCCTATGTTCTGTTTGAATTTTAGTGTCAATACGTTTATGCTTTTTCCCTTATATGCCGATGCCGGTACGGCTATGTCAATGACTCCGTTCTTCTGGATGCATGTGGCAAGCTTTCCGTCCGCTTTTTCCAGTTCATATTCAGGCATGTACAGTTCTATTTTTCCGTCTTTAGGATATTTGCCCGACAGTATCAGATACAGAGTGTCGCCTTTTCTTGTGACGGTTCCCCATTCAAAATCCCTCAAGAACGGATTATGCACGGTATTGTATATCGCCTGTCCGTTTTCTTTTATCCATGATCCGATACTGTTCATTATTTTTTTATCGTATCCGTTTATTCGTCCGTCGTTTTCCAGATGAATCTTAAACATGAAACCTCCACCCAACGACACAGCTTCGGCCATTTGACTTATAATTTTTTTTGCGTCCGATTCCGCATTGTCTATTTCAATGGCTGCCGGTGACGATGACAGAGACGAGTCATATCGCCAGCAGCATTCAAGAATATCCTTTCCGAAATGAAATTTCAGTATGTTGCAGAAATCGTATTTTCCGTTTCCCGCATCATTGCTTACCATACATTCAGGCTGGAGTTTGTGCACCAGGTCGTACAGTTCTTTACTCTCCTCCGGAGTCTTGGGGTTCATATCGAAACTGATTTCCGAAATTTTCCCATATTTTGTGAGCAGTTCGGTTATTTGCTTTTTTATGGTTTTGTCCAGACTGTTTGAATGGTGATTTCCTTTGTTGTCGAATTTTTCTTTTACAGGGATGTAGATACCAAAATTAATTTTGTTCCTGCTACATGCTTCGCTCAGTTCCTTTATGATATCCTTTTCTGTGTTTTCTTTGCAAGTCTCAGTATCGAACAGACAGGCGTCGCCAGTCTTTGCCGGTGCTATTACAGTGCGCATCCCTGACTTTACTGCCAGCGATACTATAGAGTCGGCATTGAAGTTGGTATAACTGAAAATATCCTTTACAGAGTTGCCTTTCGAATCTTTCTGCATCGGGAATACAATCCTGACAGCCAGTTTGTTGTCCTGCCATTTTTTATAAGTGGAGTCCGAAACTTGTGCCGCAACACAGTTTATGTATATCAACAGTAGGGAGAATATGGATAAAACACGTATCTTCATAATATATAGTGATGTAATGATGAGCAAAGATAATCACTTCTTTTGTGATATGCTAACTTTTCATTAATTTTGCGGCTCGTATTTATAACAATCATTAAAAAACTAAAAAAGACAATGAAAAAACTGTTTTTATCAATCATCGTATGTATGATAACAGCGATTGCCGGTGCACAGAATGTTCAGTTGCATTATGACTTCGGTAGTTCGATTTATGACTCTCAGAGTTCAAGAGCCAAAGTTACGACTACGGTGGAAATGTTCAAGCCTGACAGATGGGGTAGTACATACTTCTTCGTAGATATGGACTATGCCAAGGAAGGTGTTGTAGGTGCATATTGGGAAATTGCCCGTGAACTGAATTTCTGGGGTGGGCCTTTCTCTGCACATGTGGAATATAACGGTGGAGCTAACGGTATAAACAATGCTTACCTTCTTGGTGCTACTTATACGTGGAACAATTCTGATTTCACAAGAGGTTTTACATTTACTCCTGCATACAAGTATATTCAGAAAAACGTAAAGCCTAATAATTTCCAGCTTACTATTACATGGTATTTGCACTTCTGCAAGGGAAAATACTCTTTCACAGGATTTGCAGATTTCTGGAAGGAGAAACATCAGGATTTCGAAAAGAACGAGATGCACAATTATATTTTCATAACAGAACCGCAGTTCTGGGTGAATTTGAACAAGTTTGACAGAGTGGCGGACGATTTCAATCTGAGTGTAGGTACTGAGTGGGAAATTTCCTCAAATTTCGGTGTTATGAACGGCTGGAAATGGATGCCTACTTTGGCAATGAAATGGTCATTCTAATTCGGGATTCTCTAAAAAACGAAAATAATCATGTTGGAAAAACTTTTCGGGTTCGATAAGAATGTAACTCGCGTACGCACGGAAATACTTGCGGGTATCACTACATTCCTTACTATGGCATATATACTTGCCGTAAACCCAAACATCCTCAGTGCTACAGGTATGGACAAGGGAGCACTGTTCACTACTACTGTCGTTGCTTCTGCCTTTGCCACACTGCTGATGGCTTTCTATGCAAAGCTTCCTTTCGGACTTGCTCCGGGTATGGGACTCAACGCTTTCTTTGCCTATACAGTTTGCCTCACCATGGGATATTCATGGCAGTTTGCCTTGACTGCGGTATTGATTGAGGGTATCATATTCATACTGTTGACAGTGACTAACCTGCGCGAGAAGATTGTCGATGCAATACCTGTGACACTGAAGAATGCCATCGGTGCCGGTATCGGTCTGTTCATCTCTTTCATCGGACTGCAGAATGCCGGAATCATCGTGAACAACGACGCTACACTTATCAGCATGGGAAATATCACTTCAGGTCCTGCCTTGCTTGGTATGATAGGTTTGGTTGTGACTTCCCTTCTTCTGGTAAAGGGAGTAAGAGGTGCGTTGCTGTTCGGTATTCTTATCACAACGTTGATTGGTATCCCTATGGGCATCACCAAGTTCGACGGTATCTTCAGCACTCCTCCTTCCATAGAACCTATCTTCTGGCAGTTTGAGTGGCACAATATCTTTACTAAAGAGATGATAGTAGTGGTGTTTACATTCCTCTTTGTGGACATGTTCGACACAATCGGAACTCTTGTTGGAGTTACTACAAAAGCCGGAATGATGGACAAGAACGGTAAGATTCCTCACTTGAAACAGGCTTTCATGGTAGATGCCATAGGTACTACTGCCGGTGCAATGCTTGGAACAAGTACCATCACTACATTCGTTGAAAGTGCTTCAGGAGTAGGCGAGGGCGGTAGAAGTGGTCTTACTTCGTTCGTTACAGCTGTTTGCTTCCTGCTTTCATTGTTCCTTGCTCCTTTCTTCCTTTCGGTTCCGGGAGCAGCTACCGCACCAGTGTTGATTCTTGTAGGTCTGATGATGATGTCTTCAGTGCTTAAAGTCAACTTTGCCGACTATTCAGAGGCCATTCCGGCATTTATATGTATCATTTTCATGCCATTGGCATACAGCATCTCGGACGGTATCGTACTTGGTATGATAAGCTATGTACTTATCAATCTCCTTACAGGCAAGTATAAAAAGCTGTCAATCGGTATGTATATATTGGCGGCGATATTCGTGTTGAAGTTTTTTGTGTAGATATAACTTCTGTAATATTTATAATTAGACCGACGATGGATTTTCCATTTGTCGGTTTTTTTTATTTTATCTCATGTGGTATATGCTTATTTTGTGTGTTTACCGTATGTTAGCAAAACTGAATTTAGGATTTCACAAATATTAATCATATCTTTCCTCTAAAATGATTTACGGTAGAATGATTCCAAAGGCTTCCATTGGTATATTCATATGAATAAAGGCAATAAAATATTTACCGGCAGCATATTGTTGTCGGTAATAATTTTTTATAAGTTTAT
>NZ_JADYTF010000158.1 GCF_021530995.1 Bacteroides caecigallinarum
AAGTATATGTATTCATGTGATTAACTTTTCTTTTCTGGATGATGATTGTTTTGATTTGTAAAGTAAGAGATGATCGTGGATTTGTGACAAAAAGTAAATTATAACTTAAAGATAAAGGAATGAGTTGTTCGGAATTCCCGGATAACTCAATTTTCATTTATGAAAAGAAGAATTTTCTGTTCTTACTATATTTAAATTACTGGATGTATTTATTAAGGAATTTTTATTATCTTTACCATAATAGTTTTTTATAATACACTTTGTAAATATTTTTACATAGAAAGACATTACGATGGAGATTATAGATAATATACATAAAACCCTGAAGATGATTTTATAGCGGAAATAAAGAGCGGGAGCAGAATTTCTATAGCTGCTTCCTGTTTCTCTATATATGCCTTTCATGAATTGAAGAAACAGCTTAAAGATATTAAGGAGTTACGTTTTATCTTTACATCTCCAACATTCGTTACAGAGAAAACAGACAAGCAGAAACGTGAGTTTTATATTCCGCGACTTAACCGTGAGCGCAGTCTTTACGGTTCTGAGTTTGAGATAAAACTCCGTAATGAATTGTCGCAGAAAGCTATTGCACGCGAGTGCGCGGAATGGATAAAGAAAAAAGTATGTTTCAAGTCCAACCGTACAAACGAAAACATGATGGGTTTTGTCAATATTGACACTGTCAGCTATATGCCTGTAAACGGGTTCACTACAGTAGATTTGGGCTGTGAGCGAGGAAACAATGCCTATACCATGATTAACAAGATGGAAGCACCGTTCTCGCAGCAGTTCCTTACTTTGTTCGATAATCTCTGGAATGATACCGAAAAGATGCAAGTTGTCACCGATGAGGTACTTGACAATATTACAAATGCCTATAAGGAAAACTCTCCCGACTTTATATATTTCGTTACTCTTTACAATATATTCAGCGAGTTCCTTGAAGATATTTCCGAAGATGTATTACCTAATGAGGCTACCGGATTCAGGAACAGTATAATCTGGAACAAACTTTATAATTTCCAGAAAGATGCCTGTCTTGCCATTATAAACAAACTTGAAAAGTATAACGGCTGTATTCTTGCCGACAATGTTGGTCTGGGTAAGACATTTACCGCACTTTCTGTAATAAAATATTACGAGAACAGAAACAAGTCCGTGTTGGTGTTATGCCCTAAAAAGCTTAACGACAACTGGATAACATACCGTAGCAACTATCTGAACAATCCTATAGCTGCCGACCGCCTGAGATACGATATACTGTTTCATTCCGACCTGTCGCGCACAGGCGGAAAGTCTAACGGTCTTGACCTTGCCCATATCAACTGGAGCAATTATGATCTTGTAGTGATAGACGAAAGTCATAATTTCCGTAACGGCGGTAAGGTTACTACAGACGAAAATGATGAAAATCCGAAAGAGAACAGATATCTGCAATTGCTCAACAAGGTAATCCGTAAGGGTGTAAAGACAAAAGTTCTTATGCTTTCTGCCACTCCGGTGAACAACCGTTTCAATGACCTCAAGAACCAGATAGCCCTGGCATACGAAGGCGAGTCTAAGAATATTGACGATTTGCTTGATACACAGAACAGCATTGAGGATATATTCCGTCAGGCTCAGACAGCATATAACCGCTGGTCGAAACTTCCACCGGAACACAGAACTACAAAACGTCTGCTCGACAGTCTTAGCTTTGATTTCTTCGAGGTGCTTGATTCGGTAACGATAGCCAGAAGCCGCCGTCATATAGAGCAGTATTACAATACAGCCGACATAGGCAAGTTCCCTCAAAGACTGAAGCCATTGTCGCGCCGTCCGCATCTTACTGATTTGGACAGTGCGATAAACTATAATGAGATATTTGAGCTTCTGCAGAGGCTTAATCTCGCTATATATACCCCGTCGCTGTTTATCCTGCCAAGCAAGATATCCAAATATGCCAGGCTGAACAGTAATGATGAATATACCGGACTGACTATGGCAGGACGCGAAAGCGGTTTGCGCAAACTTATGAGTGCCAACTTGTTGAAACGTCTGGAAAGTTCTGTAAACTCTTTCCGCCTGACCATTGAACGCATACGTTCTTTCATCAGTTCCACACTTCAGAAGATTGATGAAACGGATTCATACGAGAACTATGGAATGGTGGCAGAATATGAAATGCCGTACGGCCTTGACATGGACGATGAAGACAGCATTTTCATAGGCGGAAAGAAATCGCAGATTGCGCTTGCCGATATGGACTATATCAGTTGGAAAGAGTTTCTTGAACAGGATATAGAAGTCCTGAATCTGCTTTTGCTTATGCTTGCAGATATAACTCCTGAGCATGACAGCAAGCTGCAACAATTGTTGGCAGATTTGCGCAACAAGATAGAGAACCCTATAAATCCGGGAAACAGGAAAGTGATAATCTTTACCGCTTTCTCCGATACCGCAGAATATCTGTATGACAATCTTGCATCACGGATACTCGAAAAGACAGGACTGCATACGGCTCTGATAACCGGTGATATAGAAGCACGCAGCACTCTGAAATTGAAACAGAAGCTTGATTTCAATACAGTTCTTACGCTGTTTTCGCCTATATCGAAGGAGAAAGCAGCCATATTTCCTAATATCGAAGAGAGTATAGATATACTTATAGCGACCGACTGTATAAGCGAAGGACAGAACCTTCAGGATTGTGACTATCTGATAAATTATGATATCCACTGGAATCCTGTCCGCATAATCCAGCGTTTCGGACGAATAGACCGTATAGGCAGCCGCAACGATGTGATACAGCTTGTCAATTACTGGCCGGATATGACTCTTGATGAATATATCGACCTTAAAGGACGAGTAGAGGCACGCATGAAAGTGTCTGTTATGACATCTACAGGCGATGACAATCCGCTTACGGACGAGGAAAAAGGCGACTTGGAATACCGCCGTGAACAGTTGAAACGCTTGCAGGAAGAAGTGATAGACATAGAGGAAATGAATACAGGAGTGTCTATAATGGATCTCGGACTGAACGAGTTCCGTCTTGACCTGCTCGACTATATGAAGCACAATTCCGATGTAGAACATACACCGTTCGGACTTCATGCCATAGTGCCCGCCACGGACGATTGTCCTGCCGGAGTAATTTATGTGTTGAAGAACCGTAACAATTCTGTCAATATAGACAGGAAAAACCGTCTGCATCCATTTTATATGGTCTATATATCCAATGACGGAGAAGTGGTCATCAATCATCTGTCGCCAAAAGAATTGCTGGACCGTATGCGTTTCCTTTGCAAGGGAATACATGAACCGGTCAGGGAACTCTGTCACGAGTTTAATCTTGCCACAAACGACGGCAAGGACATGAAACGCTATTCCGATCTTTTGGGGGATGCCGTCAGTTCCATACTTGACGTAAAGGAATCAAGCGATATTGACAGTTTCCTTAGCGGAGTGCAGGGTAATCTTTTTGCCGACGAAATTAAGGGACTTGACGATTTTGAACTGATTTGTTTTATAGTAATACAGTAAGAAACTTAATTTTCGGTGATTGGCATAATTTTGTCCATTTTCGAATATTTAAAATAAAAAAGGAGGTTAGTATGGAAAATGGTATTTAACCTCACAAAAACTATATCAAGGCGGTATTGTAATAATAGATTGCAACGATGTTGTAGTCTCACGCCACAAAAAACAAGTAGTAGAGTGGACTCATGCCTGAATCCACTCTATTACTTTTATTAGTTATATTTTTGTAGATATTGTCTCGTTTTTAAGAATAATTATTCCCTTAGGCATCCTATAGGAACGATATAGATTCCATCTTCTTTACGTCGGTAAGCATATTCGCCTGTTGCGGTTAATATCATTTTAAAAGCAGGTGCTTTCATACGTGAAGTATCAATCTGTTCTGTTAATGAATTGAGTGTTTCTATTCCGTCATTTATCAATGATTCGCCTCCTAATTTGATTTCTATAAGACCATATTCTCCGTTTCGAAGATGTACCACAGCATCGCATTCCAGTCCGCTTTTATCTCGGTAATGATACACTTTTCCATTTAAAGCATCTGCAAATACACGCAAGTCTCTTACACACATTGTTTCAAAAAAGAATCCCATTGTGTTCAAATCGTTGATTAAATCGGCAGGTCCTAATCCTAATGCTGCTGTTGCGATAGATGGATCAACAAAATAACGTGTATCGGTAGTACGAATTGCAGTTTTAGAACGAAGATTTGGATTCCAGGCTGGCATATCCTCTACTACAAATATTTTCCTTAATGCTTCAAGATAAGAACTTATAGTATCATCATCAAGTATAGCTGTATCATTATTTTTTAGATCTTCCTTTAATGTTGCAATTGAAGCTTGTGTTCCTTGGTGACGTGCATACGCTCTCATCAAACGTTGTACTCGTTCTGATGCCCTTTTAACCCCATCTACTTTAGTAATGTCTTCTTTTGTTACTGCATCATAATAATCGAAAGCTTGTTCCAATGCAGCTTCTTCAGGAAGACCAACTGATAAAGGCCAGCCGCCTCTACAAATTAAGAATGCAATATCTTGTAGTTTAAGTTCATTTTTCTCTAAAATTTTATCTGGAGCTGTAAATAAATATCCAAGACTGACTTTTCCGTTTGATTCTCCAGATTCAAATAATGTCATTGGACGCATTGTCAACCAAGCAAACCGTCCTGTTCCAGAATGTTCTATTTCTTTTTCAGCTTCTTTATCAGGGACAGCAGACCCTGTTAATATAAACTGTCCCATTTTACGACGGTGGTCAACAGTATATCTTACTGCATCCCATAATTTAGGTACTGTTTGCCACTCATCAATGAGCATTGGAGTTTTTCCGGACAATGCAACATCGATATCTATTTCTAATAAGTTCTTGAAATTGTTTTTTATATCAGTCCTGGCCAATAATATTTTACTTGCCGCTATCTCTTCTGCTGTAGTGGTTTTGCCACACCACTTAGGTCCCTCAATTAGTACAGCTCCTTTAGCCTGCAACTTTTTTTTAAGCAGGCTATCCATTATTCTTTGTTTGTAATTATCCATGAATCAAGCTATTAATAACTGCAAATATAATTATATTTTTTTAATATTCGGTAGTTTGGCATGACTTTTTTCGGTAATTTGGCATGACTTTTTTCGGTAGTTTGGCATGACTTTTTTCGGTAATTTGGCATAATTCATTCGGGATAATGTGATAAATTTAAAATATTAGCTATACAAAATATTAGACTTTTTTAAAACCTTGATGCTGTATGGGAGAATATCATAAAGCAGGTGGGGCAGATTGATGTTGAGGAAGGCAGGTCGCTTACGGAACAAATACAGGCTGATGAGAAGAAAGCAAAGGTTGAGGCTCAAATAAAGACTTTGGAGCGAAGACTTGCTACGGATAAACAGCCGAGGAAGAAAAGGGAGTATTTTGAGATGATAAGGAAATTGAAGGAGAGTATAAGCTAATTAGCTAATAAAGCGTAATTATAAGCTTTAGACCTTATTTTTGTCGACAAAATTAAGGGGCCTGACGATTTTGAACTGATTTGTTTCAATGTAATACAGTAAGAATCGCAATATTGGTAATATCTGTCAATTTCCTTTGATTGTAACTGTTTTATAGTTACATTTGATGAAATGGAAAGGTTATTGTCCATATTCGGATATGAAAAGTCGAACAAGGGCAAGACATCAGGGTCAAGAGTCATATACCGCAATGAGAATAAACGTCCGATAATGTTGCACAAACCTCATCCGGGAAACATTATCAAAAGATATGGTTCATCCGACATTTCGCGTGATGCGGCAATCATGGAGTGCATATAACCTTAGCTCAAAGTATCGTTCATCCCTAAATCCGTATGCCGCTCTCTTCAAGACCTTTATCTTGTTGTTGATTCC
>NZ_JADYTF010000159.1 GCF_021530995.1 Bacteroides caecigallinarum
AGATAAGAAATATGGAAAACTATAATTCTAATCTTACATGTATCCGTAAGATTAAGGAACTTGTATCTGAAGAAGATTATCGTGCATTGTTTTATATGCTCTGTGATGCCTGTGCCAATAGCGATATAATTAATATAAGCCGTGAATTAGCCAGACTTTATCCTATTAAGGAAATGAATGAGAATATAAAACTCTTCAAGGAAGAGAAACATAAATTACAGCGTCTTGATCTTGTGGAAATGGTTACCATGAGCAGCCTTTTCGGAGAATACACGGTTTTACAATTGACTGATAAAGGCAAGCTTCTTTATTTTGAAGATGATGCAGAACTTTTTATTGAAAAAGTTGACAGGAAAGATCTTATTTTATCATCTGAGATAAAAGAAAAAAAACTCTTCTTTTCCGGTAGAGAAAGTGAACAACTTTCATTAGTTGGTGAAACCCTTTCAGAAGTTAATTATAAATCATTGGTTGACAGACTTGAATTAAAAGGATTACCCAAAGGAGTTTCCATACTGCTATATGGAAGTCCTGGAACAGGAAAAACTGAATCTGTCATGCAATGGGCACGGGAGACCGGTCGTGACATTATTCATGTAGATATAAGTGCTTCCAAAAGTATGTGGTATGGCGAAAGTGAAAAAATAGTGAAAGACATATTCAACCGTTACAGAAAATTATGTAAGCGTTCCAAGCTGAAGCCAATATTACTTTTCAATGAAGCCGATGCTATTTTTTCAAAACGTCGTGACATATCCTCTGGTAACAGCGTGGATCAGACAGAAAATACTATCCAGAACATCCTTCTTGAAGAAATGGAAAAACTTGAAGGAATCCTAATAGCCACTACCAATCTTTCCGATAATCTTGATAAGGCCTTTGAAAGAAGGTTCCTTTTCAAGATACATTTCAGCAAGCCGTCTGTAGAAGTGAAATGCAATATCTGGCTCAATAAAATGCCTGCACTGAATCATAATGATGCGATGCAGTTAGCTTTACTTTATGATTTCAGCGGTGGTGAGATTGATAATGTAGTACGCAAATATACTATGATGGAGATTATTGATGGTAAAACACCTTCTTTTGAAACCATTCAGAAGCTTTGTAATGAAGAAAAAATAAATCTGCCTTACAAAAAAATCGGTTTTGCCAGATATTAATATACTTCAGAACTTACCTGTAATTTAATATAGAATACGTATTTTTAAAAGATTAAACAATAAAATTATGGCAGCAAACAAATTTGGTCGGTATGTATGGCTAGTAGATTTAATCAGATGCCATCCATATATCACATTCAAGGAAATAAGTGACAAATGGGAAGACTGTGGATTGGGTGATGGCAAACCATTACCATGGAAGACATTTATGAATCATAAAGATGCAGTGCAGACAATCTTTGATATAATCATATCATGCGATGCCAAACGTAGATATGGATACTATATAGAAGATGCTGATTTATTAGAAGGAAATTCCTTTCGTTCATGGCTGATAGATTCTTATGCTACACTGAACCAGCTTCAGGCAGACAGAAAGTTGGAGAAACGCATCTCATTCGAGAAGATTCCTTCAGGAAATAAATATTTACAGATATTACTTCAGGCAATGCGTCAGAATTGTGTGGTAGAAATTACCCACCAGGGCTTTGGCAGGTCCCACGCAAGCACGTTTCAGGTAGAACCTTATCATCTTAAAGTTTATAACCGTCGTTGGTATCTAATAGGATGGTCGGTATATTCTGAGGAAATAAGGACATACGCACTTGACAGGATTCTCAATGTCAAAGTTATGGATACAACATTTAAACTTCCTGATTCATTTGATATAAATGAATATTTTGAAGGATGCGTAGGCATTATAGCTGACGGAGATATTGATATTGAGCGTGTGGTAATTAAGGCATACGGATGGGCAAGAAAATACCTGGCTACTTTACCTATACATGATTCTCAACGTGAAATTGCATCTGATGATGAATCTACTACATTCGAAATGACAGTCCGGCCTACATACGATTTCCTTCAAGCATTGCTGCAACAGACAGACCAGATAGAAGTTATCGAGCCACAATGGGTAAAGGATGAAATATGCAGGTTTGCAGAGAATATATTGTCTTATTATAAAAAATCAAATAATGACTGATAAATCAGATATAAATTTCATAGCAATAGACTTTGAAACGGCTACCTCCAAACGTGCTTCAATATGTGAGGTGGGAATCTGTGTTATACGACACGGAGAAATAGCAGAGACCCGTTCATGGCTGGTACGTCCGGAAGACAACCGTTATCAGTATTGGAACATAAAAGTACACGGTATCCGACCGCATGATACAGAAGATGCTCCTGATTTCCGTCAGGTATGGGAAGAGATAGAACGGACTTATCTGGATGAGTTCGATACTTTTGTAGCTCATAACGTACCTTTTGACAGAAGCTGCTTGCAGCATTCTGCTGAGCTCTACCGCATTCATCTACCTGAGCTGAAATGGATATGTTCTTTGCAGATGGCTCGGAAGATTTATTCCTTTGGATGTAATTCTTTGGATTATCTTTGTGAACAGCTGGGTATAGAGCAAAGGACGCACCATCGCGCCGGTGATGATGCGGAGATGTGTGCAAGATTGTATTTGAGAGAAATTAATGATATGGCCAATAATCAAAATAATAGGAAACTTTAATAGATATGACTATGAATCAAACATTTGAACGAAATGATTGCAGTGACAACAGGATTGATCTAAAAACTGTTACTGAACTTTGTGGAATGAATTTTTATATTCCTAATTACCAGCGAGGCTATCGTTGGACGAAACAGCAAGTCAAAGATTTGTTGAATGACATCAATGAGTTCAATGACAAGAATGGCTTTTATTGCTTACAGCCTTTGGTCGTAAAACAGCGTGAAAAGAATGTATTTAAAAAGATAAAAGAAGAAGCCAAGGATCTCAACGATGTCTATGATTATCTTAAAGGAACATGGGAAGTAATAGACGGGCAGCAAAGGTTGACCACTATTTTTATTCTAATGAGATGTTTGGGGATAACAGACATGCATTATACGTTGAAGTACGAAACAAGGAGCGGCAGTGAACAATATTTGAGTGGAAATTTGGAAATGAATGAGGAGAATATCGATTATTTTCATATTTCCAGTGCAAAACAGGTCATCAGTGAATGGCTAAAGGATAAAGATTGTTTCTCCATAAAAGACTTTAAGGAGAAGTTGTTTGAGAAAGTGAATTTTATATGGTATGAATCCGTTGATGAAGATCCAATCAAGGTCTTTACCCGACTGAATATAGGTAAAATATCACTTACAAATTCTGAACTTATCAAGGCTTTGTTCTTGAACCGATCAAATTTTGATATGAACGACAATGGGCATATAAAGCTACGCCAACAGGAAATCGCTTCGGAATGGGACAAGATTGAATATTCATTACAGAATGATGAGTTTTGGCTTTTCCTGCATGAGAAAGGTTATGACCGTCCTACTCGGATAGACTTTATATTTGATTTAATATGCAAAGCTAATGATTTGTGCTTAAATGACTATAAAGAAAAAATTGGAACAGATGAGTATAAAACATTCCGATATTTTTATGAATATTTCAAGTCGGATGGTTTATCAGTGGAAAACAGTGATTCAAAAGTTCTTAGGTGCTGGAAGATTGTGAAAAAGTATTATCAGACATTTGAAGAATGGTATAATGATTTGGAACTGTTTCACTACATCGGTTTCCTTATTGAATGTAATAAGAACAGTATCGAGAGTCTTATATCGGAATGGAATCGGCAAACCGATAAGAAATCATTCCTTCAGTATTTGAGAAACGAGGTCAGAAAGGTAATTGATACGTGTCCGTTGGATTCTAAATATAAAGAGGACGGCAGTGATAAGGTAAAATGTAAATCCGTTTTGTTGTTTCACAATATTCAAACTGTAATCAATCAGAACCGATCTCAGAGGCATAATGAAAAATATGAGTTGGGAACATTCTATAAATTCCCGTTCCATCTTTATAAATTGGAAAGCTGGGATGTAGAACACATCAACTCGAATACTACCAATCCGGAAAATGACGATGAATCTCAAAAAGAATGGTTATTAAACATTTATTTAAGTGTAAATGAGGAACTGCAAAAAAAGATACAGGAATATTTTGACTCATCAGATAATAAAAAAAATTTGTTTGAAGAAATAAAGAAAGAAGTTCCTTTTAGCGGTATAGAGTGGACTCAAGAAGAGAAAAATCGGATTTGGAACTATGCTTTGTTAGATTCTTCTACCAACCGAAGTTATGGTAACTCTATCTTTTCCGGAAAACGAAGAGTAATCATAGGAAAAGATAAAGGCAAGTTGATACCTGTTCCCAAACTTTCAAAAGAAGGCAAACTGATAATGACAAACGAACAGGACAGTTTTTCATCGTTTGTCCCGCCATGCACCAGACAGATATTTTTAAAGTATTACTCTGCAACCGCCGGAAACAATAATTATTGGACAAAAGAGGATGCGCAGAGTTATTTGAGCGATATAGAGTCTTGTATTAAAAAATTGGAGGAATAATTATGACAGGAAATAAGATAACATTTTGGAGTTTCATACAGAAAAACAAAATAGAGATTCCTATTATACAACGTGATTACGCACAGGGAAGATTAGGTAAAGAATACTTGCGCCAAGGTTTTCTAACGAATCTGAAAGAAGCCTTAGACGAAGAAGATGATGAGAAGGAATTAAAACTTGATTTTGTATATGGCTCTGTCGAAAACGGAAAACTGCAACCTTTGGACGGTCAGCAACGATTAACCACGTTGTGGCTATTACACTGGTACATAGCACTAAGATCAGGAAAGTTAGAAGAAGCCGGTTGTATTTTAAAGAACTTTACTTACGAAACAAGGGTCTCGTCTCGTGAGTTTTGTGAACATTTATGTGATGAAAGCAATTTTAGTTCTTTCATTTGTACAGATGGCAAGGATTCTGGTAGATGCTCTCAAATGAATATTGTTGACTTTATTATCGGTCAAACGTGGTTCTATTCTGCATGGAAACAAGATCCTACCATCCAGTCTATGCTGAGAATGTTGGGAGGAACAAAAATAAATAACAAAAAAGGTGAGGACATTATTGATGGTATAGAGGAATTGTTTAGCAATGCAAGTTTTGAAGAAATGGAATCCTATTGGCAGAAATTGACAAATAACTCTCCCATTGTTTTTTATTATTTGCCGTTGAAAGAATTTGGACTTTCAGATGACCTCTATATCAAGATGAATGCCCGTGGTAAGCAACTGACCATGTTTGAGAACTTTAAGGCTGATTTAATCGGGTTTATTCAGGGACAGGCAGAAAGTGAACAGGATAATAGTAAATGGAAAAGACTGTCAAATGAAGCCAATGGTATTGCAATAAAAATGGATACCACATGGACTGACATATTTTGGAGAAACAGATCTGAATCAAAGCGAATAGATGAAATATATTTTGCTTTCATAAACCGATATATATTGAACAGTCTGATCTTAGGATTAAATTCTGCGGATGTAGTTGAAGGAAACAAGAACTTTTGTCATTTGTATGGGAATAAAGGAAATGATACGGCACTCCAATATACAAGTTTTGAATTTTATAAGATTCCGTCATTAGAAGTGGCATTGGAGAAGTTACAAACAACATTGGAGAATTTTCATTCTTTTATCTCTGATAAAAAAGAAGAAGCTTTAAAAGATATTCAAAAGG
>NZ_JADYTF010000015.1 GCF_021530995.1 Bacteroides caecigallinarum
CATTGGATGTTTTTAACTTGAAAATATTGGACAAAAGTAAAGAAAAAAGTATTTATAAATAGATTTTATCATTGAGTTTATCAAACTTAGGTTGATTATCAGTTTATTAAGTAATGCGTCAGCCCTGCAGTACAAAAAAAGCGATTACTGCCCCCATCAAATGAGACAATAACCGCCATTTTATATATCTCTCAGATAATTTTACTCCTTAATTCTGATAAGCACGTTTGCCAATATTGCAGTAAGTCCTCCTGTTGTGATACCGGACGAGAAGATATTCTTTATCGTGTCTGGCAACTGTGAGAGTATATCAGGAACAAGTTCCACACTCAGACCGAAAGAGAAGCTTAATGCCATTACAAGTGTAGCCTTTCTGTCAATCTTCTGTGAAGCAATGATACGTATACCGGCAGCAGCCACTGTTCCGAACATCAGCAGTGTGGCACCGCCAAGTACTGGTTCAGGCATAAGCGAGAATACAAGACCTACAGCAGGGAACAGACCAAGCAGGATAAGGAAACCGGCAATGAAATATCCCACATAACGGCTGGCAACTCCTGTCAACTGAATCATACCGTTGTTCTGTGCGAAGATTGAGTTAGGGAACGAGTTGAATATACCTGCAAGCATAGAGTTGAAACCGTCTGCAAGGATACCTCCGGAAGCACGCTTCACGAATTTCTCTCCTTCCACAGGCTCGCCTGAGATAAGGGAGTTTGCAGTTACGTCGCCGTATGCCTCGATGGCTGTTATCAGATAAACAAGTCCCAGACCGATGATGGCAGAAATATCAAACGAGATTCCGTATTTGAAAGGTACAGGAATATTGAAACCGCCGTAGCTCTGCACTGACGAAAAATCAACCATACCCAAGGCCCATGCCACTACATAACCTATCAGAAGTCCTATCACAATGGAACTCATACGGAGATAGCGGTTGGAACTGCGGTTGAAAATAATGATAAGCACCAGAACCAAAGCCGCAAGACCTACATTCTGATATGAACCGAATGTGCCGTTGTTCTGTGCCGCCACACCACCTCCACATGCCGTGATACCTACCTTTATCAGGCTCATACCGATAAGCGTCACCACTATACCTGAAACAAGAGGAGTGATAATCTTGCGTGTGTACTTCAACAAACGGCTGATGAGCATCTCCACAGAAGAAGCCGCTATGGTAGCTCCGAATATTGAAGAGAGCCCGCCTGTAAGTCCCGCTGAAATGATAGGACCGATAAAAGAGAAGCTGGTTCCCTGAATACAAAGAAGTCCGCAACCAATAGGTCCTACCCTTCTACACTGTATGAATGTAGAGATACCAGATGCAAAAAGCGCCATGGAAACAAGGAAACCGGTTGTCTCGATGTCAAGTCCCAAAGCTCCGGCTATGATAAGCGGAGGAGTGATGATTGCCACGAAAATGGCAAGCAGGTGCTGCAAAGCCGCAAAAATGGTATCCTTCAAAGGTGGACGGTCGTTAAGTCCGTAAATCAGCCCCTCGCCCGGAGCTACGTTCTGTTCATTTTCCATTCTTTAAAATTTGAGTTTTTGAGTTTATTTGTTAGTTATTCTTCCTTAAGAACAATCTTGCAGTCGTCCAGACTTTCGATAATCGCAAGCGATTCAACATGAACACCCATGCTTCTGAGTTGCTCTCCACCGTGCTGGAATGATTTTTCGATAAGGAATCCCATACCTACCAGCTCGGCACCAGCCTTGTTTACGAGGTCGATAATACCTTTAGCCGCATTTCCATTGGCAAGAAAATCGTCGATGAAAAGCACTTTATCACCAGGACACAGATAATCACTGCTGACACAAACATCATAGTTTCTGTCCTTTGTGAAAGAGTAAACGGTAGTGGTAATCATATTCTCCATAGTACTTGGCTTTTTCTTCTTGGCAAAAACTACAGGAAGTTCGAGCAAATAGCCCACCATAATGGCTGGAGCTATACCACTGGCTTCTATGGTCAGCACTTTGTTGATTTTGGTACTGGCAAAACGCCTTACAAATTCCACTGCCATGGATTTCATCAGAATAGGGTCCATCTGATGATTGATAAAGTTGTCCACTTTAAGGATACCACCTTCAAAACATTTTCCGTCGCGCAATATCCGTTCCTTCAGTGCTTTCATACGTGCAACTAATTATTAAAAGAGTTTCTAAATGATTTTAGTGCGCAAAATTACAAGAAATTTCTTTATGTATTACAAAAATATGACAATATATTACTTTGGAGTGCCGGTTATCACTATTTCATCCAACGTTATGACATTCCAATCCTCAACTTCGTTACCCGTCATTGTCAATTTTCCATCAACTAATCTCAGCGTAATTTTCG
This sequence comes from Bacteroides caecigallinarum, assembly GCF_021530995.1. GTDB lineage: Bacteria > Bacteroidota > Bacteroidia > Bacteroidales > Bacteroidaceae > Phocaeicola > Phocaeicola faecigallinarum. Next base: position 2,348 of record NZ_JADYTF010000015.1, read on the forward strand.
AGAAACTTCCAGCTAGAAATTCTTTTCCTATATCTACAGAAGCTTCATATTCATATCCTTCCCCGCCATTTGTGTAATTCAAAGTAAAACTTAGTGGGATTTCAAGGCTTACAGGATTAAGCAGTACAGTAATAGCCGACTCCGTAAAAGAAGACAGATCCGCTATTTCCAAAATTGACTTTTCATCCTCACCCGATTTTTTCATTCCTTCTGAAGCCGAATCAAAAGAATACACATGAAGAGTAACTATACCTTCACCTGAAAAACTACATTCGTTCATTGAAAAAGATTGTGCCGTCTCTTCATTAACAATATTAATATGTAATAGGGAATATACATGCTTGAATGCATTTGTGCCAGAAAAAGATACTACACCGTTATCGTCTGAATATGACGTAGTGCATTTTCCGACAAGAAAATCCTTAGTGCCTATATCGTCTATATCGCCTGTCTGAACAGAAAGATCGGGCATAGGAACCGAAGTGCGAGTTACTTGAGCTGTTTCTTCGCACGGATAGTATGCCTGAAAATCAAAGTCATCAGCACGGTTTTCCCATACAATTGTTTTTTCAGGATTCCACGAAGCACCATCGTATGTCCACAATACAGGGTTTTCCTGATTTTGTATAAACATGCCTACCTTGTCATTGGTGGAAAAAGTTACATGACCGTCAGCATCGGTAACTGTCCTTGACTTTTGTTGTTGATTTTGATTAGAACCTACTTCTACAAATAATTTTACTGATAAATCTTCGTTTAGAGACAATGTTTCATTACTGCATGCTGCTAAAAAGATAGAAAACCCTAACAGATAATCAAATGCTTTCATAATATAAAAATTTAAATTTTGTAAGTTTTTCGTAACAAATATAACATTTTTAATACAATTCAAACAAAAGAATAGAAAAAAAATCTATTTATTTAATATATTATGTATTTTTGTGCTACAAAATAAACATAAACAAAACAATGAAAAAACTCTATTTTTTATTTGCTCTTGTATTATTTTCATACAATTTGTGCTTTGCACAACAGGCAAAATACGTATTCTATTTTATCGGTGACGGAATGGGCGTAAACCAAGTTCAGGGAACAGAACTTTTCCAGGGAGAACTGAACGGGAAAATAGCCATCGAACCTTTATGCTTCACTCAGTTTCCAGTATCTACAGTAGCAACCACATTCTCAGCTACCAACGGAGTAACAGACTCGGCTGCGGCAGGAACAGCACTGGCCACAGGCAACAAGACAAAAAACGGTGCCATTGGAGTACTGAAAGACCTTGAAACTCCGGTTAACAGTGTTGCTGTTTGGGCAAAAAACAGCGGTCGCAGAGTGGGTATAGCCACAAGTGTCAGTGTAGACCATGCCACTCCAGCAGCATTCTATGCACATGAGGCAAGTAGAAGCAGCTATTATAACATCGGTACTGACCTCTACACTGCAGGTTTTGATTTCTATGCCGGCTCTGATTTCATGGAACCAAAAAACAAAAAGGACAGTAATGCAAAGAACCTCTACAAAATGGCAGACGAATACGGCTATTCTATCGCCAGAGGATATAAGGATTACACCAGTAAAAGCGCAAAGGCAGACAAGATGATATTGTTCCAGACCGAGGAAGCCTCATCTAAAGACAGAAGTGCGATTCCATACGCAATAGACAGAACTGAAAAAGACATGACGCTGGAGGAAATAACACGCTCTGCCATCGACTTCCTTTCAAAAGATCTGAGCAAGGGATTCTTCCTGATGGTGGAAGGCGGAAAAATAGACTGGGCATGCCACAGTAATGACGGAGCAACAGCATTCCGCGAAGTACAGGATTTCGACAAGGCTATAAAACAGGCATACGAATTCTACAAACAACATCCGGATGAAACTCTTATTGTAGTGACAGCCGACCATGAAACCGGAGGTATAGTATTGGGAACAGGCCAGTACAAACTGAACCTTAAAGCCATCGAAAACCAGAAGACAAGCGAAAGCGGGTTTACAAAGATACTGAATTCTATGCGCAAGGAGTATAAAAACAATGTTCCTTGGAAAGCTGTACAGGATGCATTGGAAGAGAATTTCGGATTCTGGGATGAAATAGAACTGTCGGAAGAGCAGGAAGCGCGTCTGAGAAGCGTTTACGAGAAGACTTTGAAAGGTCAAAAAGCCAAAATGGAAAAAAGTGAATATGCCCAGGATGAAGCTCTGGCAGCTGAAGCAAAACGTATAATAAACGAGATAGCCCTCATCGGATGGGTCAGCGGAGATCATTCTGCCGGATACGTTCCTGTATTTGCCATCGGTGCAGGCTCGGAAAACTTCAGCGGAAGACTGGACAACACACAGATTCCAAAACTGATAGCAAAATCTGCAGGATACATGATTGAAGAATAAACTTTATACATTTCGTTTTGACTTACACGCTTAAAATACGTTTGACGGCTGTTTAAGTACTGTTCAGAAATATTCTCTAACCGGTACTTAAACAGCCGCCAAATATTTTATAAACTCTATTATTTACTATTCAAAGGAAAAATAATGACTGAGTCTTATCATATCTTCATCGGAAAACTCTTTCAGCATCGATAATTGCGACATACCGGTAATTTTGCCTCTTTTACGCCGGTAGTCCACAACAGCCCTTGCCTTATAGAAATCCATATACGGATGACTCCTTAATTCATCTATATCAGCTTTATTTATACTGATTTTACGATATACATCGGACTTTACCTGAAACCATAGCAGAAGTGTGGTATCTACATATTTTACTTCAAGCAATTGACTTACGTCATAAAATCCTCCAAGACGGTTTCTGTAGTTCACTATATTGCGCGATATTACACTTCCTATGCCCGGTATTTTCTTCAGGACCAAAGTGTCAGCAGTATTTACATCTACAACTATTCCTTGTTGGAATTTTTCCTGTTTGGGAAATCTATAGACCGTTCTTTTTTCCTCTTTTACGGCATACGTTGAGGTATCGGCGCTTCGTTTCATTTCTTTTGTAGAAGCAGTCCGTTCTTTCTTATCGCTCTTTCGGTATGCATATTTCCTTTCGTATTCACGTTTGTCTTTCTCGACTTTTCTATATAATGAATCCGCTATTGCCAATGGTTCTGCCGCTATTCCCTTTTGCCTGTCACCAAAACTTCCACTGGCCAACATGGCTATAAGAAGAATCAGCGACAGCAGCAAGAGTATTATAGCCCTCCGCTGTCCGCGGGAATAAAAGAACCAATCATTCCACATACAGAGAAGCTAATTATTAAAACAAGCCCAATTCGTTGAGGAAAATGAGCATTATCCCTAAAGGTGCGATAAACTTAAGAATGAAGATGTAGAGAGGATAATAGGTAGGCTTCAGCGCACCGTAGTTGGTAGCCTCGCCTTTCACTATAGACTTGTTCAATACCCAACCTACGAAAATGGCAGACAACATACCTGACACAGGCAACATGATTTTTGCAGTCAGATAATCAAGGGCATCGAAAAAGTTGAGTCCCGCAATCTTGTATCCACTCCATTCGCCCAAAGCCAACGAAGAAACCACACCTATAGTCCAGCATCCAACAGACACTATAGTTGCTGCCCTGCCACGGGTAAGTCCGAACTTCTCATGAAAGAAAGCGGTGGACACCTCATGAAGCGATATGGTAGATGTGAGAGCCGCAAGCGCAAGCAGAAGATAGAAAGCCATGGCACATACCACAGCCAATAAAGGCACTGCCGAAAAAGCCTGCTGAAATACGTTAGGCAATGTTATGAATATCAATGAAGGTCCGGAACCTGGATTAATTCCTACTGAAAACGCTGCAGGGAAAATGATTATTCCGGCCAGTATGGCAACGAAAGTATCAATCACTCCCACACTCATGGCTGTATGACCAAGTCTGGTATCCTTTCCGAAATACGAAGCATACGTCGACAAACATCCCATACCAAGACTCATAGAGAAAAATGCCTGTCCCATGGCTCCGAGAAAGACTTCAGGCGTAACCTTGCTGAAATCAGGCTTGAAAAGGAACTCAAGACCTTTTTCCGCGCCCGGTAGAGTGACTGAACATATAGCCAGCAATACCACAAGAATGAAAAGTACAGGCATCATGACCTTTGAAGAACGTTCTATACCATCCTTCACTCCTCTCACTATAACGATGTGTGTCAGAAGCATAAACACTGTAAGCCATATTATAGGTCTCAAAGGATCGGACGAGAATTCATTGAACATGGCGATAAAGCCCTCGGCATTCTTGCCATGGAAACCTCCTATGGCTGCCTGAAGCAGATATTCCAGTGTCCATCCTGCCACAACCGAATAATATCCCAAAATAAGAAAACCGGTGAGAACACCAAGATAGCCTACCCACTTCCATTTCGTACCTGGAGCCAAAACACTGAACGAACCTCCTGTACTGGCCTTTGCACTGCGGCCTATAGTAAATTCTGCCACCATAATCGGCAAACCGAATATGAAGATACATCCAAGATATATAAGTATAAAAGCAGCGCCGCCATGATTTCCTGCCTCGTATGGAAAACGCCATATATTTCCCAATCCTACAGCCGAACCTGCTGCCGCCAATATCGCTCCCAATTTACTTCCAAAACTGACTCTGTCGTGATGATGTTGCATAAAAAAACATATTAAATAATAAATAGAACTGTTTAGTGGCGCAAATGTACGAAAAATATAATATTTTTGACGATGAAATAAACATTTATAACATGATTACATATTTAAAACGTTATCCACTGTCAATTCTGGTAATAGCAGCTATTTTGTATCTCTCTTTCTTTAAGCCTCCACAGACATCTATCAGCGAGATAAAGAATATAGATAAGATTGTTCATATATGTATGTATGGAGGACTTACCGTCATATTATGGTCCGAACATCTCAGACAACATCGGCCGATAATCAGGAGGCATCTTATTGTTGGTGGAATATTATGCCCGATAATAATGAGTGGACTTGTTGAAATAGGTCAGGCTACTCTAACCGAGACAAGAGGAGGCGACTGGTTTGACTTTTTGGCAAACATAACAGGTGTGATATTGGGCAGTATTTTCAGCTATTATGTATTAAGGCCATATATATGGAATAAGTTAAAGAAGTGAAGGAGGCAAAGGAAATATAAGAAAGAAAGGTTGTGAAGGATGTGAAACATATGAAAGAAAGGAAAGAATAGAAAGAAAAATGCTCATCAGGCTGATATTATAACTCAGCTTGATGAGCATTTAAACTATTATAATAAAAAGTTTAGTCTTCCTTTACTTCCCAACCCAATGCACTTGCGCCAAGTACAGCTGCATCAGCATCTTTAAGCTGAGAAAGCAACAATTTAGTCTTACCGGCGTAAATCTTAAGAACATTTTCTTCCATAGCCTTCTGGATAGGTTTCATGATAAGATCACCTGATTTTGCAAGACCACCGAACAATACAATAGCTTCAGGGCTAGAGAACGCTACGAAATCAGCCAACGCTCTACCTAAAATAGTTCCTGTATATTCAAATATTTCCAAAGCCAGTTTATCACCTTTTATAGCTGCATCGTACACATCCTTTGAAACTATTTCCTCGGCAGGAATTTCTCTAAGCAAACTTGGTTCTGAACGTGCTACCAGGAATTCACGTGCAGTACGCGCAACACCAGTTGCAGAACAGTAAGTTTCGAGACATCCCTTGCGTCCGCATCCGCAGATACGACCGTCGCGCTCAACAATCACATGTCCAAGCTCACCGGCAAAACCGTCATGACCATAAACCAACTGACCGTTAACCACGATACCACTACCAACACCTGTACCAAGTGTAATCATAATGAAGTCTCTCAAGCCACGTGCCGCACCGTAAGTCATTTCACCGATTGCAGCCGCGTTTGCATCATTAGTAAGTGCTGTAGGGATACCTAATTTATCTTCGAACATGGCTGACAAAGGAATAACTCCCTTCCAAGGAAGATTCGGAGCAAATTCGATTGTTCCATTGTAATAGTTACCGTTAGGTGCTCCAACACCCATTCCCTTGAACTTCTCTGCACCTCCGAATTGTTGCAAAAGAGGAATAAGTTTCTTGCACACAGCATCAACATACTCATCAATTTCCTCATGCTCCTGAGTCTTGATAGAATCGGAAGCCAATACGTTTCCACGAGAATCAACTACACCGAAAACGGTATTTGTACCGCCGATGTCCATACCAACCACATAAGGTTTTTCCATATTTACAGTCATGACATTTATTGTTTAGGGTTAATTATTGAGGCAAAAATATACAATAGAGAATAATCTAACAAATTTTTCAAATAAATATTAATACTAATGTATAAGTTTTTTTCTAAATTAGCCGCGCAATTTATTAATCAACTTAAAAAATGATTCGTTTAAAAGACATAAACAAGACTTACCACAACGGTGCTCCACTGCACGTACTGAAAGGTATTAACCTTGAAATAAAAAAAGGGGAATTTGTTTCTATCATGGGAGCTTCCGGTTCGGGAAAATCCACATTACTTAATATACTGGGAATTCTTGATAATTATGACACAGGGGAATATACCCTGAACGGGGTACTTATAAAGGACCTTAGCGAAACTAAGGCAGCCGAGTACAGAAACAGAATGATAGGTTTCATTTTCCAGTCATTCAATCTTATATCATTCAAAAACGCGATGGAGAATGTGGCACTTCCTCTGTACTATCAGGGAGTGGGCAGAAAGAAAAGGAATGAGCTTGCTATGGAATACCTTGACAAACTGGGACTGAAAGAATGGGCCCACCACATGCCTAACGAACTTTCGGGCGGACAGAAGCAGAGAGTTGCCATAGCCAGAGCTCTTATTTCAAAGCCTGAAATCATATTGGCTGACGAACCTACGGGAGCGCTGGACAGCAAGACATCGGTAGAAGTAATGAACATACTGAAAGAATTACATGAAAAGGAAGGTCTGACTATCATAATAGTAACACACGAAAGCGGTGTGGCGAACCAGACAAACAAGATAATCCACATAAAAGATGGTATAATAGAAAAGATAGAAGACAACATAGACCATAACGCATCACCATTCGGCAAGAACGGATTTATGAAATAATTCACAAAAAAAGAAATGATAGATCTTATTCAAGAAATATACGGTACAATAATGCGTAACAAACTGCGCACTGCACTGACGGGATTTGCCGTAGCCTGGGGAATATTCATGCTCATTGTTCTTTTAGGGGCAGGAAACGGACTTATACATGCTTTCGAAAACCAGTCGGCAGACATGAAGATGAACTCCATGAAGATTTATCCCGGAGTGACTTCGAAGGCTTTCAACGGACTGAACGAGGGCAGAAACATATCGCTCAACGAAAGCGATATGAAAATAACCTCCAAAAGATTCACCGGCAATATTACCACTGTAGGGGCTACAACAAGCCATAGCGGCATATTGACATACGGTAAAGAAAACGTAAGCATAACAATCAACGGCGTGTTCCCGAATCACACAGAAATGGAACCTATGCGACTCGTCAAGGGACGCTTCATAAACAAGCGTGACATGGAAGAGATGAGGAAAGTAATAGTCCTTCACCAGAAGACAGCAGACATTCTGTTTCCACAATCCGAAGCTATCGGCAAATACATAACTTCGCAAGGTGTCATGTATCAGGTAGTGGGAATATACTCCGACCAGAACAGTTTCTCGCCAAGCGCACTTGTGCCTTTCACCACATTACAGATTATCTACAGCAAAGGTGACAGTATCGACAATATAATTTTCGCCACACAAAATCTTACAGATCAGGCATCAAACGACATCTTCGAAAAAGAGTATCGTGCGGCAATTGGGAAGAACAATAACTTCGCTCCTGACGATGACAGCGCAATATGGATATGGAACAGATTTACCCAGTATCTGCAACAGCAGTCGGCAACAAATATTCTGAATATTTCGATATGGGTTGTCGGTATTTTCACATTGCTCAGCGGGATAGTAGGTGTAAGCAATATCATGCTTATTACTGTCAGAGAAAGAACACATGAGTTCGGCATAAGGAAAGCGCTTGGGGCAAAACCTTCTTCAATTCTATGGCTGATAATATCGGAAAGTGTAGTGATAACAACATTCTTCGGATATATAGGCATGGTAGCGGGTATTGCAACTACTGAATATATGAATATAGTGGCAGGAAAACAGGTTGTAGATGCAGGAATATTTTCGATGACTGTCTTCGAGAATCCTACAGTGGACATAAGCATTGCCATACAAGCCACACTTACACTGATAATAGCAGGAACACTTGCCGGACTGTTCCCTGCAAGAAAGGCTGTAATGATACGACCTATCGAAGCACTTAGAGCAGACTGATTATGAGACGATTTGATTTGGATACATGCGAGGAGATAATCCTCACCATAACAAGGAACAAGACACGAAGCCTGCTTACGGCTTTCGGAGTGTTTTGGGGAATATTCATGCTTGTGGCCCTTATGGGAGGAACCAAGGGTGTGCAGGACCTTATGGCAAAACAGTTTGTAGGGTTTGCCACCAACTCCGGTTTTATGGGTACCAACCAAACGAGCAAGGCCTATAAAGGATTTCAGCAGGGACGTTTTTGGGAACTAACAAATACCGACGTAGAAAGAGTCAGGCGAAGTGTTCCTGAAATAGAAGTTGTAACCCCGAACATTACGAAATGGGGAATAGACATGGTATATAATGAGAACAAGACCTCGGGTACTCTTAAAGGACTTTATCCGATATATGCCAAGATAGAAGAGCCACAAATATCCATGGGACGATATATAAACGATATGGATATTATAAACCGAAGAAAAGTATGTGTACTAGGCAGCAGAATCTTCGAAAGTCTTTTTCCCGACAAAAGCAATCCTTGCGGAAAATATATCGAAGTAAGCGGTATATATTATCAGGTGATAGGAGTCAACATGGCTGCCGGAAACATGTCTGTTCAGGGACAGGCAGAAACCTCAATCATTATCCCCTTCTCAACCATGCAGCAAAACTATAATTTCGGAGACAAAATCCAGATGTTGAGTTTTACCGTCAAGAAGGGATACTCCGTAAGCCAAGTACAGGAAAAAGTGGAATCCGTAATAAAGCGCGCACATAATGTACATCCAGACGATAAACAGGCTGTAATCAGCGTAAATGCCGAAGCCATGTTCGGAATGATGGACAATCTGTTCTCTGGTATAGAAGTATTGGGTTGGATGGTAGGACTCGGAACGCTGCTTGCCGGTGCAATAGGCGTCAGCAACATCATGATGGTGACAGTGAAAGAAAGAACCACTGAAATAGGAATCCGTAGAGCTATCGGTGCTCGCCCCAACGACATATTAAGCCAAATTCTTACAGAAAGCATGGTACTGACCACCATTGCAGGAATGAGCGGAATATCTTTTGCCGTTTTCCTTCTTAACATTGTGGAACAGGCCCTGTCCTCTCCTACCTCAACAGCGCATTTCCAAATAAGTTTCTGGGGAGCTATAGGAGCCTGCATTCTGCTGCTGCTTCTAGGATTATTGGCCGGGCTGGCACCTGCATTCCGTGCAATGGCCATCAAACCTATAGAGGCTATCAGAGATGAATGATATTCAATTTATAATGAAAATTAAGAGTTAGTTATTTAGAAGGAACAATACACATAAGAATAAGAAACTTAAAAACCAAATTATATGAAGAAATTTATCAGAATCGGTATAATGGTAGTCATTGCACTACTGTTCATCGGAACTTTCGTATTCCTTTACCAGAAATCACAGCCAAAAGACGTTGAATACAACGTTCTGAAAGTAGTAAAATCAAACATCGTACAGACAACAGTGGCTACAGGTAAAATAGAACCTAGAGATGAGGTACAGATAAAGCCTCAGATTTCAGGTATCATATCCGAAGTCTACAAGGAGGCCGGTGAAAATGTGAAAAAGGGAGAAGTTATAGCCAAAGTAAAGGTTATCCCGGAACTGGGTCAGCTCAATTCGGCCGAAAGCCGCGTACGTCTGGCAGAGATGAACGGCCGTCAGGCAGAAATCGACCTTGAAAGAATGGAGAAACTTTACGAAAAGAAACTGGTGAGCAGCGAAGAATACGAAAAGACATTGCTGACTACAAAACAGGCTCGTGAAGAAATCCAGGCTGCAAAAGACAATCTGGAAATCATCAAGGAAGGTATCACCAAAAACAGTGCGTCATTTAGTAGCACACTTATCCGTTCAACAATAGACGGACTTATTCTGGATGTACCTATCAAGGTCGGTAACTCGGTTATCATGAGTAACACTTTCAACGACGGTACTACTATAGCAACCGTAGCAGATATGGGCGACCTTATTTTCCGCGGCAACGTAGACGAAACTGAAGTAGGAAAAATCTCAGTTGGAATTCCTGTAAAAATTACTTTAGGAGCTCTCCAGGATATGTCTTTCAGTGCCACTCTGGAATACATCTCACCAAAAAGCGTAGAGAACAACGGAGCAAATCAGTTCGAAATAAAAGCCGCAATTACAGTGCCGGACAGTGTCACTATCCGTTCGGGATATAGCGCAAACGCAGAAATGGAGCTTCAGAGAGCAAATGATGTACTAAGTATCCCTGAAAGTGCACTGGAATTCAAGGGAGACTCGACATTTGTATATCTCCTTACAGACAGTGTTTCAGGTCAGAAATTCGACCGCAAGAACGTGACAACCGGAGTGAGCGACGGAATAAACGTTGAAATCAAATCGGGTCTGAAAGAGAATGACTTTGTGCGCGGACTTAAAAAAGAATAATGTATAACAGTTTAACAAGAAAACTGAAATGAAGAAAAATATAATCATGACTTCTGCTCTGATGATTCTATTCACTGCAAATGCTACAGCTCAGGAAAAATGGGATCTGGAAAAATGTATCACCCACGCCATAGAAAACAATCTGAGCATAAAGCAGCAGGAAGCCTCAAAAGAGCAAAGCGCAGTAGAACTGAGTACAGCAAAATGGAGCAGACTTCCGGACTTGAACGGTAGCACCTCGCATTCATTCAATTTTGGACGAAGCATACAGGCTGACAATACATATAAAAGCCTCAACACACAAAATACGGCATTCAACCTGAACACCAGCGTTCCCCTGTTTACAGGATTGAAGATAACAAACAGTATTGCCCTTGCCAAACTGAATCTACAGGCTGCGACAGAAGATCTGAACAAGGCCAAGGAAGACATAAGCATACAGGTGGCATCTGCCTATCTGCAAGTACTTTTCAATGAAGAGCTTGCACAGGTGGCACATCTGCAGGTTGAATTAAGCAAGGAAATGCTTGCACAGAAAGAGGCATATTTCAAGACTGGAAAAGCTTCAGAGGCTGAATGGCTTGAAGCAAAATCAAGAGTTGCACAGGACCAGCTGTCTGCTGTTCAGGCTGACAACAATTACCAACTGGCACTTCTGGATTTAAGCCAGTTGCTTGAACTTCCGTCGCCTGATAATTTCGCTATCGTATCTCCTAAAGCTGATATGGACGAATATATGGGCAGCATCACCTCTCCGGCAGACATCTACAATCAGGCTATAATGTTTAAACCTTCTATCAAGGCAGCACAATATCGTCTGGAAGGAGCGGCAAAGTCTATAAAGATAGCTCAAAGCGCATATTATCCGCAACTGAGTTTCGGAGCCGGACTCAGTACAAACTATTATAAGGTGGCAGGAATGAAAAATCCTGTATTCGGCTCACAGTTAAAAGATAACTTCAGCCAGTACTTCGGATTCCAGCTGACAATCCCTATCTTCAACCGTTTCAGCACAAGAAACCAGGTAAGAAACGCAAGAATCCAGCAAAGTACACTCAACTGGCAGCTTGAAGACAGCAAGAAAGCCCTTTACAAAGAAATACAGCAGGCATACTACAATGCTCTAGGTGCAGAAAGCAGATATGAAAGCAGCCTTACAGCCGATGAGGCGGCAGAAGCTTCATTCAATCTGATGAAAGAAAAATACGCAGAAGGGAAAGCCAATGCTACCGAATACAACGAAAGCCGTACAAGCTGGATGAAAGCCATATCAGAAAAGTTACAGGCCAAGTACGACTATATATTCAGAACCAAGATACTGGACTTCTACAAGGGGGTACCGCTTACTCTGAAATGAATTCAAACATATTGAACAGCGAAAAACGACAATACCAGACAGTATGCAAACTGACAGCATTGTCGTTTTTTTTGTTATCCTCATTTTTTTACCTGATAAAAAAACAATACAAATTATAACAAGAGAGAGATATGTACATTATGAAAAATATTGATAGCCGTATCACAATTCCCTAACGCTTCTGCTTGAGACGTCTCTTGACTTACGTGTTGAACTTCTGTCAATACGTTCCTTGCTTTTTCTTACCTCTTTTCTGTTTTCATGACGTTCATACCTGTCATGCTTGTCATGGTCGTGTTTTGGAGGACGGGTCACTGAAGGAGGTACCGGTTTATTTGGACGAACCGGTTTTGTCGGAGGCAGAGGTTTTGCTGGAGGACACACAGGACGAGACGGTCTTACCGCCGGATTAGGTCGTCCGAAATCATGAGGTCTGTACTCTGGTCTACACTGATAATGCCCTACATAAACTTTATGATTGTAATGCTTTTTGAAATTCTTCTTATAATAACTTACGCCACCACAATGCACACGTCCGTGTGCTCCCTTATAAGAATAATAATGAACAGGCAATCCATAATAGAAGAAACGTCTGTCCGGATATACTTTATATACGCGTACGTAACAAACATTATTCACCGCATATATAGGACGGAAGAAATAGTCTATTGACATAAACTTTACATACGCGGCACTTGGCAGAACCCATCTCAGGTCATCGTTTCTTTCATCGAGATATCTGTAATAAGCATCCATCGCACGTGCTTCGGCACGCGATAAAGCTGAGACATACGGATCAACATTATTGAAAAAATCAAAATTAATCTCATACAAATCATTATACTGACGTTCGTTCAACTTCAGTTCGAATGCCATCCTGTCAGTCAGGAAGCGGGCATTAACCCTGACGTCGCCCAAATCGAAGGCACCGGCAGGCAACACAAACATAAAGGCTGCAACTGCCATAATCATTAAACAAAATCTTCTCTTCATAATCTTACCGTTTTAATTTCCTGATACAAAAATAGGAGGATAAAAATCCCCCTACAACAGAATATTCCCAAACGTTTTTAGGAATGTTCCTACAGCATATAGGATAAACCCTATATACACAAATATCATTAAGCCAGACGTATTCCCTGTTCACCTTCAAGCACTATGAGACGTTTCTTGTACAGGTCGCCTACCGCTTTCTTGAAAGTCTTCTTGCTTACACCGAAGGTACTGTAAATCACGTCTGCCTCTGTCTTGTCGTTCAAAGGTGTAGAGCCACCATTGCTGCGTATATATTCCAGAAGAGTGTCAGCAAAATCTTCTACCTTCTTCACTCCCCCTTTCTGAAGTTCAAGGTCTATCTTTCCGTCCGGACGAACCTGCTTGATATAAGCGGTCATCTTCATGCCTGTACGCACATTGGTAAATATTTCATTCTTGAAAATCATTCCTCCGAACTTGTTGTCAACTATCACCTTAAATCCAAGGTCTGTTTTCTGCCATACAAGTACTTCCACTTCATCGCCCGCATTGTATTCCGGCATATCTTTTGAAAGATACTTCTCAACTTTTGCTGACGCCACAATACGATAACTGTCCTCGTCAAGATGTACATGCACCACATACGAGTTTCCTTTCAGCATTTTCATCTTCTGCTCGCGAAAAGGTACAAACAAGTCCTTCATCAATCCCCAGTCTAGAAATGCCCCATACTGATTCACCCATGCCACTTCAAGACACGCAAACTCGCCGACCTTAACGTATGGCTGCAAAGTTGTAGCTATCAGACGTTCGTCCATATCGAGATAAATAAACACATTCAGTACGTCACCAGGCTTGCATCCCTGAGGAACATAACGTGTTGGCAACAATATTTCTCCATCTTCGCTACCATCAAGGTAAACCCCGAAATCTACTTCCTTTACGACTTCCAGAAGGTTATATTCTCCCAATTTAATATGACTCATAATTATATATAGTTGTTAGTTGTTGGTTTATAGTTGTTGGTTAAACAATCCTTCCATCCAGCATGTGAATAGTCCGGTCAGTCTGGCCGGCAAGTCCTTCATCATGAGTTACTATTACGAAAGTCTGCCCCAGCTTATCGCGCAATTCAAAGAACAGATTGTGTAGTTCCTCCTTATTCTTAGTGTCAAGGCTTCCCGAAGGTTCATCAGCCAACACTACAGCCGGATTGTTTATCAAAGCCCTTGCCACAGCCACACGCTGTTTCTCTCCACCCGAGAGTTCTGCCGGTTTATGCGACGCCCGGTCTGACAGTCCTAAAAACTTCAGCATTTCAAGTGCCTGCTTGCGAGCCTCTGCAGCTGAAACTCCTTTAATCAAGGCAGGAATAGTGACATTCTCCAATGCAGTAAACTCAGGCAGCAACTGATGAAACTGAAAAACGAAACCTATCTCCCTGTTTCTGAAAGCAGACAGTTCTTTCTCTTTCATGCGGCTTACGTCAGTACCGTTTATAATTACCCTACCCGAATCAGCTCTGTCAAGAGTGCCTATTATCTGAAGAAGCGTGGTTTTTCCCGCTCCACTCGGTCCTACAATACTCACGACCTCACCTTTATCAATATTCAAGTCTATACCTTTCAACACCTGAAGTTGTCCAAAACTTTTCGTTATTCCTTCTATCTCTATCATATCTCAGGAATGTTTAGATTCTCTTTATCACATATTCAGCCAGATAACACCCGAACACCGCCGGCATATAGCTCACAGTGCCTGTAGTCGATTTTTTATTCTGCTCGTCATCTACCAATACGACGGCATTCGTATCTGCTTGCTCTGTACTGAATACCACCGGCAATTTCCGCTTCATCCCCATTTTCTGCAAACGTTTTCTCACAGCCTTGCTAAGTCCGCAATGGTAAGTCTCCCATAAATCGGCAAATCTGACCTGCGTAATATCACTCTTGGCACCTGCCCCCATGCTGCTGACTATCTTTAGCCCTCGCTTCAAAGCATTATATATAAGATAACATTTCGGAGCCACGGTGTCAATGGCGTCAACAACAAAATCAAACCTTTCACTGTCCAGCAACTCCGTAATAGCTTCATCCTTCAAATATACAGGCAATACATCCAATCGTATATCGGGATTAATATCGCGAAAACGTGTGGCAAGCACATCTGCCTTGTATTGCCCCAACGTGGAATGAAGTGCCGGAAGCTGACGGTTAATATTGGTAGGCTGCACGGTATCGGCATCTACTATAGTCATGTGCCCTATGCCTGCACGGCACAACATCTCGGCAGCATACGCCCCTACTCCTCCCAAACCTACCACCAGTACATGGGCACGGCGTAACCGCTCCGTTTTTTCTCTTCCCAGCAACAGTTCCGTGCGCTGCTGCCAATTTACGAATTCTTTTTGAACCATTTATAAATCCAATTACCTACTTTATCATAATATTGCGTCTCTGCCCATCCGTGCGGGTCGGAGAAAGAAAGACTCTCGTTAGGATCGCCTTTTTGTTCAGGATAGAGCAGCATGATGCTGTTGTTATTGAAATATTTGGAGACCTGCGTCGGAAGTTTCTCGAAAGAAGAATCGTAAGAAATAGACCCGCACCTCGCACTTACAATAACCAGCAGATGGTCGTAATTAACCTGCCCGGTCAACAACAACAAGTCTTCCCAATTCTCAAGTTCGGAATAAACGGTGCGCGTGTCCTTGAATTTCTTTTGTATAAAACCGCTGATGTATCCCAAAGTACGCAAAGGAGCATAAAAATGCACCCTGCACCCAAGCTGGCTGCTCAAACGGCACATATATGTTATCCATCTGGTAAAACCGTGCTCGAACTCGGCTTTTGGAGGCACCGCCACAATTATTCGGCGCAACGTATTGACAGGTATCAGGAAACGCACAATCATCACTTGCAAATATGTATTCTTCAACAAATTCTCTGTCATGTTACCGAAAAAAGAGTCAACGATGCTCGCCTTATAATGCAAACCTATGATAATGTCAGTCGCATCACATTCCTTTGCCGTATGAAGAATGCCTGTTGTTATGTTCAAATCAAAACGGCTAACAGTCTTCATCCGCACATTGGTTGACGCTGCTATCTGGGCCGCCCGCTCCAAGTTACGCTTGCTTCGCATTTCCTGCTTCACCGAATCGTTGTTGTCGTTGATGACACTAAGCGCAACCAAATTGTCGCTTATCTTTTCGTTGCGCAAGACCAACGCCAAACTCATCAAGCTTTCCAAAGTTTCCGGATTAGCTATAGGAACCAGGAAACGCTCTTTTTCATGCTCTTTGCCTTCATCCAAGCCTACATCGTCGCTCGTGGCAATCTGCTTGGCCGTGTGTTCGGTAATGAACGAACTGACAACACATGTCACCAATATAAGCAAAATCGTCCCGTTCAACACATCTTCGTTCAACAGCCGCTCACCGGAGGGAAGGATAATGTCGTAACCCACCAATACCGCCGCCAGAGTGGCCGCCGCCTGCGCGTTGCTCAGCCCGAACATCAACTCACGCTCCACGGCACGCATCCGGAAAATCTTCTGAGTCAACCACGAAGCTATCCATTTCCCGACCAATGCCACCACAATCATCACAGAAGCTACCTTTATAGAATCTATATGCCCGAACAACACGTTTACGTTTATCAGCATGCCGACACCTATAAGGAAATAAGGGATGAACAACGCGTTACCCACAAACTCCAAATGATTCATCAGCGGTGACACGTGAGGAATCAAACGGTTCAATACCAATCCGGCCAAGAACGCTCCCAATATACCTTCCATGCCAACGATTTCCATCAGTCCGGCACCAAGGAACACCATCGCCATGACAAAAATATATTGCACCACATTGTCACTATAACGGCGGAAGAACCAGCGGGCTATAGGCGGGAAAGTGTACATAATGATGGCTCCAAGCACTAACACTTTCAACACCAGCCATACCCAGAACATATCCGAAGTCTCGCCTTTATACAGGCCGCCGATGACTGCCAACACAAGCAAAGTAAGGGTATCTGTCACCGCCGTACCCCCTACCGCGATACCTACAGCCCGATGGCGGTTTATGCCGTAACGGATGACAATGGGGTAAGCGATAAGAGTATGCGACGCATACATACTGGCAAGCAATACCGAAGAGACGACTCCATAGCCCAAGATGTTTACATTGGTCCAAAAACCGATGCCCAACGGAATGACGAAGGCCAACAACCCCAATACCATCGCTTTTCCACGTATGCTCTTGAAGTCCTCCATATTCATTTCCAGACCGGCAAGGAACATGATATAATACAGTCCTACTTTCCCGAACAGTTCAAAGCTGCTGTCGCGCGCCAGGATATTAAATCCATGCTCACCGATAACGACTCCGGCCAATATCATTCCTATGATGTGCGGAATATGCAGTTTTTCCAAGATAATAGGAGCAAGCAATATGATTACCAGCACCAAAAAGAAAATCCACGTCGGGTCTGTTATGGGGAAATGAAAATCAAGGTCTAGTAAATTGAGCAAATCTTTCATAAATTCGTATCGTAATTTTTCATTTATTGAACAAAAATAGAAAAAAAATTCCGAGTTTCAATATTTATCAGTCAGAATGTTTTATTTTTGCAGTCTAAATAATAACAAACGATACAATACGACTAAAATTTACGAATATATAATAGTTAGGGAAATATTAACTTAATAGATTTATAAAGACATGAAAGTAGCAATTGTTGGTGCGAGCGGAGCCGTAGGACAAGAGTTCCTGAGAGTGCTCGAAGAAAGAGATTTTCCTTTAGATGAATTAGTTTTGTTCGGTTCCTCACGTAGTGCAGGACGAAAATACACATTCCGTGGAAAAGAAATAGAAGTCAAACTTCTGCAGCACAACGATGATTTTAAGGGTGTTGACATAGCCTTTACCTCCGCCGGAGCCGGTACTTCGAAAGAATTTGCGGAAACAATAACCAAGTACGGAGCTGTCATGATAGACAATTCCAGTGCTTTCCGTATGGATAACGATATTCCACTGGTAGTTCCGGAAGTCAATGCCGCAGATGCATTAGACCGCCCACGTGGCATTATAGCAAATCCAAACTGCACAACCATACAGATGGTTGTGGCACTAAAAGCCATAGAAAACCTTACACATATAAAACGCGTCCACGTATCAACATACCAGGCTGCCAGCGGTGCAGGTGCAGCAGCTATGGACGAACTTTACGAACAGTATCGTCAGGTATTGGCCAACGAGCCTGTAACAGTTGAAAAATTCGCTTATCAGCTAGCATTCAACCTCATCCCTCAGATTGACGTATTCACTGAAAACGGTTATACTAAGGAAGAAATGAAGATGTACAACGAAACACGTAAAATCATGCACTCAGACGTTAAGGTAAGTGCAACTTGTGTTCGTGTTCCTGCCCTTCGTTCACACTCAGAAAGCATTTGGATTGAAACAGAACGTCCTGTATCAGTAGAAGAGGCTCGCGAAGCATTCTCAAAAGGCGAAGGACTTGTTCTGATGGACAATCCTGCAGAAAAAGAATATCCTATGCCATTGTTCCTTGCAGGCAAGGATCCTGTTTACGTTGGTCGTATCCGTAAGGATTTGGCAGACGAAAACGGACTTACATTCTGGATTGTGGGTGACCAGATCAAGAAAGGTGCTGCACTGAATGCCGTACAAATAGCAGAATACCTCATCAAGGTCAAGAATATAGGATAATTGACCATATATCCAATAAACAGCAAAGGAGGTTTCAGCCCAATAAAACTGAAACCTCCTTTTTTATCTATACCAAACATGGTTTACTAAATAAAAAAAATATACTGTTTTTTTAAACAAAACGACTTGTCATTTTTCTTAAACATATCAGACCTATACATACGGACATAAAAAAAGGAGTACCGCTGTACTCCAACCTTTATTAACCTTAAATCTAATACTATGAAAAACACGATGCAAAGGTAAGGAGTTTTTTTTAATTTGCAAATTTGAAATAAACAAATCAATGGTTTATAACACGATTTACATGTAGTATATCTTTATTAACTAAATATCCACAAATCAAGCGTATGTTCACAGTAATTCTAATAATGTTTACCGGTATTATTATAGGTGTTTTCACCCGAAAATATCCGTTGAAACCAATCAACAGACTAATAACATTTCTTATATGGTTGTTATTATTCATTCTCGGCATCGAGGTAGGCGGCAACCAGGAGATTATAAACGGACTAGCCACCCTTGGCCTGGAAGCCATCATAATTACAATCTGTGCAGTATTGGGCAGCTGTACCTGTGCATGGGCATTATGGTATGTCCTCTACAAAAGAAAGAAAGGAGCAAAAGTATGAAAGGCAGTCTTATTATCGTAGGTTTCTTTATTTTGGGGTGTATCACAGGATTGTATAATATTCTGCCATTGGATATTTCAGAAACAGACATCAGCTTCTATGCTTTATGTGCACTAATGTTCTCCGTAGGACTAAGCATAGGCAATGATCCGCAAACTATAAAAAACTTCCGTGCCCTAAATCCCAGACTGGTATTCCTACCTGTCATGACAATCCTCGGTACATTGGCGGGAGCAGCAGTGGCCAGCCTCATCCTGACGCACAGAACAACAGCTGAATGTATGGCTGTAGGAAGCGGATTCGGGTATTATTCGCTATCAAGCATATTCATTACAGAATATAAGGGAGCAGAATTAGGAACAATGGCTCTGCTATCAAATATTTCAAGAGAAATTATAACTCTACTGGCTGCACCATTACTTGTAAGATGGTTCGGAAACCTGGCTCCTATTTCATCAGGAGGTGCTACAACAATGGATACCACATTACCCATAATTACAAGATGCAGCGGACAGGAATTTGTAGTTGTTTCAATATTTCATGGTTTTGTAGTAGACTTCAGCGTTCCGTTTCTAGTCACTTTCTTCTGTTCTTTATAATGAACTAAATCGCCTTGAAAATACCTTTGAAAAAACGTGGGCAAATTCGACCTAAAACACGGGCACGTTTTAGATCGAATTTGCCCACGCTTTAAAATATTCTTTTAGGAGGTAATTTTTAGGGGCTGATTAAGCCGTTTAGGAACTGTAATTTGCATACTAATTTATTGTTTTTCATAAAATAAAAATCTACATTTGCTTATGGAAACCAATACATGTAATCGAAATGAAAACTTCAGAAATCTTGAAAACACTTGTATTATTAATCTGTACATCCATATTTATAAGCTGCCAGAAGGAAGAAGAAGGCAGAAAAATTACAGGTTATGAAGAATATACCATCACAGTAGCATCAGAAAAAGTGCCGGGACTGTTATTTTCATCCGGTGACAATCACTTATCAGAAGTATATGCGGTAATGAGGGAACATTCTGCTGTATGGGAACAGCTTGGAAGTATAAAAGGATTTGAATACGAACCGGGATATGAATATACTTTACGCATAAGTGAGACCAACTATCTTGATCATAGTATGGGAGATCCGGCATGGACAGAATATGAGCTGCTGAAACTTATTTCAAAAGAAGAAAAAACATCTGATAATGTTCCAAACAATTTTATCCCTGAATGGTTCTACACAGAATACTGCACCGGCATTGATTCTGAATTCAGATATTATATTGATGCGGAAAATAAATCTGTCATAGAAGAAGATTTAAACTCAAACCCAATGATTACATTCGGCGGTCTGGATTGCTATATGGACAACAACTGGACAAGATGGCTCCTTGTAAACGAAAAAAAGGAAATAGGCATGCTTGGTTTCATAAAAAAAGAAAGCAAGGAGAGTGCTGACTTCCCTGAATCATATAAAAATCTCAAGCCTGAGGGAACGGTAACAAGAACTATGGAATGGACTTTCATTATAGGCAATAATCCTGAAAACGAAGAAAATGCAATAAAATATGATGTATTCATCTGCAATCCTTCAAAAAGCAAATCTGCCGGTCCTACATCTGTTCCATATTTCTATAAAGATTTTACACAGTATTATCAGGAAAAATATCCCGAATATGAAATAAAAAATGTAGTGGTTTGTTATAATGAAAAATAACGTATTCCCTACCTATACTGCCGACACTTGTCAGCAAAAACATATATCTGCATAGCACAAAAACAATTGTCTGAAAAAAGAGCGTTGTTATTAAAATAAAATATACCTTTATAGCTCACAAGCAAACTAAACATAATTCTAAAAATGTCTAACTTCAACACATACATGACAGGCATCGATACCGTTTTTTACAGAAACCTGTGTCTGGAAAAAGGAGAATTGCGCCAATATAAAAAGAACGAGTATATACAGAAAGAAGGAGAAATTTTTCCATATTGTGGGTTATTGGAATCGGGTATAGTAAAATACACTTGCAGAAATGTAACGGAAGGGAAAGATTACAATATAGGTTTCTCATTTCCCGATGAATTTGTGGCAGATTATCCTTTCTGTATTTACGGCATGAAAGCGGAAATCAACATTCAGGCTATCACTGATTGTAAAATCCTCTTTTGCCATTCTGATGTTATAAACAATGAATATGATAATAGCGTAAAGGGACAACATATGGCACGTATCGCAGCCGAACAACTCTTTAATCAGGTATATCTGAGATACATAGATTTATATCGTTTCACACCAGAAGAAAGATATATACGACTTCTGGAAAAATATCCTGACATTATCCAACTGATACCATTAAAAGAAATAGCATCCTATCTGAGAATAACCCCTATACATTTGAGCAGAATCAGACGGAAACAAACTCTTTACATGAAAGAATAAAAAATGTTTAGAAAAAACAAGAAAAGTAATTTAAAAGAAGATTTTTTGGAACATTTAATTATATTTGTATGAATATAAAACCATAGTTACAAAAACCATGAAATTTCACTCATTCTTCATATCATTATTATGCGTTGTATTCTTTGCCGCCTGCGACAAGGAAGAGATTTACCCGACATTCTCTTTTGATGAAAACGGAGAATGCTATATACCTGATATCTCAAATATATCAATGGAAGAATTTAAATCATCAGTAGTAGGATATGGATGGAAACACGTTATTACACATGAAATAGGCAGCGACGGTAAATGTTCAACAAAAGACTATTATGAAGGCCTAGATGGAGGAGGATCAAGCCAATATTATTTCGAGTCATCTGAATCACTAAAAGAATACATGTATGTAGATGCTTTTCCAGCTAATGGATATTTAACATACGCCTATGAATATGAGAATGGTAACAGGATAAGCCAAAATGGCAATCTAATAATGCGTATTGTTTCTTTGAAAGGAGATGTTATGAAAATCATCGATTATCTTGGCATTCGTGCAGATGGAGTAAAAATTTACGGGTACTCCACATACAGACGTATGAGCAGTGGAGAACTGACAGAAGTACAGAATGCTTATCCTACAGATCTATCGAATATTAAAAATATTACCACATCCATAAACAATGAAGTCAATATCATCTCAGGAAACCAATTTGAGTTCGATGTTCTTTCTTACAACGGTTCATATACCATAAAAGCAATAAACGAGGAATCATGCGAAATAATACGTGAGGGCAACCACGTCAAAATAAAATTGCTTACAAACGGAGCCTGCATAATCATATCCGACAGGTTCAGACATTTTGAATTCAGTCTTTTCTCAACAGACGAAGAAATGGAGCCGAAGGGAACAGACATCTACGATTTGAACTATAGCGAAGTGGTATTCAACAAGAATATGGAATTCATTGAGCCATCAGCAAACAGACCACTAAGCTATGAAAACTCAAGCTTAGAAACTACCACCCGTGATGGATATGCCGGAAGTATTATAAGTCATTACAACCGTTCGTACATGCTCGTTGTCGATACCGACAAGAAAGCAAGACTCATACATTTACAGAACGGCAGACTCTATCTGAAAGAACTTCTACCGGAAGAGACTTTACTGTCATTAGTAGAGAAAGGAAACGGAAGCTCTATTTCATATAAACTCGAATTGACCACTGCCGACAGAAGAGTCTTTCAGATTCTGCCTTTCAAGGTTACTTATAAGGAATAAGTGTGCCTATTATTATTACACAAATAATTATGAAAACAACAACCATTGTACTATACCTTATCCTTACAACACTATTTACAAGTTGTAATTCAGATATTTTCATTGATGATTTCATCACAGAATACCCTGATACATGTTATGTGGAAAAGGGCAAACCATTTAAACTGAATTTTAATTCAGACAACTGGAACATATCAAGTATGGAAGGTGTTGCGATAAACACTTTTGACTATACCATATATGATCTTCAGGGTAACCCAATATATAATTATTTTTCGTTGCTGCATGAAGGAGAAACAGGAATCATTTACTACGAAAGTACATATTACGCTTTCCGCATAGAAAAAAGGAATAATCGTGAGTTAGAGATTATATGTGTCAAAAATCTTGTCAATCATCCTATCACTTTCAGTATAATAGTAGGAAACGAATATTACCACAAGGAAATAAATGTATCATTGAAACCAACAAGCAAATTCGTTATAGACAAAGTGGAATACGATTTCGAGAATGATTTCTATTATAGTGACTACGTCGTGGAACAAGTGGATGGCATAACCGTAAACAATTCCGGCTCTGAAGGAGGACCTGTTACATTAAACTTCTATCCATTCAAGAACTCACTCAGAAAAATCGAGTTCTATCCTGATGACTATGATAGTTTCAACAATCTGGATGAGATTCTTGGAGAAAATCTTGCTGAAATACCAATACCGGACATTGTGGACGGTAAACCTGTAATGGGAAATACTAAAGTTAAATTCGGACTGAAGGAACAAAGTTTCTGGACGGGCAGGCTTGACAAGGACTTTGTTGTTTCCACAACAGTTCAACCAGGAGAGACAAAAAAGATAGAAGTATATAACAATATTGAAGAATTCCATGTAAACTATAAAGTACATGCCTCAAATCCTGACACAGGAGAAGAATGTGTTTTTACAGGAAGACTAAGCAGTAAAGACCCGTTCGATTACCTCATGATATTCCCCTAAATTAGACTATAAATAATGAAAAAATATATTACCGTAATTCTGTTGCTATGCCTTGTATCAGCAAAGCTCAACGCAGAAAGGCAGGACAGTGTCCAGAGAAAAATAATACACGTAATAGGTATTGACTTCAAACCGGCATACACATTCCCGACAAAAAGTTTCTTCAGAGGAGATAATCTGGCGCAATCTCCCATACGCACCAACCTCTCCGGACACATAAAGTATGGTTTTAAATTTGGTCCTGACAGCTATATGGGAAAAATGTATCCCAATACCATTCAGGGTATAGGCATAGGCTACAATACTTTCAATAACACAAAAGAAGTAGGAAACCCACTCGCCGTATATGTATTCCAGACATCCAGAATAGCATCACTAACAAAAAAACTGTCATTAGACTACGAATGGAATTTCGGAGCTTCATTCGGATGGAAGAAATACGATGAAGAAAAGAATCCGTTTAACACTATCGTCGGCTCAAAGACTAATGCCTATATTAATTTAGGTTTGCTGCTCAACTGGCAGATGACTCATGAAGTGGCGTTAAGAGCAGGCATAGGACTTACACACTATTCAAACGGTAACACAAATTACCCCAACTATGGCGTAAACACACTTGACGGGCGTATAGGATTGATGTGGTGTCCGCAAGATGATCCCAAATCAAAGTTTAGCAATAATGACCGAGTGACTGTTATACCGGAACAAGGATTCAAACCATACGTAAGCTATGACCTGATAGTATATGGCGCGACAAAAAAGAAAGGTATTTTCTGGTCAGACGGTTCCGGAATATTAATCCCCGGTAAATTTGCTGTAGCAGGACTTAATTTCAATCCTATGTACAACTTCAACAGGTTTTTCCGCGCCGGGCTATCTCTTGACGCTCAATATGACGAGAGCGCAAACCTAACCGACCACGTGGCAAATACAAATACGCCAACTGATGATGTGAAATTTTTCAGACCGCCTTTTATCGAACAATTCTCACTCGGACTGTCAGCCAGAGCTGAAGTGGTAATGCCTATATTCTCTATCAATTTTGGTATAGGAAAAAACTTTGTATGCCGTGGCGCTGACACAAATTCCTTTTATCAGACATTTGTCCTGAAAACAAGCATTACAGAAAATGTATTTCTTCACGTAGGCTATCAACTATATAAATTCAAGGATCCGAACAACCTTATGATAGGTATAGGTTACAGATTTAATGCAAAGAAAAACAGATACTGACAAAATTATATCTTGTAATTGTAGTACCAATGAAAATAATTATCACATTTTATCATCTGTAATATTTTTTTGTTAACTTTGCGAACGTCTAATAAAGAAAAAACTCTTTAATTAAAAATATTACGATTATGATGACAATTGACAAATTCAACTTTGCTGGTAAAAAGGCAATCGTTCGCGTTGACTTCAACGTGCCTTTGAATGAAGAAGGTAAAATTACAGACGACACTCGTATCCGCGGTGCCCTTCCTACATTGAAAAAAATCCTTGCTGACGGTGGTGCTTTGATCATCATGTCACACATGGGTAAACCAAAAGGCAAAGTAAACGCTAAATATTCTTTGAGCCAGATTGTTGACGCTGTTTCTGCAGCTCTTGGCGTTGAAGTTAAATTCGCTCCTGACTGTGCAAAAGCTTCTGAAGCTGCCGCAGCTCTTAAACCAGGTGAAGTTCTTTTGCTTGAAAACCTTCGTTTCTATCCTGAAGAAGAAGGTAAGCCAGTAGGTATCGAAAAAGAAGATCCTGCTTACGAAGACGCTAAGAAAGAAATGAAAGCTCGTCAGAAAGAATTCGCCAAGACTCTTGCTTCATACGCTGACTGCTACGTTATGGACGCATTCGGTACTGCTCACCGTAAACACGCTTCTACAGCTGTTATCGCTGACTACTTCGATGCAGACCACAAGATGTTGGGCTACCTGATGGAAAAAGAAGTTCAGGCCGTTGACAACGTATTGAAAGACATCAAACGTCCTTTCACTGCTATCATGGGTGGTTCTAAGGTTTCTACTAAGATCGGTATTATCGAAAACTTGATGGATAAAGTTGATAACCTGATTCTTTGCGGTGGTATGGCATTTACTTTCGCTAAGGCAAAAGGTGGTAAGATTGGTAACTCATTGGTAGAAGACGACAAACTTCAGTTGGCTCTTGATATCATTGAAAAAGCTAAAGCTAAAGGTGTAAACCTTGTATTGGGTTGCGACTGTATCGCTGCTGACGCTTTCTCTAATGATGCCAACACTCAGGTTTGCGACGACAGCAATATTCCTGACGGATGGATGGGTCTTGACGCAGGTCCTAAGACTCGCGAAGAATTCAAGGCTGCTATCAAGGGTGCAAAAACTATCTTGTGGAACGGTCCTGCCGGTGTATTCGAAATGGACAACTTCGCAGGTGGTTCTAAAGTAATCGCAGAAGCTATCGCTGAAGCTACTAAAGAAGGTGCATTCTCACTCATCGGTGGTGGTGACTCAGTAGCTTGTATCAACAAGTTCGGTATGGCTGACCAGGTATCATACATCTCTACTGGTGGTGGTGCTTTGCTTGAAGCTATCGAAGGTAAGATCCTTCCGGGTATCGCAGCTATCCGTGGTGACAAATAATTTGAAAATTATTTCATACCATAACAAGAAAAGGAGACCTTTTGGGTCTCCTTTCTTGTTATCTGAATATCAATGTGTAATTATTCATATCCTTGCATTCACTCATAAGTGAATAGAACTGTCTGTAGTTTTTCTTTGTTATCAGCTGTTCGTCAACCTTATAAGTATAAGTAACTTTCACTTCATCACCTGAAAGCTCATATTCGACACTCACCTCTCCCACTTCATTCGAAACTTTCACACTTCGTTTTTCAATCCACGTCTTGCCTTCAGGAAGCTTAACGTTATATTGCATTATGCGATTCAATTTATGTGGAAGCAACATATTCTCAGATATTGATGTATTAGCCGAATACGGATAAAGAGTTGCGGCAATATAAGTATCAGGAATTGTTACAGCAACATATCCTCCTGGCAATGTTCTTGAATTAGTCTCATTCAGCTCAATAGTCTTGATATTCTTTGTAGGCTTTTCAGGTTTGTCTGTTCTCAATGATGACTTTACTCCATTTAAATCTGTAACCGACATGTAATCCTGAACATCTGCATACCAACCGTTTGCGTATGTGTTCATTTCGCTGTCTGAAAGAATGGCTACTACACCGCTCAGTCCTACACTGTTCATATCTTTAGCCTCAACAAAAGCAACCTTTATCTCCGCATCAAAACCGGCAGCCTTATGTAATACATTATCAAGATTTGCCAATTCAGCACGTGTTCCGTACATTGAAAGCAGAACCTCCGAAGCCGGACGCACCCTATAACCAGCCTGACTTAACGACACTCCGCATTGTCCTTTCACACTATATAAATATGTCATGAACTTGTTTATAGCCATACGAAGTTTGTTCTTGTCATCACCGGGCTCTTTCTTTAATTCGGCAATCTTATTTTCAATAACACTGCTATCACCCACAGTGAACTGCTTCTTCAAAACATCAATAGCCACAGCATTACTATCATACGTAGAAGCTGTAAAAGCAGGCATCATTCCACTTGCCACCTGCTGAACTATACCGATTGAAGTACTGTAAACCGGATACGAATAAGGACGCGGGGCTATATTCTTCATATTATATGACACAGTCCTTATACCATTATCAACTTTCACATCAGGTTTTGCAGAAGAGTTCAGTAATTCATAATTAATCTTTTTAGATTCAGGCACATTTACAGTCAGCCTGAAATCTTCTATAGGAGAGAGCTCCTTAATCATGGTGAACACATCCAGTTCTCCACACATCGCAGCTTTGGTCTTGATAGAATAATCAAGCACAATGGTCGCTCCTAGTTCAAGCCCTGTATGAACCACCACCATCTCCTTCAGATGATTGTAAGCTGGAGCATCAGCCGCAAAAGAAGGCAGTACTTCCACAAAAGCATTGGCAGGAGTAATCACCTTGCTGCCATCCTTCTGTATTGTATAAGATTCGTTAATTATCAGCTCCTGAAATTCCGGATTATATACAATGAACGTTTCTCCATATTTGCTGTTCATTGCAGCATGAGTGAAAATCTTCAGTTCCTTATATACCCTTTCCTCCATGCTCCCGTCCTGATTCAGAGTATATGTCTTATATAGTTTTCTGAAACTTGCCTCCGAAGCGGAATAAACCGGAGCTACTATCAGAAGCAAGCATACCAGACATAAATATTGTTTTATGGTTTTCATAATCTCCTACTTTATTACTTTCTAACTACGATATACTCACCAAACGATTTATAGGCATTTACAGAATTACGGAAATCATCCCAGTCTTCTGCCGAATAGACTCTCTTGTATAAAGACAGTCTGGTATCCAAAAGAATCTTACCGCCATCTTGCTTCAGAATTCCATCAAAATCAGCGGCCTTACCGTCAATATTAACATGCTTTTCGTCACCAAGCATCTTATATCCGGAAGGCAAAGAAAGCTTTTCTTTCACCTCGACAAGGCGCGAACATGAATCCTTGAATCCATACTTACGGTCCTTCAAGTCTGTATTTACACGCAGGAAAGTCAATACCTGTGTATAGAGGTTATTCATCACGAACGGTTTGAAAATCAGTTCACCGTCGCCTGTCATCGCATATTCAGGTATCTCATAGGTAAACGTTATGCTTATAGGTGCCTTCTGGTAATCCTTAGGAGAACGTCCGTAGTCAACACTCTTCATCACAGCTTTAGGAGACACACTAAGCAACTGCTTTTCCATCGTATTTCGCCATTCACTCTGGAATCCTGTTGTAAATATACGGCGTATATTGCTGTCGCTCTGTCCTTCGGCAGAAATTGTGAATTTTCCCACCAATGTTCCGTCGGACTTCAGGCGGTTTTCAGCTTTGATGCGTACATAGTGATTTTCCGGGGCAGAAACAGGAGTGACACAAAGATCCGAGCCTTCAGGTATGCCCGGCAGATAGTTCTGCTGCTGTTCGGCACTGCTCCACAATTCACGACAGAAAGGAACCCATGTAGGATCGAGAGGCATAAGAGTACCGTTGCTGAGCTTCACTACAGCCACACAATGATTAAAGTGGTCGGCAGGTATGCTTTCCACTCTGCTTCCCGCCATGGTCATTGCAGGATATGCCTCGAAACCAGCCATACGAAGGAAAGCGACCAATGTTCCCGCTATATCCTTACACACTCCACAACGGTCTGTATAATTCATCTTCAGATTATGGAGAGTGAAACCTTCCCCCTTTCCCATTGTTATTCCGGCATAACGGATGTTATCGGCTACCCAATGGGTAAGAACAGCTATTTTCTCCATCTCGGATTTCTTGCCTTTTATCAGCTCGTCAACTTTCTTCTGTGCTTCAGGTATGGCTTCGAAACTGCCGTAATCCTCATTTACCTTATTGAACCAACGTGACTTCTCCATCCAGTCCGGTGTAGTTGACATCATCAGCTTCGGAGCCGCATCGAAAAGATCAACCATATTAGGTTCCTTTTCGAAAGGCATTACATCGTCCATCGTGAATGTATATACCTTCCTGCCGTCGTCATAACGCATTGACGACGAGCACTCTCCCTGATAGAACTGAAACTGAAGTTCCTTTTCCATAGGCATGCCTACCCTATATACCTTTCTGAGAGTCGGCTCGGAAACCCAGAACGGAACTATATCATAGAACTGTCCGCGCATAGGAGGAATGAAACGAGAGTCATCATCTTCTCCAGCTCCAAGAAGTGCGTATGTGAAACCTTTCTTATCTATTTCATAATATATTACATCTCTCGGTTTCAGATTATCCAGCTGAAGCATAATCTGTCGTGCACCCCAGTATATCATTCTTGCAGGTGCCGCATAGTCGCAGGTCTTATTTACATCGACTTCCGTATATGTTCCGTCTTCATGATATATCCTGACAACCTTGAACTTGGCAGCAGCGGTCAGCGGATCATAATCATATTTCAGGACACGGTTTGTCATTACTCCCTTCAGAGTCTGCACCTTTATGGCCTTTACTATAGAGAAAGCACCCTGTCCGGTTGGCTGTACAGACACATTTGTGCTGTCAAGCAACGTGACAGAAGCATAGTCCGAATATTTGTCCGACTTCAGCATTTCCTTATAATTGGCAAACGGATTTGCCTGAGAACCAGCTGAAGATATGAACAAAGATGCAAACAAAAGAAAAACTTTTATCTTCATAATATCATTATTTAACAGGTTTAAAAAAACGAGATATTATCAGAACTGGAACATCGCGGTAAACACTATACGATTGTTTTTCACAAGATGTGCATCAACTACCTTTCCCTTAGAATCATTGTCTCCATACCATGCTCCCGTCCATGAATATTCAGCACCGAATTTCCAGTTAGGGATATTATATGTAAGCTCGGCTGATGCATTTGTCAACTGATCAAGATTTGTACCGGTACCTATCAGACTGGTCACGTTTTCCTTTGCACCAAGATTTTTAAGATAGCCGGCAAAAACTCCGAAACGCAACTTGCTTCCATATACCATATTTATCCACGAATGAGAAACTCGCAAAGGAGCATATTCCTGCTCTCCTGTACGACTGTCAACAGATGTCACTCCATAACCACCTACTGTACTTGTCATTGTAAGATTGGAGCTCAACAAAGTCTTTGCCGCGAGAGAGAATTTATCCTTCACATATTTCACATGGGCTTCACCGGAAATTCCTGTTATACGTTCGTTCACCTTATAAACTTTACCTCCGGTTTCCGACTGTGTACGTGGGGTCATAGAAGAAACATGCACTCCGGCACCAAGAATCATTCCCAGTGTCCTGTAGTCCGCACCGAAATAGAATTCTGGAACACAACTGTTCTTTATAAAATTCTGGCTTTTAACAGTTGATGTAGTTCCCGGAGTATTATTTGCCGGACCTACAGAAAGATACTGCGACTGCCATATAGCAGAAGCTGTAAGCACCATTCCCTTAGTAGTAAACCTATATCTCAGCTGTGGAGCTCGACTGAAAGGCTGGAACGGTGCACCCATATTCAGGTTCAGTATGTCGGGAGCAACATCGCCATACAGAGGATGCCATGTCTGACCTACAAGCAATGCAGACTTCCCCCAGTCCAGATTGAAATATACATGTCGCATACGGAACATTGAAAATGAAGTTCCCGAGCCGCGGAAATCCACTTCCAGCTTTGCAGAAGTCTTGATTTTCCCCATCAGTTCAGGACCTTTCACGTCAATTCCAAGACGTGAATACAGGGTATAGAATCCACCGTTGGCAAAACTGTTAAGGTCCTTGCCGTCGGCATCAGGAGATATGTCTTTCGGATACATATAGAACAATCCGTCAACAGTTTCCGAATTTGCTCTTGAATTATAGAACAGGTCGGTACGCACCTGACCGTAAAACTTGTAGTCGAAACCCTTTTTTTGGGACATCATCAAACCAGGTAATGCCATAAAGGCTACCGCAACTAAACTTTTCTTCATTTCTACCCTATAAAAAAATATTATTCCAAATATACAGCAGTACCCGAAGCTGTAACCATTAGCATACTTCCGTTTCCACCTACAGTTTCAAAATCAAGATCAATTCCTATGACAGCATTAGCTCCCAGGCGCATAGCCTCATCACACATTTCTTTCATAGCGCTATCCTTTGCCTGACGCAAAACCTCTTCGTAAGAACCTGCTCGTCCGCCCACGATATCACGAATACTTGCAAACAAGTCTCTGAACATGTTTGCACCGATTATAGTCTCTCCAGAAACTATTCCATAATAATGCAGAATACGCTTGCCTTCTACATTATTGGTTGTTGTCATTAACATATTATCTATATTTTAGTGTTTAACAGATTTTCTATACCATGCCACAAACCATATTGCAGCTACTATGACACATGCCGTTCCTCCCCAGTAAGATATAACAGGCGAAAGGCTGAAACCTTCCGGAGCTATCAATATATATGTGGAGCATACGCATGTCATAAACAAGGCAGGAATGAGAGTCACCCAATAGTTTTTCTTATTCTTCACCAGATAGACAGTTATTGCCCAAAGTGTAAATACCGAAAGTGTCTGGTTACACCATGCAAAGTATCGCCATATAATCTTGAAACCTTCCGCATTACTGAAACTGAATACCAGAAGTCCTACAGTGAGAAGGAATATAGGAATACATATCAGCAGACGTTTTGCGATACTTCGCTGTTCGATACCGAGGAAGTCGGCAACGATAAGACGTGCCGAACGGAGTGCAGTGTCACCGCTGGTGATAGGAGCTGCAACTATACCCAAAATGGCAAGTATTCCACCAAAAGTGCCAAGCCACTGGTTGGAAATATCTGTAGCCACCTTTGCACCCGAATATGCTATGCCTGTAGCCTGATCAACAATTCCATTTTCGTGGAAGAAATATGTAGCTGCAGCAGCCCATATCAAGGCTACTATACCTTCTGTCACCATTGCACCATAAAAAATAGGGCGACAATGCTTCTCGTTGACCATACATCTTGCCATCAGAGGTGACTGTGTGGCATGGAAACCGCTGATTGCTCCACAGGCGATAGAGATAAACATCATAGGGAAGATAGGATTCTTCTCGTATTTTGTCCCGAAACCGTCCCACATTTCAGGCAGTTCAGGCGACTTGACGTAAAGCATCACAAGAATTCCAACAGCCATAAACAACAAGGCAAACGCAAACAGCGGATAAATACGACCTATGATTTTGTCGATTGGAAGCATTGTGGCAAGGATATAATATATGAATATCACTACCATCCAGAAATATATATCCATATAATCCGGAGTCATGCCAGCAAGCAGTTCTGCCGGACCTGACACGAACACCGCACCTACCAAAATCATAAGCAGTACGGTAAATATACATGCCACTTTCTTAGTGGTCAGTCCCAAATATCTTCCGATAATCTCAGGAAGGCTCTCACCGGAATTACGTATGGAAAGCGCTCCGGAAAAGAAATCGTGCACGGCTCCGGCAAAGATAGTACCGAAAACAATCCAAAGATAAGATGCAGTACCGAACTGCGCACCCATTATGGCTCCGAATATAGGACCAAGACCGGCAATGTTAAGAAACTGAATCATAAAAATCTTCCATGTAGGAAGAGGAATAAAATCCACTCCATCCGCCATAGTCACGGCAGGAGTCTTGCGCGATGCATCCGGTTTGAAAAGTCTGTCAACGTACTTTCCGTAAACCAGATAGCCTACAATAAGTAATACTAAAGCTAAACTAAATGTTATCATAATATTTTTTGTTTGTTTTTCATTATTTTCAGTTACAAAAGTAATGTTATTTAATCAGAAATAAAACATAAAACAACAGATTACTCTCTTTATGAAGATTTTTCGGCAAAGTCTTAGTATCTTTGCATTCAAAATTCAATAATATGCAAAGAATCATCATAATAATATCTCTAATAACGATATTCACTACAAACATTCTGGCATCTTCCAAATATGAAATCAGAGCCGCATGGATAACGACTATCGGAGGTCTGGACTGGCCTACGACGAAAGCTACATCCGAATATGGAATAAAGCGTCAGAAGGAGGAGCTATGCAGGCAGCTGGATATGCTGAAGGAAGCCAACTTCAACACTGTTTTATTCCAGACACGACTGAGAGGCGACGTGATATATCCTTCTGTTTATGAAACTTTTGCGGAATCGCTATCAGGCAAGACAGGCCGCAATCCGGGATACGACCCACTGAAATTAGCAATTGAAGAATGCCATAAGCGCGGAATGGAAATTCACGCGTGGATGGTATGCATACCTGCAGGAAATGACAGACAGGTAAAACTGCTCAGAAAACAATCCGTAGTAAAGAAAAAACCAACGATATGCATACATTTCAAGAGAGCCTGGTATCTTGACCCGGGCAATCCCGAGACAGCTAAATATCTGGCATCGATAGCAAAGGAAATCACCATGAATTACGATATCGACGGAATTCATCTTGACTATATAAGATATCCGGAAAACGGAGAAAACTTTCCCGACGGAAAGACATTCCGCAAATACGGGAAAGGGAAGAGTTTAGCACAATGGCGCAGGGACAACATCACATCGATAGTGAAAACAATATACAATGACGTCAAGAGCATAAAGCCATGGGTAAAGGTCAGCAGCTCGCCTGTAGGCAAATATAACGACACTCGACGCTACAGTTCGAAAGGCTGGAACGCCTACAACGCCGTATATCAGGACGCGAAACTATGGCTGGAAACAGGTATACACGATGCCATATTCCCAATGATGTATTTCCGCAACAACCAGTTCTACCCTTTTGCGCTTGATTGGGAAGAAAACAAACACGGGCGATGGGTTGTTCCGGGGCTGGGAATATATTTCCTTAAACATAAAGCCCACGAATGGGACATAAATGAGATAATGAGGCAGATACATTTCACACGTCGCAACGGACTTGACGGACAGGCTTTCTTCAGAAACGAATTTCTGATGAAAAACACGTGTGGTCTGACAGACAGCCTGAAGTGTCGGTTCTATGCCTATCCGGCTGCCGTGCCTCCAATGGTATGGCAGGACAGCATTGCACCTGAGCAGCCTGTAAACGGAATAATATCATTCAGGAATGACAGTGTGATGATTAATTGGGAGAAAGCGGACTCTTCGGAAGCTGAAGAACTGACTTATCGCATATATGCATCGGATTTTTATCCGGTAGATACAAACGACGGTAAAAACATTATCTGCCTGAAACATAGCTTCAACAGTTTCCGTTGCAGCACAAAGAATGGAAACATCAAACGTTTTTGGGCTATCACGGCTACCGACCGCTACGGCAACGAAAGCTCGCCGCTCGAATTAAACCGTCCGGCGGACGACGAAAGAATTATTTCAGTAAACAGACTGCCGGAAGCACCTGAAGGATGCACTGTCGTCGTGAACGACGTTACCGGAATGGAGCTTTTCAGAACGAAAAGCACTTCTGATGAATTGATAAAGAAACTCCAGAAAGGAGTGTATTCTATTCAATATGTTCTCCCGGATGGAAAAGAGGAGAATATAACTCTGATAATTTCGGAACACAGGTAAATGAGAATATACTGACTGGCTACTCGCACAGCCAGTCTGCAATAGTACCTGTTTCAGATGAAAACACAGCACCTATTTTGTATATTCTTCTTTTGTCGGAAGAATACTCAAGAGCATACCCTTTCTCATTTATCTGACGTATAGCTTCACAAGCTGTACCATCAAGTTTAAATTCAAATATATAGACATAATCAGGAGTTTCAACAATACAATCCACTCTTCCCTGACTTTGCAGCTTTTCAATATAAACCGTATATACGCTTATCAGGCGCATGATGAGATAGAAAGTATATTGGAAATATCTTTCACGTTCGCGTTCGTTTTCCTTACGTCGCATGATATATGGAATGCCGGCAAGGAAAGAAGTCAGCCCTGTACGGAAGTCCTCAATCTTTCCATCCTCCAACTGAAAAGCAGCATTTCGAATCCATGAGTAAATGCTCTCACGGGTATTGAAATAGTTGCTGGCAACAAGAGAAAGAAAGCCTTTCTTTACCTCGTTGTTTGGATAATCCAAAAGAAAAACATTACGGCGCAGATTAAAATCCTTTATAGTAAGATAGCCACTCTGATAAATCATCGGCAAAGGTTGTTCTACGGTAGCTT
Organism: Bacteroides caecigallinarum; assembly: GCF_021530995.1. Taxonomy (GTDB): domain Bacteria; phylum Bacteroidota; class Bacteroidia; order Bacteroidales; family Bacteroidaceae; genus Phocaeicola; species Phocaeicola faecigallinarum. The sequence continues at coordinate 38,282 of NZ_JADYTF010000015.1, forward strand.
TATAGTCGATAAATTCTTCAGCCGAATAATAGCGCCCCGTTATCTCGTCCATATTCTCATCGGTGTGCGAAAGCAGACGGATGAGATAGGTCGGTGTACCGCTCTTGAACCAATAATCAGAGATATCCAAAGTAGCAAAAGCATTAAGCAGGCTGAACGGATTATAAACATCGGTCATGTTCTTACTGAAATGATAACCATCGTAATGAGATTTAAGCATTAAACGCATTTCATCATAAGAACATTCGTATCTGCCAGACATTTCTTCTATCGGTTCATGAAATACTGTATCCAACTCAGTCTGTGATATACCACAGAGAGTTTCATACTTACCGTGCATACTTATATCAAATGGCTGATTGAAACCACTGAACACACTGACCTGAGAGAATTTGGTAACTCCCGTAAGAAATACGAACTGAAGATGTTCATCGGCACTTTTGAACACCGAATAGAAACTTTTCAATATATTGCGATGTTCTTCCTCAAGATTTTTGTCCACGTCAAGGACATCAAGAATAGGCTTGTCGTACTCGTCTATAAGAACTACGGCACGGCACCCGCTCTGCTCGTGGGCAGCACGAATAAGCTCAGCAAACAAGTCGCCCAAACCAAGCTCCTTAGTTCGTTCCGGTAAAGAATATTCTTCTGCCCAAGTTAAAAGATAATACCTTATTTTTTTCTCAAGGCCTCCCCTAACAGTATAGTCTGTACCATTGAAATCCAAATGAAACACCGGATATACATTCCAGTCTTTCTCCAGAGAGTCTATCTTCAAGCCTTTGAAAAGTTCTTTCCTACCAAGAAAATAGTTCTTCAATGTAGAAACCAGAAGGCTCTTTCCGAAACGGCGCGGACGACTAAGAAAGTAGATTTTACCTTCGGTCACAAGGCTATATACCATATCGGTCTTGTCGATATACACATAACCGTCTTCTATCAACTGGTCAAAACTCTGGATTCCTATCGGGTATTTCATAAACAGACTTTATTTGATTCTTAATATTATGTTGTAAAGATAACACAATATTAAATTATAATCAACAGCTTTGGGCTGATTTCTATAAATCAACACTAAAAAAATTTCCGCTAAGAACTAATAAAAACATCCTATGACATGATTGCAAAATATTGACAGAAATATATTTTTGTCAGATTGACATTCTGTTATTTGCGATTTCCAAGAATAGAATAATCAATACCAATATAAATCAAGACAGGGAAAAATCAATCCCCAGAAAGCTTTACCAAATCATTCTATCACAAATAAAAGCCAAATCCCTTCAAAATATCACACAAACCGCCTATACGCCTACACCAATACAACAAGAAAGGAATTATTACATCATTCTATCAAAACGAGAATAAATCTAAAAATCTTCTTTTTAGAATAAAACAAGGCAACTTTTACAAAAAATATTGACAACCCGTCACTTTATGAAGAAGAAAAAGAAGTTTTTCCTGAAAAGACAAGGAGTTTTTGAGACAATAACAAGACATTTTACATAAAACGCCGAGGCGTTTAAATTAACATTCTTAACCATTCATAATATTATACATACATTATTATCAATCATAAGGACTAAAACCATTAACATTACAGATTTTTCTGAATAAAATATCTAAGGCTATAAATGACAGAACAGGACTTTATAATTACATTATGCAACAAATACCATTAAAAACGATTTCATTTTGTCAGAACACATAAAACAACACCTCTACCTTTTTACGTGCTATACACTTGAAAAGGAGTTCTAAAAACTAATACTTCGAGCCATTATTTACCACCTGCCAACTTTGATATATATCAGATTTTGAGTATTTTTGCACATCGAATCGATTTAGAAAATTATAATTTATAATATATCATCACTCATGAGTAATCAAAGATACATGCAGCGCGGCGTATCGGCATCTAAGGAAGATGTACATAACGCTATCAAAAACATTGACAAAGGTATTTTCCCTAAGGCTTTCTGTAAAATCATTCCTGATATTCTTGGCGGAGACCCTGAATACTGCAACATCATGCACGCAGACGGTGCGGGAACAAAATCATCACTGGCATATCTGTATTGGAAAGAGACAGGCGACTTGTCTGTATGGAAAGGTATCGCACAGGATGCTCTTATCATGAACATCGACGACTTGCTCTGCGTAGGAGCAGTTGACAACATACTTGTTTCTTCTACTATCGGACGTAACAAACTGCTCGTTCCGGGAGAAGTTATCTCGGCTATCATCAACGGTACTGACGAACTGCTTGCCGAACTCCGCGAAATGGGTGTAGGCGTTTACGCTACAGGCGGCGAGACAGCCGACGTTGGCGACCTGGTTCGTACTATCATCGTGGACAGCACAGTGACTTGCCGTATGAAGCGTTCAGACGTGATTGACAATGCAAACATCCGTCCGGGCGACGTTATCGTAGGTCTTGCATCTTACGGACAGGCTACTTACGAAAAGGAATACAACGGTGGTATGGGTAGCAATGGTCTGACAAGCGCACGTCACGATGTATTCTCAAAATATCTTGCAGAGAAATATCCTGAAAGCTACGACAAGGCTGTACCTGAAGACCTGGTTTACAGCGGTAACTTGAAACTGACAGACGCAGTAGAAGGTTCTCCACTTGACGCTGGTAAGCTGGTTCTCTCTCCTACACGTACATACGCACCTGTTGTGAAGAAACTTCTTGATGCTCTCCGTCCTGAAATCCACGGTATGGTTCACTGCTCGGGTGGTGCGCAGACTAAGGTTCTGCACTTCGTTGGCGACAACTGCCGCGTGGTTAAGGATAACCTCTTCCCTGTACCTCCATTGTTCCGCACTATCAAGGAACAGAGCGGTACTGACTGGGACGAAATGTACAAGGTATTCAACATGGGACACCGTCTTGAAGTATATCTTTCTCCTGAACACGCTGAACAGGTTATCGAAATCAGTAAATCGTTCAATATCGACGCACAGATTATCGGTCGCATAGAAGAAAGCAACGGTTCCAAGGAATTGATTATCAAGAGCGAATTCGGAGAATTCAGATACTAACATAATAAAGCCACAATGCCTATGAAAGAAGAAAACAAAGGATGCCTTATACTTTTAGCCTTTCTAGCGGCTGGTATAGTATGCATATGTATCGGATTGGAATATGACATTCACATTCTTTACGTATTAGGCTTCCTATTGCCGGCACAAAGTGGCAGCATATACAATCCGTTTAAAGGTAAAGACAAGAACTGAACCCCCAGAAAGCAGATTATTATCTCATTGATTACGCTGCTGATTGCCGTTTCAGTATGTTTTATACTATACGGTAAATTGTGGTAACAATTAAACAGTAATGTTTATGAGTAACGATAGAAAGAACAATAAACAGTCATTGAAACTTGCAGTTTTAGCACTGCTTTTTGTAGCAAGTATAGCTATAATCGGATTAGGAGATTCTCAAGACATCTACTACATCAAAACATTAGGCTATATGACGGCCGGATTTTCGGGAGCTATATTTGCAAAATATTTTATTGATAATAGCAAGGAACCTATATTCAAAAACTGGAAGGGTTTTATACTCCTAATCATTTCAATACTATTATTGGCTATACCTATAACATTGTTATTCGAAGGCAGATTGTGGTAAAAAAACAAAACAAAAAGATTTAAATGGCGGAAAATAACACCATATTAGAGAAACTTGAAGGACTGGTATCACGTTTTGAAGAAGTATCTACACTGATTACTGACCCGAACGTGATAGCAGACCAGAAAAGATATGTAAAACTTACAAAGGAATATAAGGAGCTGGGCGACATCATGAATGCACGCAAGGAATACCTGCAGTGCATCAACGGTCTGGAAGAGGCCAAAATGATGATGAACGAAAGCGACCCTGAAATGAAGGAAATGGCCCGCGAAGAGGCTGCTGCCTGCGAGGCACGCATTCCGGAACTGGAAGAGGAAATCAAACTTCTGCTTGTTCCTGCCGACCCTCAGGACGACCGCAATGCGATTCTTGAAATCCGTGGCGGTACGGGTGGTGACGAAGCTGCCATCTTTGCAGGCGACCTGTTCCGCATGTATTCTAAATATTGCGAAACCAAAGGCTGGCGACTTGAGGTATCAAGCGCTAACGAAGGTGCAGCAGGCGGCTTCAAGGAAATAATCTGTTCCGTAACGGGAGAAAAGGTTTACGGAACTCTGAAATACGAATCGGGAGTACACCGTGTGCAGCGAGTACCTGCCACTGAGACTCAAGGACGAGTACATACATCGGCCGCATCGGTAGCCGTACTGCCTGAAGCTGAACCATTCGATGTGGAAATCAATGAAGGCGAAATAAAATGGGATACATTCCGAAGCGGAGGTGCCGGAGGACAGAACGTAAACAAGGTGGAATCCGGAGTTCGTCTGCGCTATAACTGGAAAAATCCTAACACCGGAGTTGTGGAGGAAATCCTTATCGAATGTACCGAAACACGCGACCAGCCAAAGAACAAGGAACGTGCTCTCGCGCGCCTGCGTACATTTATATACGATAAGGAGCATCAGAAATACATCGACGATATAGCTTCGAAGCGTAAGACTATGGTCAGCACCGGAGACCGTTCGGCTAAAATCCGTACTTACAACTATCCTCAGGGACGTATCACAGACCACCGCATAAACTATACAATCTATAACCTGAGTGCATTTATGGACGGCGATATCCAGGACTGTATAGACCATTTGATCGTGGCTGAAAATGCTGAAAGACTGAAGGAAAGCGAACTTTAAACAAAGCTTAAAAAAAATCTCAAAAACTACGTGATATGAACAAACAACAGTTATTCGAAAACATCAAGAAGAAACAGTCATTCCTCTGTGTGGGACTTGACACTGACATCAAGAAAATTCCTGAACACCTTCTGAAAGAAGAAGACCCTATATTCGCATTCAACAAGGCTATCATCGATGCTACAGCTCCTTACTGTATCGCTTACAAACCAAACTTGGCTTTCTATGAAAGCATGGGTGTGAAGGGTTGGATTGCATTCGAAAAGACAGTAGAATACATCAAGACTAACTATCCTGACCAGTTCATCATAGCAGACGCCAAACGTGGCGACATCGGTAATACTTCGGCTATGTATGCACGTACATTCTTCGAAGAACTGAACATCGACTCTGTAACTGTAGCTCCATATATGGGTGAAGACAGTGTTACTCCGTTCCTTACTTACGAAGGCAAATGGGTAATTCTTCTTGCACTTACATCAAACAAGGGTTCACACGACTTCCAGCTTACTGCTGACACAGAAGGCGAACGTCTTTTCGAAAAAGTATTGCGCAAGAGTCAGGAATGGGCAAACGACGAAAACATGATGTACGTAGTCGGTGCTACTCAGGGACGTATGTTCGAAGATATCCGTAAGATCGTTCCTAACCACTTCCTTCTGGTTCCTGGCATCGGAGCACAGGGCGGCTCGCTGGAAGAGGTTTGTAAGTACGGTATGACTAAGGAATGTGGACTTATCGTAAATTCAAGCCGTGCAATCATCTATGCAGACAAGACTGAAAACTTTGCAAAAGTGGCAGGCGAAGAAGCACAGAAAGTACAACAACAGATGTCTGAACAACTAAAAGCAATCCTCTGATTGATATAAAAAATAGTTGCAGATTAAACTTTCTTAAATTTAGCTGAAATATATATTTAGATACTTTATCAGGCCTTCTATCCGAAATGACATTTATTTTTCATAATAATGTCATGGAAATGCCCAAAAATATTATACTCATATTTCATATAAATTCAGCGGATAAAACAGTTATATCATCCTCACAAAGGCT
>NZ_JADYTF010000160.1 GCF_021530995.1 Bacteroides caecigallinarum
AAATAGGCATCTTCAAAATATAAATGCAAATACTTCTTCTGATTATCATCTGTAGAAAGAAGCATTTCAATAGTTCCATTGTGAGTCTCTGCTCTATTAAACATCCAATTGTAAAAAAACAAATCATCATCACCTTGTGCTGGCATAACGAACTTTATAAGTCCGCTCTGAGGTCTTGATGATGGCTTTCCGCTTTCGTCTAATGATTGATAGAATTCATATTCACATTCTATCAATTCATATTTTTTACCTCCATATGACTCAACTTCAGCAGCTGTAGATTTCTGCTGATCCATGATTAGAGTTGCTTTAAATGCCATAAAACAGAATTGTTAGTAATGAGGATGTATCAATTTATATTAGATACATCCTCATAAGTTATTGAATTAAAGTGCCCAATGGTTATCGTATTCAACACTTCCCTTACCTGTTACGGTTAACTGTCGGCAAGTAATGGTAATACTCTCATACATACGATCTGTATTAGTATCATCATAAACCTCTTCATAGCTAACACAATATGCGTCAATGAACGAAAGAGTCTTCATAATACCACCAAGTTTATTTGGCCATGTGATTGTACCATTTTTAGAGCCATAAGAATCACATGTCCATTCCAACAAATCGGTATTACCTGCATCTGTTGATTTTACTTTTAGGTTGATTACACCGCCGCGAGTCGTGCCAGTAGGCTGACCTTCTACGTCAATCTGTTGATTGAACTGATACTGTACATAAGTCACTTCACGATCTTCACATCCGTCAACTTTAAGTTGAGCTGTTCTTGGAGCTGCCATAATTTTACTGATTTTTAATTAATAAGTAATTTATTTGATTTCATTTGTCCATTCCGTAACACCATTATCTCCATTGTGGCCTGTTAGCTTGATATAGAAATTTTTGGCTGCAAAGAATGGTTTAAGTTCTATTTCAATTTCAATATCTTTAGTCTTTTCATTACGGACTATTTTGGGGTTTGAATATCCTTCAATCAGTTTGCCTGGTCCCTTGTAATCTTCAAGAAAATCAATTACCTGTTCACGGATTTCCTGTGCAAGTTTACCATTCCAATTTTTGAAAGCTTCATAATTGAAAAAATGAGAAAATACTTTGCCTATCCAATCGAATACACGAACAATCGGATATTCCTGTAGTCCAATTGTTGCACCATTGTACAGTGAACGATTAGAGAATGCCATTACTCTGTTTTCTTCAAATGTCATTGGTACAACACCTTTGTCAATCAATGCAGTCAATTCAGATTTTAATAAATCCAGTCGGGTTCCTTTTGCCATATCTATCGTACCATATTTCTTTCCAGCAATTCCTTGAGATATAGGAGTCTCTTCAGTATTACTCATACGACCAGCGATAGCAGCAGAAGGTGGAAGATATAGATCTTCTTCATCTTCATTTGATTCATCAGATTTTTTACGGCCTAAAATATAGTTACAAGCCATGATTACATTTGCCAAATATGCATCTGTGTCACTTAGGTTAGCTTTGTCTAATCCCTTATTCAACAATTTAAGGGTAGGGGAATCTGCATAATCTGTCACCAGCATGACTTTATTTCGATAAGCCATTTGCCCCCACATATTTACTATTTGCTTACTTCCAAGATAGCCTGGACTTACAAGCAGTGAATAATTATCTTTTAGTGAAAGACGGTCAAAGCTACTTTTGAGCTCATCACGTACTTTTGCAAATACCTTTCCATCGGGATCGCCCAAATCTTCCTTGTCTACATTTATCAAGTTAAGACATTTTAATTTCGATTGACCTGAATTGGCAAAAAACTCACCGAGTGAGCGATAGGCAATTTCCAATTTCTGTGTTTGTTCGTGAACAAGGCCTAAGTTTTGAAGCAGATTCTTTTCTGCAGCATTAGCCGACTCCTGACATTTATCAACTGCTTCAGTTGCTGTCTTTGCATCACTATCAAGAATATTCAGCCACATGAGCAAATCTGTTTTTAGATGTTTACGCTGTTCCGCAAATTCACTATCTTGTAAAAATATTCTTTTAGCTGCCCTATTATCAGGATTCATATTCTCCAATCCTTCTGCCATAGTTTCCAAAAGATCAAAATCTCCAAAATCTTCTAATTTTTCGAGACTTTCTTTAAGACGTTCTGCCGGATTCTCGATTTTCTTTATCTCATCCAGATAAGCACTTTTTGTATCTAATACAGAATTAGTGGCTTGAAGCTGTGGTTTCAATTCTTCTGACATATTTGTATCTGAATATATTGTTTCTAATATAAAATTTAATTTTTTTCCAACTCTGCAAGTAAAGCTTGTAATGCAACTATCAGATGCTTTCTGCTTTCTTCATTTTCATATGCACGACGAAGTATTTTGTTTTTAATAAGTTGTTGCTCTATTGTTTTATAGGAATCAACAGCAGATTTCTGTTGTGCCAAGTAAGGACTCTGTTTAATAAGTTCCTTATCGTCAAAATCTTTAATTGCATTAAATTTGAAGTTTTCTTTTACAGGTTTTCCTTCCAAATCTAACATCTGAACATTCTTTTTTTCAGGCTTATAAAAGTTAAAAACATCTTCCATTGTTTCCGGTTGGAAAACATCGCCTGGTTTAACTGGAGCCATGTCTGTAAATTGGTCTACATAGAGAGTTTTATTTTGAGGGAACTCAATAATCCCATCTACGGCCTCTGCATCGAGGACTTTAGAAATTACAGTTTTTGTTGCCATATTAATTATTATTTTAGTTGTTTTCTGAATGAGATATATTCCACTTTAATTCATTACTTTCATTTAAGGTAAGAGTTATATCATCACCTTCTACAAGTTCACCTGATATTATCATTTTAGATAAAGGACGACGAATGTCTTTTCTTAAAATTCCAAGTATAGGACGAGCTCCATATTGCGCATTAAACCCATCCATTGCTATTTTGTGAATCGCCTTATCATCAACAGTGAGAGTTATATTTTGCTCGTTTAATGTTTTAAGCAACCCTTTTAAATGAATATTGAAGATCATAGTAACTATCTTCTCATTTATCGGAGCAAATGGCACTATCTCAGTAAGTCGTGCTAGGAATTCCGGCCTAAAATAGCCTTGCATCACTTCCAACATATCATTATGAGTAGGTATTCGATTGTGTTCAAATTGTTCAAATACATATTGACTCCCTATATTTGAAGTGAATATTATGAGTGAATTTGAGAAGTCTCCCACGCGTCCTAATCTATCATGAAGTTTTCCTTCGTCTAGTATTTGAAGAAATAAATCAAATACAGAGCGATGAGCTTTCTCAATCTCATCAAAAAGTACAATGGAATAAGGTTTTTTGCGAATTTGATTTACAAGCAAACCACCTTCTTCATAACCTACATATCCAGGAGGGGCTCCATAAAGCAATGCTACAGAATGTTCTTCTTTATATTCAGACATGTCAAATCTAAGAATAGCCGTGTCGTCTTGAAATAAGAATTCTGCAAGAGCTTTGGCTAATTCTGTCTTACCTGTTCCGGTTGGTCCTAGGAAAAAGAAACTTCCTATAGGCTGGCCCTTTTTATTCAAGCCAGAACGTGATTCGTATATTGAATCCAATACAGCTTTAATAGCATGGTCTTGACCTACTACACGTCTCTTCAAAATTTCCTCTGCATTTACCAGACGTTCGCGTTCTGCAGCTTGAACATCTCCTAATGGAATGCCTGTTTTTTGTGAAACTACCTCCATGAGATCTCCAACCTGAACTACATCGCGCTTCTCCTCTTTATTTGAATCATTTTTAATTTTAACCAGAGCCATTGTGCGATCTATCAAATCAATAGCGGAATCAGGAAGATGTTTTTCGCTAAAATATCTTTTTGCTAAACGTATTGAGTTAATAATAAAGTCATCAGAAGTTTTTAATTCATGAAAGTTTTCAAATGACTTAATTACCGTTTTAAGAATGCTGGTGGTTTTTTCTATCGAAGGTTCATCGATGATTATACGCTCAAATTTACTTGTAATCTCCTTATCAGTTTCGATGTTTTTTGTGTAACCTTCAATAGATGATGTGCATATACATAATAGACCTTGATTTAATGATGATTTAAACACATTAATTGCACCATTCAATGTGCCTTGTTTGTCCATTAATTTACTAAACGATTCAATTACAAGTATGGCATTATCCATATTAATAAGTTCATCAAGAACTTTTTTTAATCGTCCTTCAATTTCATTTTTGTATGAAACTCCAATGGACAAAGCTATTGTATCAAGTTCATAAATTTGAGCATTCGACAAATAAGATGGCGTTTTACCATTTGCAACAGATTGTACAAAAGCATTGACTAAAGAGGTTTTACCAACACCTGATTCACCCGTAATCAATATATTTGCTTTTGTTTTTCTACATAAAATACCATAAATCTCACCGAGTTCTTTTTCGAAACCAACGATTTGAGGTATTTTCCCACATTCTTGTTCCTGGTTCTTTAAAATGCAATAAGATTCAATACTTTTTTTACCAATGCTTTTTTTAAAAGAATTTGCTTTATTTGAAGATGATGTGATAGTAGTTGTATTTAAACCACCAATTGCAACCATAATATCATCTTTTTGAAGTGGCAACGTTTTAAGTTGTTCAAACGAAAAACCAACCCCAGGAGTAACTATCGCTATAAGCAATGATATTGGATCTATCTTATCTTTTTTTGTAGAGATACGAATGCTGTCTGCTTCATTTATAACAGCCTTGGTAGTAGCAGAAAAACTTTTTGCATGAGACGAGTCGGTGTCTTTTTTTAACATTCTAATTCTCATGTCTGCCCAGTCAAGAATGTAGTAGTAATCAGCATTCAGAGCTTTTTCGATAAAAGCAATCAAGCCAACATCTTTATGAAGTAAAGCTTTTAGCACATGGGCTGGTTCAATAGCCGCATTCATGTTTTCTTTAGAATATGCTTCTGCTATTTGGAATACCTCTATTGCTCCTTCATTATAGCCATCTAACTTGTCCATCATATTCAAAACGTTTTAATCTATTGTTGCTTATTTATTACGTTGATGATTATATATCCTTCAATTCCTTGAATATAAAGGACATAGTCACCTTCTTCTTCTAACTTAAAGGATATTCTGATATTACCTAAAGGAGTTTCTTCTCGCTTAAAAGGTAAGTTAGATTGAAATAAGTCCTGATAAGTGATTACTGGTGCCAACAATGTTACATTTTTTTTGCCTATTTGTTTGGTTATACTTTCATCATGAGCTTTTACCAATACAATAGAAGAATCATTGTTGACTAAATTTGCTTCAATAACAACAGATTCTCCAACAGGAAGTTGTGCAGAAACAATATCACCCAATATTAAAAATTGATTATTCACTTCAAGTTTTGCAAAATAAGCAGCCTTACCGTTTAATAGAATCTCACCTTCTTTTAGGGCCTTATCGTATGCAGCAATATATTTGGTATTTGGTATCTTTGAATAAGAAAGAATATCATTCATCGATATTATACGATTACTTCCATCTTCAAACTCTATTACAAGTTCTCTACTCAATGTTCTTGATGAAATAAATCCCTCCAAAAAAGAATTGTCTTTTTTTAATTGTATTTTATCCAATAATTGTATTTGTGACCACAAATCAAAACGGTCATTTAATTTTTTTGTTATGATTTTTTTTATCTGGGTGAATTTGAATGATAATATTTCTCC
>NZ_JADYTF010000161.1 GCF_021530995.1 Bacteroides caecigallinarum
ACTTTAACCTCAATAGGCTGATTATAAATGCGATTTCAAATAGTTTTATCTATTAAAAATGAGCATATTGACTTATCAATTTTGGTCACTTGAAGAAATCTGAGAGTTGTTCTCTATTTCTGAAATTGGTAATTGATAAAGGAAATTACGATCTTCCTGCTCGTGTCTAAATTTTGCAGCAGAGAAATGATTGTTGTTTTCTGCACCCCAAGTTTCATCTGTACGGTCAACAGGAATATTCAAACGACGGTTGTCAATATATTCCAAACCTTCACCCCAAAACTCAACACGTTTCTGATATATTATCTCCTCTATCAAATCAGCTTTGTTGCTAAATGTATATTCATAATCAGGTTGACGGGTTTTCATAAATTCATTGAGTTCTTTTACAGCATCATTTGATCCTTTATGAGCTAAAGCCTCTATTTTCATCAAATAAGCTTCCTCCGAACGCAAGTATATATAATCACCCAATTCCCATCCGGCAAATACTCCTGCCTTGATGTTTTCACGACCCGTACCGATAAATTTCACAGCCTGATATTCTACCGCTGCAGGTGATTTGGTGTCACGTAGCATTGTAACACGCTTAATTGAACCGTCTTCACCTTTAACGTCAGTTCCTGTAGAACGATCACAACAGAACCATTTCAAACGAATATCATTATCAGCAATACGGTCTACCAGCGGTTTGAAGGCAGCACGCCATACTCCGATACCGGCATACCCATCACCGTATGCATCCATCTGTGAGAAATAAGACATATATATAGTAGTATTATCAGCTGTAACATCGCATCCGTAAACAACATCAGGCAAGTTTATATTACTGAATCCCTGTAGTAAATTATCTTCACCTTTCAATATATCAAAATTGTCTATTACTACTTGTGCATACTCTATAGCCTTATCCCATTCTTGAGTAACCATATATGCACGAGCCAAATACATAGCTACTACACATCCGTCCATGTCAACAGGTGAGGAAGTACGTTCCATTCCTAATTCCTTAAACAGATTAAATGATGTAGTAAGGTCGTTTTTTATCTGCTCATGTATTTGCGCCACAGTGGCACGAGGCTGGTCTCCTTCTGTTTTCTCGGTTATAAGCGGTACACACGGAGATTGGGAATAATCATATTTTGATCCACGTCCCCACTTGGTTCCATCTACACCTGTATAGTAAGAATACTGATACAGATATGTCAGGTACAAGTAAGCATAACCACGGAATCCCATAGCAATAGCTCTGTATTTCAAGTTAGCCGGGTCTTTGCTTTCCGGGTCAATAAGTTTTAGAATATTATTGGCATTCGATATTACTCGATAGTATTCTTTCCATCTGTTATTTGTCGGTGTATAATTCTGCTGCCAGTAATCTATCATATAATGATAGAGACTCATTGCGAAACGACCGGTCATAATCATATCATTACCCATCAGTGATGTCAGATAGTCAAAACTCTTCTGGCCGAAATAATTATGACTCATATCTGTGTCAACATAACTTTGCATGTCAGAATACATACCTGCCACTGCTGCCGAAAATGTCTTGTCCGGATCCTCCTGAGCTACACTACCCAGTTGATCTTCTGTTAAATAAGCGGTAACGTCAGCGTCTTCAAGACACGATGTAAACAGGCCTCCGGCAATAAGTGCCTGTATCATATATTTCATTATCTTCATATACTATAATATATTTTTAAGTTAGAAAGAAAGGTTTATACCTCCAGAAATTACACGCATTGGAGAATATCCACCATAACTGCTGCTTGCACCAGCCATAGAAACGCGAGGATCAAAACCTTGACGTTTAGACCATAGTGCGAAGTTATCTGCGGTTACATAAATCCTCATTTTCTCAACACTTATTTTCTTCATCAAGTTCTTAGGCAATGTATATCCCAAAGTAATATTACGTATGCTGAAATAGCTTGCCTTTATCAGATTAAGATCTGATGATTGAGTAAATGAATTACCACTATCATTTGCATTCCAGATAGGTAATTTACCTTTTCCTGTTTCCGGATTGAAAGTATCCCACATATCTTTATTATGTCCTACATAGAATGATTGACTCATGCCATCCAAGTAAGAATAGTCATAAGCATAACCACCAATCTGGAAAGCTGTAGCTATAGAAAGATCAATACCTTTGTAAGAGAATGTAGTATTCAAACCACCATTAAAATCAGGCAGTGCAGATTTACCAAGGAAATATTTAGTTGCATCTGCATAAGTAGTAGTTGTTGTACGACCTACTACTTCATTGTTTTCATTTAACTCATCTTTATACCACATAGGTTTGCCTTCTTCATTCATACCTGCATACATGTAAGTATAGTATTCATAACGGCTTTTTCCTTCTCTTAAATTGAACAAACCATCTGTAATACCATCTTTACGATTCTCTTCAGGCAGTGTCAAGATACGATTCTTATAGTGAGAACCCACTACAGATACAGTCCATTTCAAGTCAGGTCTGTTGAAGATGTCAACATTCAAATCAAATTCGATACCTGCATTTTTCATTGCACCTAAGTTTTCCCAATTATATGGACGTCCAGCCGTAGAGAAAGCTACAGGACGTTGGAACAACATATCGTCTGTTCTACGGTAGAAATATTCGAATGAACCATATACTCTGTCAAACAAGCGGAAATCAGCTCCTACGTCAAAAGTGTTCTGTTTTTCCCAAGTCAAGTCCGGATTACCATAAAATACAGGTGAATATCCCAATTCAGAACCATTCCAAGTAACTTCGTATTGATCCATGTAAGGAGTATAGGCATAACTATATCCTGAAAGGATGTTTTCATTACCTTGAGTACCGTATGATGCACGTAGTTTCAAATCGTTAAGCCATGATTCTGTACCATTCATAAACTCTTCCTTGCTGATACGCCAAGCACCTCCTACTGACCAGAAGTTACCCCAGCGATTCAAGAAACGTGATGTACCGTCACGACGGAAAGCAGCAGAAAGATAATATTTATTATCGTAGTCATAGTCTGCCATAACAAAATATCCTTCTATATTATGGTCAACTGTATAACTGTCGATGTATTGCATCTGACCACCATTTACCAGTTCAGGATTATTAGGATTGAAGAAATTGGTTTTCTGTCCTTCCAGATATTTGAATTCATATTTATAAGCCTCATGGCCCATTTTTGCAGACAAATGATGATTGCCAAATGCGTTACTATAAGCCAAAATCTGGTTAAAGTTTGTAGTAATTGTGTTATAACTACCTTTTGTACCACGACCACCAAAAGACTGTCCATCACCTATTAAAGGTGTATAATAAGTAGTTGAACTGTTGTTGGTAAAATCATAACTGTAGTTTGCAGTAAATTTAAAATTCTTCAGGAAAGATATTTCTATATACGAACGTGAAGTCAGATTGTTATATACATTTTCACGGATATCTTCATTCATGTTTGCTATAACATTCTGATTGGTTGCAGTAGGGCGCTTTCCTGTACCGTCTGTTTCACCATTTCCGGCATCGTACATAGGTTCTCCGTTCTCATAATATTTCATATTTCCTTCTGCATCATAAGCATGAACCGGGTAGATTGGAGCCCAAGAACGTGCTACACTAAACGGATTGGACGCTAATCCGGCCCCTTCCTGCACTCCGTTCTGTGTGGTTTTTGAGTAACCAACATTTGTTCCTACTTTCAACCAAGACTTCAGTTGAGAATTAATATTTGCACGAGCTGTAAAACGATTATAAGAAGAGCCTAATACATAAGAATCGTTATCCAAGTATCCCATAGATACATAATAATCAGTCTTATCATTACCACCTGATGCAGATACATTATACTCCTGACGGAAAGCATTATTAAATAATGCGTCAGCAAAAGTGTCATTATAACGAAGACGAGCATTTGTGTTTAAATTTCCGTCCGGTGTCACCAAGTATTCTCCTTCAGGAATGATGAAGGCATTGTAATTTCCTAATTCGCTCAACAACAATTTACTAGCTTCCAAATTTGCGTCTTCAATTGACATTCCACTTGCCCATTGAGTGTTACGAATACCGTACCATGTCAAACGGTAAAATTCTCCTGGATCAGTAACCATATTGTAATCCTTATAAGCACGCTGAGTCACACCCCATGTACCATTAAAGTTTATAGATACTTTATCCTTACTTCCGCTTTTAGTTGTAACCATTACTACTCCACCTGCAGCACGCGAACCATACAAAGAGTTTGACACTGCATCTTTTGATACGTTAATAGAAGCAATATCCGCAGGGTTTATATCAGACAATCTACCATTAAAAGGTACACCATCAACAACAATCAAAGCTTCATTACTTGCAGACAAGGAACCAATACCACGTAAAACTATACTGGCATCGCTTCCAGGCTGACCTGTTGAACTTACAATTTGCAGACCTGCAACAGTTCCTTCCAAGGCATTTGTTACAGAAGTCGCTTGTGAGTTACTGATAATTTCTTTCTTAACACTACTGATAGAACCGACCAAGTCTTGTTTACGTTTAGTGCCATAAGCAACGACTGTCACTTCGTCCAATAGCTCCGAGTCAGAATGCAATTCCACCTTAACAATCTTTTGAATTGCCACTTCCTGTGTTTTCATTCCGATGAATGAAATAACCAAAGTTCCGGCCGAACTTTTACTTATTTACAAAATCTTTATATAAATAGTATATCTATTTTTCACTATGTTAGAAATGCTTGTATTATACCTCTTTTTATATTGGATCCGGCATAAGATAACTAAATCCTTTGAGGCGTAAAATATTAAAAAGAGAGGTTGAGTGTTCGACCGTTATTGTACGTTTTCTTACATCCTTATACCTCGAAAAAAACGTGGGCATGTTTCAAGTAAAACGTGCGCACGTTTTGAATCGAATGTGCGCACGTTTTAGATTGAATGTGCGTACGTTTGATCTATAATATTCTTCAAGCATTCTTTTCCAGATCATTCACAATACCTTGCGGAATAATGTCAGCATAATGCTGGGTAGTACGAATATTCTTATGTCCCAATAATTTCTGTACAGTAGTAATGTTTACACCTTTATATACAAGTAAAGTTGCATTTGTATGTCTGGCCGTATGAAATGAAATATGTGTACTGATACCTGCCAACATTTTTATTCTCTTTAGCTCCTTGTCAATACTTGAATTTGAATTTATTTTAAAAAAAGAACCTATGTCACAACTATACCTTTTTAATATAGACATTGCCTTACCATTAAAAAGAAGATATAGGGGCAATCTGGTTTCGACTTCTGTTTTTACAGATTTATACATTAACCATAATTTATTATCAATATTGATTAGATTCTCTTTAGTTAACGAACAAAAGTCTGAATATCTTAGTCCAGTATAGCAGCAAAATAGAAAGGCATCTAGCGTATGTAGCATTTTCTTGTTCTTTCCACACAATGACAAAGTTTCCAGTTTATACAGCTCTTCAGGCAGAAGAAATGTATATTTCGACTCACCTTTTAACATTTTGTATCTTCTAAATGCATCTTCATCGGTTTTAATTAATTTTTGGTTTATTGCTTCATTATAAAAACTTCTTAAATGCTTGATGTGCTTGATAATAGTGTTAATTTTATAATTTCTTGAAGTAAGAAACTTCTCAAATTCCATTATGTATTCATATG
>NZ_JADYTF010000162.1 GCF_021530995.1 Bacteroides caecigallinarum
GCTGAGTATAAATTTAATATAGACAGACATAATATCTCTGCTTTGCTTGGTCAGGAATCTATAATATCTAGAACTAATGGTTTTGGAGTATTTACTGAAGGTCATACAGATATTCGTCAGATGAAACTTACGCAAGGTACAACAGTAGGTATAGGTGATTTGTCTCATTCTTTGGTAGAAACTATATTCAATTCATATTTCTTGAATGCTTCATATAATTATGATTCTAAATATTATTTGGACTTCTCTTTCCGTAGAGATGGTAGCTCGAAGTTTGCACCAGATAATAGATGGGCTAATTTCTTTGCAGTAGGAGCAATGTGGGATTTAAAGAAAGAAGACTTCTTGAGTGATGTTGATTGGTTGAATAATTTATCATTGAAAGCAAGTTACGGTACTACAGGTAACTCTAGTATTGATGATTATATGTATTTTGGTCTGTTGGGTAGTGGAAGTAACTATAATGGTAGCTCTTCTCTAGGAATAAGTCAGCCAAGTAACTATGATTTGACATGGGAAACTGTAGCTTCAACAAATGTTGGCTTA
Organism: Bacteroides caecigallinarum; assembly: GCF_021530995.1. GTDB lineage: Bacteria > Bacteroidota > Bacteroidia > Bacteroidales > Bacteroidaceae > Phocaeicola > Phocaeicola faecigallinarum. The sequence continues at coordinate 547 of NZ_JADYTF010000162.1, forward strand.
AGCTTTAGACTTTTCGATCGTGTATCAGCTGATGTGGAATTTTATAACAAAAAGACAACAGATATGTTGATGCAGATACCTTATTCTTATACAACAGGTTATGGTTCAGGTTATGGTAATATTGGTTCTATGGTGAATAGAGGTGTTGACGTAAGTGTTTCTTATGATATACTAAAATCTAGAGATTTTTACTGGTCAGTACGCGCTAACTTTAACTATAATAAAAACGAAATTACTGAACTGTTTAATGGACGTGATGAATATGCATTGCCTGATTATGGATTAATGTATAAGGTTGGTCATTCTGTAGGAGAACTTTATTTCGTTCGTAGAGCTGGTGTCGATCCTAATACAGGAGAACAGATGTGGTATGATAAAGATGGAAATATTACAAAAGTATTTAATGAAGAACGTGATGCTGTTCTTTTGGGTAAAGATCAATTCGCTCCTTGGACAGGTGGTTTCGGTACACAGTTTATGTGGAAAGGCCTTAGTGTAAATGCAGATTTTGCATGGGCTGCTAAGAAATATATGATGAGTAATGATAGATACTTCATGGAAAATCCAGGTCAGGCTGCTGATTTTAACCAGACTACAGCGATGCTTGATATGTGGACTACTCCAGGACAGATAACAGATATTCCAAGATATGATCAGGCTATTCAGTTTGATGATCATTTGGTTGAAAATGCCTCATTCCTTCGTTTAAAGAATATTACAGTTCAGTATTCATTGCCTTCAAAAGTAATGTCCAAGACTGGTTTCTTTAAGAATATGAGTGTATTCTTTACCGGTAGAAACTTGCTTACTATAACCAAATTTACCGGATATGATCCAGAACCAGATTCTAACTTGGTTAAATTCTTCTATCCTAATACAAAACAGTATGTTTTTGGTGTTGAACTAACATTCTAATTAAACTTGAGCATTTATGAAAAAAATATTTCTTACATTATTAATGACCGGTGCACTTATCTCATCATGTGATATGGAAGTAAAGCCATACGGATCATTGGATGATACTACGGCTATTCAGTCATTGAATGACTGTTACCGTTTTAGAAACGGTTTATATAATAGCCTGAAAGGTATGACTACAGGTAGTTATGTGTATATTACAGATTTACAGGGAGATGAATTTCAAGCTACTGTAAGTTACGGTAATAGAAATGGTATTGTTCATGCTGGTACTTTTACATCGGCTGAGGGTACATTTGAATCATACTGGGCTGCTTTTTATTCTGTTATTACTTCTGCGAATTATATAATTGAGAAAATGGATAATTTGAGGAATAGCAGTTCCTTTAATGAAGACGAGTTGATAGAACTTGATAGATATGAAGCTGAAGCAAAGTTTATCCGTGCATATAGTTATTTTTCTTTAATGCAACGTTTCTGCGAACCATACACAGCAGAAATTGGTGCAACTGAAGCTATGGGTCTTCCTATAGTTAAGACTTATGATCCAACAGGTGATTTAACAAAATATCCGGGAAGAAGCTCTCAGGATGATACATATAAGTTTATAGATGAGGATTTGACAGATGCATTAAACGGATTGGCTAAGTATGAAGCTAAAAATAATGAAAATCTTGCTCCTGAAGCTATATATCTTTCAACTAACGCTGTAAAAGCCCTTCAAGCTAGAATAGCCTTATATAAGGGTGATAATGCTACTGCACTTTCAAAATCTGAAGAAGTTATTAATTCAGGAATTTATAGTTTGGCTGAAATTTCTGAGTTTAAACAAATGTGGAAAGAAGATAAAACAAATGAAGCTATATTGAAAATCCACATGACAAATACAGAATTAGGAAATTCAACAGGTGGAACTTATCTTGGAACTAAACTCAACTCTGCAGATTATATACCATCGTATGAGACAATATCTATGTATGCAGAAAATGATATACGCTCACAGGTATATTTTGATACATGGAACTTGTCTGTAGAAGGTGGTACATTTAGCACAGTAGTATTTAATAAATATCCTGGTAACGATGAGTTGAAAACTGGATCTGATCCAAACTTCGTGAATATGAGTAAACCATTCAGATTGGCTGAACTTTATTTGATCGCAGCCGAAGCTGCATCAACAACAGATGAAAATAAGGCAAATAAGTATTTGAATGATTTACGTGAAAAAAGAATTGAGGGTTACCAGAGAACAACTTATTCTGGACAGGCTCTTATTAATGAAATCCGTACGGAACGTCAAAAAGAGCTTATAGGAGAAGGTTTCCGTCTTGCAGACCTTAATAGATGGGGACTTGGTTTCCAAAGAGGTGTAAGTCATCCTGAAAATCCAGATGTAGAATCAATATTGGCTGTAAACGGTAAAGGTTTATCATACAGTGTTAAAGATTATAGATATGTTTGGCCTATACCTTCTGCTGAAATGCAAACCAATCCACAATTAAAAGGACAACAAAACAAAGGTTATTAAATTTATTATTGAAATTTTATGAAGAAGAAAAATATATTAGGAGCTTTACTATTGTCGTCTGTTATGTTTGTTGGATGTGCAGAAGATGAGATAGTAATGAACACTTCCGATGCCAAAGTAGGATTTGCTACTTCAGAATATACAGTAAAGGAAAGTGATGGTATAATTCAAATTCCTATCAATGTAACCGGAGAACAGAATGGAGCTGTTGATATCGTATTAAAGGTTGAAGAATATGGTAATAATCCTGCAAAACAGAATGTAAACTATTTTCTGACAGATAATACTTTGAGAATATCAGCAGAAGATAAAACTATCAGTGCAGAATTTAGTTTAGCAGATGATGAAGAAATCAATGAAGCAAGAACATTCGTTGTTAAAATAGAGTCTGCAAATGGAGCTACTATTGATGAGGCTGCTAATGCCTGTATCGTAACAATAAAGGATAATGACGCTAATTTCTACGAAAAACTTGGAGGTAAGTGGAAATTGACTGCTGGTGCAACTTCTTACGATGCTACTATAACTATTTATGGAGAAAGTAATCCAAAATATGAAAAAGAAATGATTCTAGGATTTGCATTACAAGGTGTAAACTTACAGTTCACTATGAATTATTCTTTTGATATAGCAAGTAAAAAGATTACACTGACTATGCCTACAGGTGAATTGTTAGCAGAAGGATTGAACTTCGGTGCTCCTTTAGGTGTATGTGATGCTTATTCTTGTATTATAAAAGGAAATAACTTGTCTTTTGATACATTGGAGTGGGAGGTAAGCGAAGATATAAAAAGTATCACAATAAAAGAAGAAGGCCTTGGATTGGCTGCTGCATTATTTGAAGCAGGAACAGAAAACTTTACTGGATATACTTGGTTTAATTTATCAAATCCTGTTTTAAGTAAATAACAATCTTTTTTATATACAAAAAAGGGGCATGTATTTTCATGTCCCTTTGTATCGTTTATATAGTTGCCTGAATATCATGAGAAAAATTTATCTTTTATGCATACTAATGTCGATAGCAAATTTAATTTTTGCGCGGCGTGTAGATCCAACACATGTTTCAGAAATTGCTTCAGAAATTTTATACATGAAGACTGGAGTTACAAATTACAGAGTAAGTAGTATTGATTTGATAAAAAGAAATATTTATTTGATACATTTAGCTCCAGAAGGATGGATGTTGATGTCGAGTGATGATTCTTTTGAACCACTATTGGCATATTCGTTGAATGGAAAACTGAATAAAAATTCCCAATTACCAGATAATATGGAATTTTATGTTGGACTTTACAATATGCGTATTGGAAAAATATCTGAAAAAAGTCTCAATCCACTTGTTGAGTGGAATAAAATGTATTATAAATCCGTAATACGTTCACGTTCAATAGGTACAAAAATAGAACCAATAATAAATGTAAATTGGAATCAACCAGAACCATTTAATGCAAAATGTCCTGCATTAGGAAGTAGTAAGGCTTTGGTTGGTTGTGTAGCTGTTGCTATGGGTCAAGCCCTCTCTGTTACAAAACATCCTGCAAGACCGGTAGGTAATTTTACTACGACATCACCAATGGCAACCATAAAATCATTTAATTATGATAATGAAGAACCATATAATTGGGATAATATATCTGATGGATCTAAAGATAATTATGCAGAAGTTTCACGTCTTTTATATCATCTTGGTGTATCTGTTGAAATGCAATATGGCTTGGATGCTTCAGGTACTTATACTTATTTAGTTGAAAATGCTCTTAAAACTCATTTTGCCTATAATAACGTGAAATACTATTGGAGAGATGAATATGAAGGAAACTGGGAACAGTTGATAATAAATGAACTTGGAGCAGGCCGCCCTGTTGTATATAATGGAGTTGATACAAAGAATAATGCAGGGCATTGTTTTAATTTAGATGGTTATGATGGAACCGGAATGTTTCATGTAAACTGGGGATGGGGAGGATATGGAAACTCATATTTCAATCTTAATGCTTTGAGAGACAAATTTATGGGTATGGATTATTCAGATCAGCAAGGAGCTGTCATTGGAATTGCGGCTCCAAGTGACAGACCATTAAATATTAATGTTACACAACTGTCTGCGCCGTCTGGTCAAAGACCTGGAGTATTTGTAGGAAAGATATCTGTAGAAACAAGCGCAGTAGGACATACTTATTCATATTCAATAAGAGGTAAATATAAATCAGATGGAGTATATGAAACTGTGCCATTTAAGATAGTTGGTGATGAGATTTATACTTCGCAATCTTTATCTTATACAGCCGGCAGTTATGATGTAGAAATTGTAGTTACAGACGAAGATATAAATGCTTCTATTTCACAAGGCTTTAATATCAAGATTACAGGAAATTTACCTGCTATAAAATCAATAGAAGAAGCAACCTCTTTAGAATATGATAATTTAACAAAAACTTTAAGATTAAGTTCACTACAAGGAATAGAGTATATAAT
>NZ_JADYTF010000163.1 GCF_021530995.1 Bacteroides caecigallinarum
CTCCTCTGTATTTTTACAGGGGGCTTCAGAGACAAAGGGAAGGGAGGAGGTAATGAAGCGTCATGTTGATACAATTATCATACACTGCTCGGCTACGCCTGAAGGCAAAAGGCTCGAGCCTGCTGCTTTGGTCAAGATGCACCGTAAGCGCGGTTTCAACGGATGCGGGTATCATTTTTATATCCGTCGTACGGGAGAGATATGCGATATGCGTCCGGTGGAACGGATAGGAGCCCACTGCAAGGGACACAACGAAGGCAGCATAGGCATCTGCTACGAGGGCGGTCTCGACATCAAGGGCAACCCCAAGGACACGCGCACAGCAGAACAGAAGAAAGCTCTGAAATACCTTATCATGACATTGAAGAAGGAGTTCCCCATCAAGGAAATATCAGGTCACAGGGATTTCAGCCCTGACCTTAACGGCAATGGGACGGTAGAACCCGAAGAATGGATAAAGGAATGTCCTTGCTTCGATGTGAAGAGTGAGGGGTACTAGTAGAGGAATCCGTAAGTTTTCCCGCGAAAAGGCGGGAGACTTGCGGATTTTTTTATTGTTTTTTGCAGGAGTGTAAAATAAAGTGTTAAAATCGATGCCGCAAAGCATAAAAATCTCCGATTTGGTTTGAATTATCGTTATTAAGGCTTACTTTTGTGACGATTTAAGGAAAAAGGCGGACTATCTTGCACATCTGAGCGGAAACGAAGGATGTAGGAGGTAGCCGCGAAGCGTGCCCAAACATCACTACCCACAGCCCATACGTAGTAAACGATTATAAACCATTAATAATATCTATATGCCATTAAACTATGATGAAATAATTCAAGCAATGGATGAACACTTGAATAAAAGTGGTAAGAATTATTACAATGAATTTTATATTGGAATAACGAACAGTCCGGAACGCAGACTTTTCGAGGAACATGGAGTATCGAAAGAGGATTCATGGTGGATATATATTCCTGCCGACAGTGTGGACACTGCCAGAAAGGTTGAACAACATTATCTTGATAAAGGAATGCGTGGAGGCAATGGTGGTGGAAATGATGATTCCATATTTGTATATTGCTATATAGTCACTCCAACCACAGTAGATAAATAATCATGGCAAGATTAAAATTACCAAATGGAGAAATCGTGGAGATAAGCCTTAATACCTCAAAGGTAAATAATGATTTATCCATCACAACAGAGAGATACATAGTATTTCTTGATATAATGGGATTCAAAGACAGGGTAGCACGAACAAAACATGAAGAACTGTTATCCATGTTAAATGACTTCAACCAAAGAATATCAAAACATATACTTGAACATAAAGAACATGGCATAAGACTGTCACAATTTTCGGACAGTATATTGATTTACAGTTCTGACAACAAGCAAAGTAGTCTTCAAACTATAAGTGAAGTAAGCTCCAAAGTTATGGAAACAGCCATTAATTCAGGTATTCCACTTAAGGGAGCAATAGCAAAAGGAGTCATAACTTGTGATATTTCAAAACAACTCTATTTCGGACAAGCATTAATAGATGCTTATCTTCTTGAGGAGAACGTAAAATATTACGGTGTTCTAGCACACAACAGTGTGGAAGCTGATATTAAGGTTCTTGAGGAGAAAGGACTCTTATTTTTCCGTGATATTGAAGCTCCATTGAAAAGCGGAACAGTGTCACATTTCGAAATATGCTGGTATAAGAATGATATACAAGCAGCAAAAGAGAGCCTAAGAAAGATTAGGGAAACTGTTTCAGGAGATCCAAGAAAATATATTGATAATTCACTTAAGGTTATAGATAGTTTTAAGGCGTAAGTGGTGGAATAATAGGTAAACTTCCAAAATTGGCGTATTGACTAGCATTGCTCTTTCTCATACCTTCGTGCTAAACTTAAAACTCGAAAGATTATGTTTAGCGAAAAGGATACGAACAAAAGCAACAATGCCAAGGGAGAAGTATAATGACGATTTCTCCCTTGGCATTTTATTTTTTCACAAAACGCATAGAGAATATATTTAAAACATATTAAACATTGACATTTTTCATCACTCTTCAGCAAGTAAATCCTTAAATCCGGCATTTCTATTAAGTGGCGATACCATACGAAGTATCAGTTTTGTCACAGAGTAATTTTTATGGCCTGATATATACCCTTATTAAGCACAAGTAAGCCTAGTTAACTGGTACCTAGTCAACTTGTCAACAAAAAAAAGATCTGAAATTTGCTGAAAAGCATAAATAACAAGTAATATGGCAGTAACATTACCTATTGATAATGAGAACAGAATGGTAAATGCCATTCTTGAAATGATACGGACACAGGACCTTAAGGTAAAGCAGAAAATCCAACTGATTCTTAAACAGGAGATTGAAGAAGAAGAGCGGGCTGTTTCCGCTAAAAACGGCATAGATACCAGACCTTACACTTTGGAAGAATTGTACGGCATACTGAAAGATGACGGACAACCATATAATGCAAAACGCAACGAATACTTAAACGATAAATACGGATTATGAAAGTATTCTATGACACCAATATAATACTCGAATACCTCTTTAAAATGACTCCGGTGGAATTTGCAAATAAATATTTCCCTGACAAATAATAGTCCGTCACCTGGGCGAACCGTACTAAAAGTACTGAAAAGTTCCGAAAACACATCTTTCCATACTCATGCGGACAAAGAGGAACTCTGCTAATCCGGACCGTGGTACCTTTGTAGTGTAATCAGAAAGGGATCCCAAAGTTTCGGATTGCAGAGTTTATTTTTTGTTTAATCATTAACCATTTAAAAAAGAAAGGAAAGAATTATGGACAAGTATTTGACTTATTCGGTAGTGGAACGTAAAGACCCTCAGAACCCTGAAGTGCCGGGAAAATTCTATGCACAGGCACAGGCCCGTGGCGAGGCAGGCATCCGTGAGCTCTCGCAGCGCATCCAGCAGTCGTGTACCGTGACCCGTGCGGACGTAATGGCAGTACTCATCGCACTTGAGGACGTGGTGTCAGACTCCCTTGCCAACGGCGAAATAGTCCGCTTGGGCGAGCTCGGCTCTCTCCAGGTGAGCCTCAAAGGCAAGGGATCCGATACCGCAGAGGAATATCATGACGGCCTGATAGAGAAAGGCAGAATCATCTTCCGTGGCGGAGAGACACTGGCCAACATGCTCAACACCCTGAAGTACCAGAAGGTGGAACAGAAGTACAAGAAGGAAGAGGAAGCAGCCGGAGGAGGAGAGGATCCGCTTCCATAAACCGATAACCAACGTGAGGATAGCTAACTAAAAACCGGTGAACCATGAAAAATGTAAGAAGAATAGTAATCAGAATCCTGAAATGCCTCCTCTGTATTTTTACAGGGGGCTTCAGAGACAAAGGGAAGGGAGGAGGTAATGAAGCGTCATGTTGATACAATTATCATACACTGCTCGGCTACGCCTGAAGGCAAAAGGCTCGAGCCTGCTGCTTTGGTCAAGATGCACCGTAAGCGCGGTTTCAACGGATGCGGGTATCATTTTTATATCCGTCGTACGGGAGAAATATGCGATATGCGTCCGGTGGAACGGATAGGAGCCCACTGCAAGGGACACAACGAAGGCAGCATAGGCATCTGCTACGAGGGCGGTCTCGACATCAAGGGCAACCCCAAGGACACCCGCACAGCAGAACAGAAGAAGGCTCTGAAATATCTTATCATGACATTGAAGAAGGAGTTCCCCATCAAGGAAATAGCAGGTCACAGGGATTTCAGCCCTGACCTTAACGGCAATGGGACGATAGAACCCGAGGAATGGATAAAGGAATGTCCTTGCTTCGATGTGAAGAGTGAGGGGTACTAGTAGAGGAATCCGTAAGTTTTCTCGCCAAAAGGTGGGAGGCTTGCGGATTTTTTTTGTTGTTTTTTGCAGGATGGTAAAATAAAGTGTTAAATTCCCTGCCGAAAAGCATAAAAATCTGCGATTTGGTTTGAATTATCGTTATTAAGGCTTACTTTTGTGACGATTTAAGGATTAATGCGGACTATCTTGCGCAGCTTTCTGGGGATGGAAAGGTGGGGGAGGTAGCCGCGAAGCGTGCCTGAGAGTGAAGAAATTAAACAATGAGTTCGACTTCAGAAAAAAATAAGAGAATAGCGAAAAATACATTGATGTTATATTTTCGCATGCTACTGACTATTATAGTGAGTCTATATACATCAAGAGTTGTACTCAATGCCCTTGGTATAGAAGATTATGGTATCTATAATGTAGTAGGCGGTGTTGTTGCAATGTTTAATATACTATCAGGATCATTATCTTCAGCCATAAGTCGTTTTATTACGTTTGAATTGGGAAGAAAAGACCTGAATAAACTGAAAGCTGTTTTCTCCTCATCAGTCACAATACAGATTATTTTAGCTGTAGCAATAACTATTATTGCTGAAATTGCCGGAATATGGTTTATAAATGAGAAGATGAATGTTGATGCAAGCAGACTTAGTGCAGCCAATTGGGTGTTTCATTTTTCTATACTGACATTTGCTGTAAACTTAATCAGTATCCCATATAATGCAGCCATCGTAGCACATGAAAAGATGTCAGCATTTGCTTACATAAGTATTCTTGAAACAGTAGGAAAGCTTTTGATAGCGTATCTTATAATGATATCCCCAATAGATAAACTAATATTCTATGGCCTCTTAATGTTACTTGTTGCTTTATTGGTGCGTTTTTCATATACATACTACTGTAAACGGAATTTTGAAGAATGCAGCTATCATTTTATATGGGATAAGCAACTGTTAAAACAGATGTTTGGCTTTGCGGGATGGAACTTTATTGGTTCTTCATCTGCTATATTGAGAGATCAAGGCGGTAATTTATTAATTAATTTATTTTGTGGACCAACAGTTAATGCCGCTAGAGGTATAGCTATTCAGGTTAACTCTGCTATAGCAGGCTTTGTTTCAAATTTCATGACAGCCTTGAGACCGCAGATTACAAAATCTTATGCATCAAAAGATTTTGATTACATGATGGTACTGATTTATCAAGGTGCGCGCCTTTCATTCTATCTCTTGTTAGTATTGTCTTTACCAATAATTTTAAATACAGAATATATCTTAGAAAAATGGCTAAATACTGTTCCTACACATACAATTAGCTTCGTACAGTTAGTCCTCATATTTTCCATGAGTGAATCAATTTCCAATCCATTAGTAACTGCTATGCAGGCTACAGGAAGGATTCGAAACTATCAACTTATTGTGGGTGGTTTACAGATGCTCAATCTTCCTGTTTCTTATATATTAATGAAAATTGGTTTTTTTCCTGAAGCTATTTTTATTGTATCAATTGTTATA
>NZ_JADYTF010000164.1 GCF_021530995.1 Bacteroides caecigallinarum
GTTATAAACATTAAAATGTAGCTGTAACAAATGAGAACTATTCGTTTTATTTCGCTTTTTCTTTTTCTGATATTCAATTTTATCAATGTATTAACTTTAGACGCTGAAGAGATACGGTTTATATATTGTTCAGACCTTCATTATGGAATAAAGAGAAATTTTAGAGGAAAGGAGTGTGAGACATATAAGGTGGTGGACGAGATGCTGAAATCGTTTACGTTGCTTTATTCTTCACCACTGCCGTCGGACGGAGGAGCCGGAGCAGGAACTGTATTCGGGGAGCCGGATTTCCTTATTTGTACGGGGGATATTTCAAACAGAATGCAGAAAGGAGCATGGACAGCATCTGAATCGTGGAATCAATTTAAAAAGGACTGGATAGATGCTTTGGATTATCCTGTTTATGTTGTTCCCGGAAATCATGACATATCAAATGCTATAGGATACCCGAAGAGACTTTCACCTGAGCGTGATGATGCGAGTGCGGTAGGTATATTCAATCATAATATGCCGGTGTACGGACATAGTGAGATTAAAGAATTTAATTATTCGGAAAATCAGGTACGATATTCCTTTGTCAGGGATAGCCTCAGATTTATGTTCATTGGTATGTGGCCCGACAGCAATATGCGTATGTGGATGGACAGTGTCATGAAGGAAGATCCTGTTTCGCCTGTTATAATATTCACCCATGACCCTGTTGAGGCTGATGCAAAACATTATACCAATCCTAACTATCCTTATAATATAAATGCGGTTGACAAGTTTGAAAATCTGTTGAGTGATACCTGTTCTGTTGATAATATTAACAAATTGCCTGAGGGTAATTGGAGTCGTTTTGAACGTTTCGTGGAGTCACATCCACAGATCAAGGCATATTTTCATGGTGACTGCAATTATAATGAATTCTATGAATGGAAGGGTGTCAATGGTACTGTTTCTCTTCCTGTATTCAGAGTGGATTCGCCGATGAAAGGGGAGTATTCTTCCAAGAATGAAAACCTGTTGTCTTATCAGGTTGTATGTATTGATACTGATAATAAGATTATTACTGTGAGAGAATGTTTGTGGAATAAGGATGGCCTTACTTCTATAACATGGGGAGAAGTGAAAACTATAAGTTATAAATAGTTTTTACTGTAATGTTTTTGCAATATTTTTGTTTTGAATTCTTAAAATCTGCGAAATGAATATGTAACCGCTTATTGAGACCTTTGCACCAGAAAAAGTTTTTTTAATAAAGGTATGAAAAAGGTTTTTAAAAGTGTTGCATGCGTCTTGGCTGCAACAGCACTTAGTGCAAATGTTTTCGCTGCAGACGACACAGAGCTTGCAGAAATGGGTATTGTAAGAGGACGTGTGGTAGATACTGAGAATCACACACTGCCGGGAGCTTCTATATTTATAGAAGATTTACACACCGGTGTAGTCAGTGATATAGACGGCTTCTATATTCTCCCTAATCTTAAACCGGGTGAATATAAGGTTAAAGTGACATACGTAGGTTATAGTCCTTTTGAAATGAAAATCAAAATCTCAGGCGGTAAAACTGTTGAGAAAAATATTGTACTTAATGAAGGTGTTGAATTGCAGGAAGTAATCGTTGGTGGTGCTTTTCAGGGACAGCGTCGTGCATTAAACTCACAGAAAAACGAAATGGGTATTGTGAATGTGGTTTCTGCCGACCAGGTCGGTAAGTTCCCTGACTCAAACATCGGTGACGCTTTGAAACGTATCAGTGGTATCAATGTTCAGTATGACCAGGGTGAAGCTCGCTTCGGACAGGTTCGCGGTACTTCGGCTGATTTAAGTTCTGTAACTATCAATGGTAACAGGATTCCTTCGGCAGAGGGTGATATCCGTAATGTACAGCTTGACCTCATTCCTTCTGATATGGTTCAGACTATTGAAGTAAACAAGGTGGTTACTGCAGATATGGATGGAGATGCTATCGGTGGTTCTATCAATCTTGTCACAAAGAGTACTCCGTTCAAGCGTGTTATCAATGCAACTCTTGGTAGTGGCTATAATGTAGTGAGCCAGAAAGCACAGGTCAATGCCGGCTTTACTTACGGTGACCGTTTCTTCAACGACAAGCTCGGTATGATGGTGGCTCTTTCATATCAGAATGCTCCTATAGGTTCGGACGATGTGGAGTTTGAATATGACAGGGATGAAGATACGGGAGAAGTTTTCATTACAGACGCAGAAACCCGTCAGTATTATGTGACACGCCAGCGTCAGAGTTATTCGTTGTCTTTGGATTATGATATAAATCCTAATCACAAGCTTACATTCAAGGGTATCTATAACCGTCGTCACGACTGGGAAAACCGTTACCGTATCTCATATAAAGATCTTGATGCTGCGGCAGACGGTGAAGCCAAAGTGGAAATTCAGACCAAAGGAGGTTCTTCTGACAACAGAAATGCCCGTCTTGAATTGCAGCAGACAATGGACTTGGCTTTGGGAGGTGAACACCTGTTCGGTAAATTGAAAATGGACTGGGGTGCGTCTTACTCTCGTGCAAGCGAAGACCGTCCTGAAGAAAGATATTTCACTCTTAAACAGAAAGATATAGCTCTTGATGTTGTTGATGCAGGTCAGCGCTTCCCTTATATCTCAACTAAGGTTAATCCTAATACAGGAGACTGGGGATTGGACGAACTGACAAATTCAAATCAGGAAATATATGAAACAGACGCTAAGTTTAAACTGAATTTTGAATTGCCTTTGGCTTTAGGCTATTATAGCAACAGACTGAAATTCGGTGCAAAGCATGTCAGCAAGAACAAACATAAGGATATTGTAGTTTACGACTACTGTGACGCATACGAAGAAAAATTCGGAACCGAATATATGAGTCATCTTAGCTCGCAGGTGCGTGATGGATATATGCCGGGATCACAGTATCAGTCAACAGATTTCGTTACAAAAGAATATCTTGGAAACATGAATTTCTCTGATATGGAGGGAGAACGTGTTCTGGAAGAATCGTCAGGAAACTTCGACGCGACAGAAAGAGTGACTTCAGGCTACTTGCGTTTTGACCAGAATTTCGGAAAACGTCACCAATTGGTACTTGGTGCGCGTCTGGAAGCAACTAACCTTATTTATAGCGGTTTCAACTGGAACGTAGATGCGGATGAGAACGAAACTTTGGATCCGACTGGAGAACGTAAGAACAATTATATAAATATACTTCCAAGCGTCCTTTATAAGTTTAATGTAAACGATGATTTCAAAGTACGTGCTTCGTTTACTGAAACTCTTGCAAGACCTAAGTATTCAGCACTTGTACCAAGTACGAATATAAATCTTGCAGAAACAGAAATCTATATAGGTAATCCAGATTTGACTCCAACTTTATCTTATAACTTCGATTTGAGTGCCGACTATTATTTCAAAAGCATAGGACTTGTTTCCGCAGGTATCTTCTATAAGAGAATAGACGATTTTATAGTTGACCAGCGTACAAGCGGAGAATTTGCCGGGTATCCTGGAGTTGATTTCAAGGAGATAAAGAAATCTGTAAATGCCGGTGACGCAGACCTTCTCGGTGTTGAAGTCGGTTTCCAGCGTGACTTTGGTTTCATAGCTCCGGCATTGAAATGTATCGGTTTCTATGGTAACTATACTTACACTTACACAAATGTCAAGAACTTCAATTTCGAAGGACGTGAAAATGAAAAGGATTTGAGACTTCCGGGATCTCCTGAGCATACTGCAAATGCTTCTCTTTATTTCGAAAAGAAAGGATTTAACGTAAGATTGTCTTATAACTATGCTTCAGATTTCATAGATGAAATGGGCGAACATGCAGACCTTGACAGATATTATGATTCTGTAAACTATATGGATGTGAACGCAAGTTATACATTCGGCAAGAAGGTGAAATGTACTGTTTATGCAGAAGCTACAAACCTTCTTAACCAGCCGCTACGCTATTATCAGGGTACAAAAGAACGTACTATGCAGGCCGAGTTCTATGGAGTCAGAGCTAATGCAGGTGTGAAAATCAGTTTCTGATAAATAGGTGTTAGTATAAATATATTTTAAAAAGATTCTGATTTGTCTGTTATATAAAGATAATTCAGAATCTTTTCAGCTTTGTATCGTTACTTTGCACAAGTAAATTAAATCAATAAATCAAATTATAATAATTATGATCTCATTAAGAAAAAACATCATTACACTGTTTATGGCTTTGGCGGTAGTTGCAGTTTCATTTGCACAAACGCCTGAAAGCTGGAAAGCTCTGGAAAAGCCATTGAATTTCTATCTTGCCAATGACCTTGGCCGTAACGGATATTATGACCAGAAACCTATTGCCGAACTGATGGGAAATATGGCAGAGACAGTAGATATAGAATGTGTGGTTGCTGCCGGCGACGTACATCATTTTGAAGGCGTACGCAGCGTTAATGACCCGTTGTGGATGACTAACTACGAGCTTATATACAGTCATCCTGAACTGATGATTCCGTGGTATGCCATACTTGGAAACCATGAATATCGTGGAAATACTCAGGCTGTGATTGATTACAGTGCTGTAAGTGCAAGATGGAATGTGCCAAGCCGTTATTATACTTTCGCAATGGAGAATGATGGGGTGACAGTACGTTTTGTAATGGTGGACACAGCTCCTCTTCTCGACAAATATCGTGAGGATACAGAGAAATATCCCGACGCTTGCAAACAGGATATGGATAAACAGTTGGAATGGATTGACTCAGTCCTGACAGCGGCAAAGGAAGACTGGGTACTGGTAGTGGGACACCATCCTATATATGCTGAGACAGGTAAAGACGAGTCTGAAAGACTTGACTTGCAGAAAAGGCTTGATTCTATATTACGCAAGCACAAGAATGTAGATATGTATTTGTGCGGACACATACATAATTTCCAGCATATTCGTAAGGCTGATAGTAAAATAGATTATATAGTGAATACATCAGGTTCGCTCAGCCGTAAGGTTAAACCTATAGATGGAACAAAATTCTGCAGTAGTGATACAGGCTTTTCGCTGATTTGTGCCGACAAAAAGGAACTGAATTTACACATGATAAATAAGGAAGGAAAAGTGATTTATACTGTTACTAGGAAGAAGTAATAATCCAAACATATAGTAGAATCCGGACTACAATAG
>NZ_JADYTF010000165.1 GCF_021530995.1 Bacteroides caecigallinarum
CAGCAGAACCACCACCTAAGGAGGTAATAAGCTCATAAGAGGGGCTTGTCTGATATGAAAATAACTCCCAACTTATCTATTTCAGCAAGTTGGGAGGGAATTCACGTCTTTAGCGGACAGTAATAAATCCAAATACAAATCTTCTTGTCATATAAAAAAGTTTTTCACATTAACAGACTGCAAATTTAATTATTAGCCACAAAAAAAGCCATCGAACGATGGCTTGATATTTGATAATCAGGAAAATTATTATTTGGTTTCTGACCAGATTTTATTTATAGTCTGGGCTATGGAAGAAAACTCTTCGGAAGTCAATGAAAGCTTAGGGTTAGAAAAAAGCATATCCGACTCATTCTGAATAGGTATAAGGTGGATGTGAGCATGCGGTACTTCAAGACCTATAACAGCTTCGCCTACCTTCTTACATGGGAAAGCTTTCTGAATAGCAAGTGCCACACTTTTAGCAAATACATGCATATCGGCCAGTTCATCGTCTTCGAGGTCGAAAATATAATCAACCTCCCTCTTAGGCACTACAAGTGTATGTCCCTTTACCAATGGATTGATGTCAAGAAAAGCATAAAATTTGTCATCCTCAGCCACTTTGTAGCTTGGAATCTCTCCTGCAATGATTTTACTGAATATAGTTGCCATATCTTATTATATATTAAATAAGGCAAGTCCGCACAAAGCGGACCTGCCTTAACTATTAAAATGATATACTTAAAATTTCAAGACTTATTTTACCCTGTGGGATAGTAATTTCGGCTACATCACCAACTTTCTTGCCTAATAGTCCCTGAGCAATAGGTGTAGTGACAGAAATCTTTCCTTCCTTAAGATTAGCTTCACTTTCAGACACAATGGTATAGGCCATTTTCATGTTATTCTTTACATTCTTAAGCTCCACACGTGTAAGAATCTGAACTGTGTCAGCCTTCATCTTTGAAGTATCAATAATCTTGGCATCACCTATAGTGGCCTTAAGCTGGTTGATTTTCATTTCAAGAAGTCCCTGCGCTTCCTTTGCCGCATCATATTCGGCATTCTCTGACAAGTCTCCTTTATCACGTGCTTCTGCTATAGCAGCAACAATCTTAGGGCGTTCTACAGCCTCCAAATGCTTTAACTCGGCCAACAGTTTCTGATAGCCTTCTTCTGACATATAAGCCATAATAATTTTCCTCCTAAATTATTTCGTTATTAATTAATTATTCTGATTTTGATATAAAACAAAAAAGAATTCCGACATGTTCAACGATGCCGGAACCCTTTATACCCTATTCTGTTTGCAAAGATATGTTTTTTTCTTATAAGTCAAGCATATAAGTAACTTATTTTTACATGCTATTAAACATGTCAGAGCAATTTCTTGATTTCCGCTTCAATATCTGTTTTCTCATCCAGCCTTAAAACAAGCTCATTGTTTTTATTAACAAGGAATGCTGTAGGAAGTGCAGTTATTCCATAAATTTTGGCATAAGTTGAATATGGTCCCTGAGGGTCGCGCACACATACCCATGGAAGATTGTCGCACGCTGTTTTCCAGAAATGTTCGTCAGTATCCAACGAAACCTGATAAATCACCAGACCTTGTGAGGCGTATTTGCTGTAAAGTTCCCTTAATGCCAATGTTCTGGTTCCTGAATTAGGAGTAGCATACGCTGTGAAATCAATAAGAACTACTTTACCCTTGTAATCTGTAAGATGTTTTGTTTCACCTTTAATATCTTTCAGAGGAATGTCTATAATAGATGTCTCCTGAACCAAGCCATCTGGTATTTCCACAGATTTCTGTTGCGGAGCACGAGTATTTTTCATTCCTTTAATTACCATATTGTAAAGATTGCGAGAACGGTCAGCATGCGGATAATTATGATTAAGGCTAGTAGCCACAGCGGCAAAACACTTCACATCTTCTCTATTTGAAAAAGGATCGAATATCATAAATCCGTTTAATTGCTGGAACAACGCAAAATAAGAAGATGCCTTTTCAGGCTCTTTATAGATATAGTTTTGTTTCACATTATCTTTATAAGCCGAAACGAGCTTTGCCAAACTGTCCTGAGCAAGACCTATCGGCATTCCGGATTTGTTCAAATCATTTACCTTGTTCTGAAGTTCGGCCTGAAGCAAAGACAATTCCTTTATTCTGACATTACTTTCAGAACCTGTAATATTATAATCAGAAGAAAATCCTGTATAATCGGATTTGATGGTTACAGTCTCAGTAGAATCTACTACGAAATTAATTACTTTGTCTTCTATCCTTATGCGATAAAAATCAGGAGCCTCAGGACGAGCCTCGGCAAAATGAAAGTTTCCCTTACTATCAAGTTTTACTGAATCCATTTTAAGAACACCGTTTATAGACGTATGTTCAATATACAATGTTTTATCTTCAGCACCGGCAATCTCACCTTCCACATTAAAAACCGGTCCACGGTTACAAGCAGCAATACCAAGAGACAAGAATATGGCTGCAATATAATTTTTCCTGATCATATCGTTAGTTATATAGGTTAAAAATTTTTTTTAGCGATGCAAAGTTACTGTTTTAAACGATTTCACAAAGTTTTTTTATTTCTTCTTAATGTTAAGCGGCAAAAAATTAGCATATTATGAAAGTTTCACCTCATTTTCACCTGTTTACTGCGATAAAATGTATATCTTTGCGCATATTTTGACGAAAAAACTATATTAAATCAATTTTTATGATCAATCCAATTGTTAAGACGATCGAGCTTGGAGATGGAAGAACCATCACACTCGAAACGGGAAAGCTGGCAAAACAGGCAGATGGTGCTGTTATGCTACGCATGGGTAACACCATGTTGCTAGCTACTGTTTGTGCAGCAAAAGATGCAGTTCCCGGTACAGATTTCATGCCTTTACAGGTAGAGTACAAAGAAAAATATTCAGCATTCGGACGTTTCCCTGGCGGTTTCACAAAACGCGAAGGCAAGGCTTCTGACTACGAAATTTTGACTTGCCGCCTTGTTGACCGCGCATTGCGTCCTCTTTTCCCTGATAATTATCACGCAGAGGTATATGTAAACATTATCCTCTATTCGGCAGATGGAGTTGATATGCCAGATGCTCTTGCAGGTCTTGCAGCTTCGGCAGCACTTGCTGTTTCTGATATTCCTTTCGGCGGTCCTATCTCAGAAGTACGTGTAGCACGTATAGACGGACAGTTTGTCATCAACCCTACATTCGAGGCTCTCGAAAAGGCAGATATGGACTTGATGGTTGCCGCTACTTACGAAAACATCATGATGGTGGAAGGTGAAATGGAAGAAGTTTCAGAACAGGATCTTCTTGAAGCGATGAAATTTGCTCACGAAGCTATCAAAGTTCACTGCAAGGCTCAGATGGAACTTATGGAAGAAGTAGGTTCTACAGTTAAACGTGAATACTGCCACGAAGAAAACGATGAAGAACTCCGCAAGGCTGTTCACGATGCATGCTACGAAAAAGCATACGCTATCGCAGCATCAGGCAACAGAAACAAACACGAACGCGGTGATGCTTTCGAGGCTGTATGCGAAGAATTCAAGGCTCAGTTCACAGAAGAAGAACTTGAAGAAAAGGGTGCAATGATAGACCGTTACTACCACGATGTAGAAAAAGAGGCTATGCGCCGTTGTATACTTGACGAAGGCAAGCGTCTTGACGGACGTACTACTACAGAAATCCGTCCTATCTGGTGCGAAGTAAGCCCACTGCCAGGTCCTCATGGTTCTTCAATCTTTACACGTGGTGAAACTCAGTCTTTGAGTACTGTAACACTCGGTACAAAACTCGACGAAAAAGTAGTTGATGACGTACTTGACCAGCACAAGGAACGTTTCCTTCTTCACTACAACTTCCCTCCTTTCTCTACAGGTGAAGCAAAAGCTCAGCGCGGTGTAGGACGTCGTGAGATTGGTCACGGACACTTGGCATGGCGCGCTTTGAAGGGACAGATTCCAGCAGATTATCCATACTGCGTACGCGTAGTTTCAGATATACTTGAATCAAACGGTTCATCTTCAATGGCAACAGTATGTGCCGGAACATTGGCTCTTATGGACGCTGGTGTACCTATCAAGAATCCGGTATCAGGTATTGCAATGGGATTGATCAAAAATGCCGGCGAAGACAAATATGCCGTTCTTTCAGATATCCTTGGCGATGAAGACCACCTCGGAGATATGGACTTTAAGGTAACAGGTACTTGCAAAGGTATCACTGCCACTCAGATGGATATCAAGTGTGACGGTCTTACTTACGACATCCTTGAAAAAGCACTTCTTCAGGCAAAACAGGGTCGCGAATATATCCTCGGAAAATTGACAGAATGCATCGCAGAACCTCGTGCAGACCTTAAGCCACACGCTCCACGTATCGAGACTATGACAATTCCTAAAGAATTCATAGGCGCTGTAATCGGTCCTGGTGGTAAGATTATACAAGGTATGCAGGAAGAAACAGGTGCTACTATCACAATCGAAGAAGTTGACAATGTTGGCCGTATCGAAATTTCAGGTACAAACAAGAAGTCAATTGACGATGCTATCCGCATGATAAAAGGTATTGTAGCAGTTCCTGAAGTAGGTGAGGTATATACAGGAAAAGTTCGTTCAATCATGCCTTACGGTGCATTTGTAGAATTCCTTCCAGGTAAGGACGGTTTGCTTCACATCTCAGAAATCGACTGGAAACGCCTTGAGACTATCGAAGAATCAGGTTTGAAAGAAGGTGACGATATAGAAGTAAAACTTCTTGAAATCGACCCTAAGACCGGTAAATTCAAGCTTTCTCACAAGGTTTTATTACCAAAACCTGAAGGTATGGAAGAAAACAACAAAAAACGTGAAAGAAAACCTCAACAGAAATAATTCAATTTAAAAAAGGTGATCAAATGATCACCTTTTTTATTATAAAGTAAGTATTTTTCCAACAGAAACTGTTACTATAAAAATATAAGGGAAAAACATTAATATTAAAACAAGTAACCATCCAAAATTGGCGTATTGACTAGCATGGCTCTTTCTCATACCTTTGTGCTAAACTTAAAACTTGAAAGATTATGTTTAGCGAAAAAGACTTTGAAAGACTGTGGTTCCTCTACAAGACCG
>NZ_JADYTF010000166.1 GCF_021530995.1 Bacteroides caecigallinarum
AGACCCCACGCATGATATAGAAAACTGCTGTTCATAATTGTACGTTTGCTTGTGCTTATTCAAATATACAATTTGTGCAGCGGTTTTCTTCTTTAATAAACTATCACGCGAAATGTCGGATGAACCGAAAATAACATCAAACGGACGGCTCTTCACATAGCTCTCGAAGACTGTCGTCATCCTATAGTCACCGATGTTCTCGTCATAAAGGAAGACCGCATCCTGGTCGTAGATGATGAAGCGGGGTACACCGCGGAAGTACTCAAAGGACTTCTCGTGAGCCTGGCTGGCGGTCTCGCTGGTGAATGGCCTGTCGCTGAACCACACGAACTTGTAACGGCTGCAGCATAGCAGCATGACCATGAAATGGACCTTGACACGCGTCCCGTCTCCACGGCGCAGTCTGGTCTGGCCGAAGTCTACCTGCGCATATCTGCCGGATGGGGTCTCGGGAAGACATTCGTATACCCTTTCACTTATCGGCATCATCGGGATTCTGTACTCCTGACGGATGCGCATCACGAAGTTGTAGACAGTCTTCGGGCACACTTCCGGAAAGTCGGGGTAGTGCTCTTTCAGCCAGTCGTGCATCTGGGCCGCCTTGGTGTCCTGAAACTGGTTCAACCGGTCGACGACAAACTTGGTGTAGGGCTCAAGCAGAAGCGGACGTTCTTCGGATGCATCCAGATGGCGTTCGTACTCCGCCTGTGACATTGACAGATACCGCTTGACGGTCCGGCGGTTCAGGTGAAGTTTCTGTGCTATCCAGCTGACGGACCTGTGGTCTTCATTGCGGTAGCGTTGGATTCGATCGTACATAATTAATCGGTCTGTTTTGTTGTGATCTCTGACACTCATATGGCTGTCTGTGTTGTATTTTCCTTATGAGCACAAAGGTCTGGTTAATAATGCTTATTGTTGTGCATTATTGTTACCGATTTCTGTGTACTGTTGTTACTGATTCTTGTGCACTGTTGTTACTGTTTTCTGTGCACTCAATTTACCATTTTCTGTGCACTCGTCGTTTCTGTTTACAATTTTTTCAACATTTTTGTCCCCCGTTTGTCCCTCAAGCCACATACGGGGGACAAATTTACGTCCCTCTATGTAATTTGAGTACGTTCCACTATAAAATCTATCTAAATCATAGATAATTATTGCTTTACAGATACCCTCAATCTCTTAGTCTCTAAAATATCAAATACTATAACCACTGATAACCAGATATATACATATAAACAAATACGGAATTAGAATTACATCAGATGAGATTTTGTTCGAAATGTTTGAAAAGTATTTTATCTTATTCCTTCATGCATCAGAAGATTTATTAAATTACCTAGAAAGATTAACGCAAGGACCTATTACCATATAATTCATTCTTGCAATATATTTAAGAAAAACATCGGTATATGAAGTTTATTAATTAAATTTGCAATAACATACTCACCCCGCTTCCCATAAGAACAGCGCGCTCAGGGTGAGTCTTTTATTTTCTAGTGATAATGGTTTAGTGACGATGTTAGACTTTTACCTGAATTTAGTTTACGGCTAGAATTTACATTAGGGATGACATCTGCTATTTCAAATCCAAGTCTAGGTATGAGTTTTCCGGCAAACAGAGACGACTTATTTATCTTGATCTACACCGCCAAGCAATCGCTGTATGGAAGAATCTCAATCCTGAAGTTCAGGCTGTTTGGAATAGGTTTGCTGATATAGATTACCGTATAACGACGGCAACCATACAAGTAGCTACAATCTCTTCGTGTCGGCCTATCACGGCCACACGTAGTTTGGAAATGATCGTGTGCCAGAGCCTCATGCATTTGCTTCCTCCCCGGTTTTCAATACTGCTTTTTTAAAGGTGTGAGAGTTGTTGATGGACAAAGATGAACTTCAAACTATTGCTAAATTCACGAGGATATCACAAGGTATCGCGTGCTGTTCAAGATCCAAGTGGTGAAGCCTGGCAAGGGTAAGCATCCAGGTAAGGTGAGAAATTATCTGTCACAAGGTTGATGGATGTTCAAATGTGTCGGTTGTGTTCAATATAGAAATGCCGCACTCTTGGGACTTCCCGCAAGCATACGGCATTCATCTAAGGTATCTACTGAGTCTGTTAGTAGTTATCGGTCGCAGTATATCACTGTGTCGATAAAGTATCCAATCTTTCTTCGAGTTATTCTCAAGGTTAATTTCATGAGAAGGATCAAAAAACAACGGGATAATCATCCCGTTTCTTCCTAATATAAAATATATCCTTGGTGATCATTCACTATTTTTCTCTCTTAACGACACAGGTGGCAGATATTTTTCCCAATCCATCATATTTGAAAGAAGTCTCATCCGCTCATCTATAGTGGATAACTCAATTCGTCTATTGGGCAAATATCTTGAATGCTCTAAAGATTCCCCCAAAGCCCATAAACGATTTTCCAAGTAAGATTGGTTGTTCTTATGTCTTTCAAAATCTTCAACTAGAAGGAATACATTGTGTTCAAATTCTGCCCGCGAAGTTGGCGGTGGCATACCATATTTACTTTTCTCTTTCATACATTTCTTTAAAATTATTAGACGCCAATATATGGAAAGTAGAACGTACCAATTCGTCTATAGTATCAAGATTTATTCTACCGTTAGGTAGTGTTCTAACTCTTGATAATGAATCAAATAAATGAGCATCAATACCACGAGCAAATAAAATACGTTCATTATCAATACTCTCTTTGAGCAGATTTGCACCTCTCTCAAACTCTCTTCTACCTGGATATGATGAACCTAAATATTTAGTCATATACATTAATTATTAATTGCATAATACACTCTTCCAGCCCTCTCATAATCCACTTTGTTATAGAGAACTCTATTGAGTACATCTTCCATTGTCCTTATATACCTACCTTTGAATAATCCGTTCAAGTAGAAGCTTCTTCGTATGTATTCATCTGTTTTTAACAGTTTTGTTATCGTACCGTCATCTTTCAATGAATGTACAGCGTCCAAATAAGGTTGTGCAAACTCTTTTCCGCCAGTAACCTGCAAGTTATTGAGTTTATCAATTTTATGTTCAATAAACATCATATCCTCAAAATCTATCAATACATCACCTCTATCAGTCATTGTATTAGGAAATATGGTTTTCATTTTTTCTAGTAAACTATTATACCCACATTTCTCTGACAATACTAATGCAATTTCGTAAAGATTCCTTGAGACTGAAAAATTACGAACACTAAGTAATTCCTTTTGCTCATAGTCAGATTGAATGCATTCTAATACTATAGAAGGTTTCTCAATAGTAATTTCAAGTAAAACCTCTGAAGCTATTGTATTCAGACCTATTTCAACATATTGTTTAATCTCTTCTATTAAACATTCTATTACTCTATGATCATATTCACATAGCCATTTTAGGGCTTCTTCTGCTCTCATCGAAACATTTCTATCTGGATGAACAAGAAACCATATCAGAAAATGAATCATTTGCTCATCCTGATTATGTTCTTCATGATAACCAGACATACCAATAAATTTCTCGTATTGTTGCTTTGAAGGACGCACATTAATGTCATAATGTCCAGATATAATATCAAAAAGTTTTGTTTTATCAAAATCTGACTTATTAATAAGCGGTGTAATAAATTCACTGAGAGAGTACCAATAGCTTCCTAATGGTGAAACGATATTCTTTCTCATAGAATCAAGAAGTGCTTTACTTGAAGGAAGAGAACCGAGCTTTTCTTTTAGATTTTCTCTTTTTTCTGAGTGTTTTTCTTCCTTCAAACTTCGTTTCCACTCAATTCCCCTTTCCTCCAAAAAACGATTTAGGTAATCCAAAAAACTGTCGAATATAACCTTTTCCTCAAAGTCTTTTAAATAAATACCGTTCTTTGTATCATATATATGAGCTATATAATCTGCCATTCTAGGGGCGAGAATTTCTATAGATTTCTTCTCTCCTAGTTCTGCTATTATTTCAGAATGAAGGTTTGCATATTGATAGTCATTATGCATTTTGTCCCAATTTTCCCAGAATAATTCACTTATAGCATATTTTATATAAGGTGACACTTCCTTGCATTCGCTTAACAGCTGACAAATTGCACTAGCTTCTATTAAATGGTTAGCGCCAAGATCATAGCCTTTGCCAGGAGCCGGCATGTCTACTTTCCAGTCCTCTGCATTACTGATAATTCTTTCAGAAGATGGAATAGTCTCAAATTTATAATAGGTAATGGCATCCGATAGTGAAGATGCTTTAGCTATAGTTGCAACAAATTCATTTTTCTCTTGCTGAACATATCTTTGAAATGTCATTTCGCCAGATGCTTCTTCAAATATTGCCGCCATATGTGCGACTTGAACAGCGTCAAAAAATGTATCTGTTTTACGAAATTCATTAATCAGATCTAGTTGAGCTTCTTTATACCAATCTGGTCCCATAGAACTGTTCAATACTTCAATATAAGTGTTTTGAGTTTTTGTTTTTTCACCCATCATAGCATATTCCCGGCAGATCTGAAGTAAATAATAACACCGTTCACTTCTATTCTGTACAGCATAAAGTATATATTTAACAATTTCGTCAGCTAAGAATACAGCTTGTTGCCGCGTATTGCTCTTTTTACCTAATATACCAGTCATCCTTATTAGAGTTGCACAATAGCCCTCTCTGTACAAACACAACTGGTTTGGCATCCGGTTCTTTAGATGTTTCATAAAATCATCTATCTTATCTACAAAAAAGTCTCGGTATATCTCAGCCAATTTATCATAAAGAAATGGAAATAACTCTTCTGGAAGAAGATAACTTCTTTTCCATTGGATTCTTCTTTCAAAAGAAAAGTCGATATAATCAAATATCTCTTTAATATGAGTATATAATTCAGAATAATCTTCACCCATTGCTTGTTTCCGGTAGAGAATACCATTCATATATGCGATACGGCGAATTAAGGCCTCAATATATTCCTCCCAGGAAAGCTCATCATAATATTTTTTATTCAAAGATGGCAAGGATATTACTTCGTCAATATATGCTTTATAAAGACATTCT
>NZ_JADYTF010000167.1 GCF_021530995.1 Bacteroides caecigallinarum
CCCCACGCATGATATAGAAAACTGCTGTTCATAATTGTACGTTTGCTTGTGCTTATTCAAATATACAATTTGTGCAGCGGTTTTCTTCTTTAATAAACTATCACGCGAAATGTCGGATGAACCTTTTAATGATGTAATCAGAGACCCAGAAACAATATCAGTTGTGGGAGGACTTATCGGAACGGCTACGTTTGAAAAGAATGGTTTGATGAATAAATCACGAGCTTTGGTTGATGGTGGTACCACAATTAAACAAAATAAAGCTATGTTATTATTTGAAACACTAACTCATAAATGTTTTGTTGATATTTACATATATCATGCATACCGAAAACCAGTGCGGGCTTCTTTAATGGTTTCTTCTGAAACTGTTCAAATCGCGGCACGAGTCTCGTATATAAATGGTTCAATAGGGAATGCTGAGTTTTATTACTCAAAACTAGAAAACGGGAATTGGGGAATATATGTTAAAAGTCTCCAAGCTGGAGTTGTTAGTATATCTTGCGTTCCTGTCAGTGGGGTAAAGCCTCTAATGAATTTATCGACTTTGCCAGATGATGCTAAATTGTTTACAGAAGGTTAATAGTTAACCTTCTGTAAACAGTGATATTCTTATGATATTACTAATTCAGTCATATCTTCAATTGTACCGCTATAGGTTGTATATGCTGGTGTACCAACAATTGTTTGAAATATATCTTGTGGGCCAGTATCAGTATTCGCTGATTTGTAGTAAAGATCTAAAGTGCTTCCTGTAATTTTGTAGTATATTTTACCGTTCATCCCGCCTCCATAGAGCCTGACTAGCGTTGGATTAATACTTGAACTATTACCTGCTTTCAACAAAAAAAGGCCTAGTGGGTTTTCGTTATTAGGAATAACATAAATTGCAGCTCCATATCTTTTGTATTGTGCTACATGTGCAATATGAGTTAATCCTCCTCCGCTTGTAGGCATAGATTTGAACATCCTTTTTTTGTCTTCAAATGACATAAGACCATTTTCTTCAAGGGTTGCTGCCGGAAGTAGTCCTCCCACTTGGACACACATTTGCGTAAAAGCGGCAGATTTTCGACCTTTGCGCGAAAAATGCAAAAGATAAGATACCGATTAGTCTATAATAGAAAGAACACAATCAATAAGCAGGGTACAGCATTAATTCAGGTAGAAGCTAAACTGAATCAGCGTAATATCTATCTTACTACGAACGTATATGTACGTCCGGAACACTGGAACAATCAGACATCGGAAGTAATTAATCATCCACAATCTGTAGAACTTAATGCAATATTATTTGAATATATCATTTACCTGCAGGGTATTGAGCTAAGCTTTTGGAAGCGTGGCATTCAGCCTACTCTGGCTTTGCTTCGCGATGCCGTAAAGAAGGAAGCACCAGTAAACATCACTTTTACTGAGTTTGCAAGGAAATCTATTGTATCGGCCGACAAGAGTGAAAGCACTAAAGAAAATCTAATGTCAACAGTAAGGTTATTAGACAGGTTTCGCCCTGGACTGACTTTCGAAGATTTATCGTACACATTTCTGAAGGATTTCGAAGCATGGCTCCGTGACTTAGGTAAGAACCAGAACACTACTGGAAAGCATCTAAGACAACTGAGAACCCTTACGAACGAAGCAATCAATGACGGTTATATGCCTGTTGATGCGTATCCATTTAGGAAGTTTAAAATCAAGATCCAAAAAGCTCAGAAACCATTCTTGACACCAGATGAACTTGGTAAGTTGGAAAAATTGCATCTTGACGATAGTCGTCAGCAGCACATCTTAGATGCCTTCCTATTCTGCTGCTATACCGGTTTACGTTTTTCTGATTTCCGAACATTGACAGCATCAAATATTATACCGATAAATCGAAAAAAATGGCTATGCCTAAATATGCAGAAAACAAACTTGGATATTAAACTCCCTTTGGATTTACTATTTGAAGGCAAAGCTCTTGACATCATAGATAAATACGATAGCATCGAACAGATGGCAGCTATTCCAATTAATGCAGACACTAACAAAATTTTGTCAGAGATAGCCGAAAAATCGAAAATCAAGAAACATTTCACATTCCACACAGCGAGACACACGTGTGCTACGTTACTCATTCATCAAGGCGTTGCTATTACCACCGTGCAGAAACTTCTTGGGCATACTTCGGTTAAGACAACAGAGATATATTCTGAGGTTTTAAGCACTACAATTGTCAAGGACTTGAAGGCTGTGCAAAAGAAGAAAAATGTAAATAAATTTCAAAGTAAAACAGTGTTTTAGTATATACTGGGTATATTGTTATAGGATATACCAAGAATTTACCGTTTTTGAAAATCGAATACTTTAAATTATATCTTTGTAAGAGAGATTTGGAACATTAGTCGGATTGTTTCAAATCCAAAAAACTCATACTGGATGAAGTGCTTTTTTGTGTATGAATTTGACAGGATAACTTTTTAAAATTAGTAGTTATGAAGAAAAAGATGATTGTGATGGCTATTGTTATAGTCGTGATTGTAGGTTTGTTGGCTTACTACCAATATGTGCCTTTTTGGGCAAGTATTGTATCAACAGGTGCGTTCTTGTTTGGTGTTTTCCTTGGCTGGCTTGCAAAGGGTTGGACTGATAAACATTTGAATTGATGGAGAGAATACTTAACATTATAGCTCCACAATTAGCAGTTGCCGGGGCTTACTCTTTTATTGGAGAAATAAAGGATGTGGTATTCCAACTTCGTTGGATGTTAGTGTTTATTGTCGTAATGATAATTGCAGACTTCATTCTTGGTATTATCGACAGCGTAGTCAAACGTGGCGAAGACTTTCGTTTCTCCCGTGCTGGCAGACGTACCATGTGTAAGTTCATAGAGTATAATTCATATCTGGTTCTCGGCTTCATGCTTGGTCTTGCCATCCTACAGCCAGTGGGCATCTGCTCCTATACCATTTCCGCTATGTGCGGCTTGGGGTTGGCTTTCGTCTTCGAGTTTGACAGCATTGCTGACCATATCTGTGCAATACATGGTATTAAGAATAAGGTGTCTATTAAAAGACTGTTAGTCGGTTATATCAAAAAGAAGTATTCTGCAGCCGGGGAAATAATTGAAGAAGTAACAAAAGAGGATGGAAAGAAAAATGAACAAGATTGATGCGATTGTAGTCCATTGCTCTGCAACACGTGCAGGGCAGGACATAGGGAAGAAGGAAATTACACAGATGCACTTACAGAGAGGATTTAGCACGATAGGGTACAACTATGTTATTAGGCTGGACGGAACAATTGAAGTTGGCCGCAGCTTGACGATTAACGGAGCACACTGTAATAGTAAAGGCTTTAGTGGTGTAAGCTATAACAAACATAGTATCGGTATCTGTTACATCGGCGGACTGGATGCAAATAGTAAGGCAGCTGACACCCGTACACCGGCGCAGAAGGAAGCTCTCGCTAAGCTGATTAAAGAATTGTGTGCAAAGTATCAGATTGTCGAAGTACTGGGACACCGTGACACGTCGCCAGACCTTGACAATGACGGTATCGTAGAACCGAACGAGTGGACGAAGATGTGTCCGTGCTTTGATGTAAGAAGTGAATATCCATTTATTCCTGAAATAGTAGTTAAGCCATGAGAATAGTAAGGAATAATATCATCCCGTTTAAGGGATTTAAAGCTATTAATCTGTTCGGTGTGTTATTTGTGCGCAAGGATGCAATGCTTACAAGTTGCACACTGAACCACGAGGAAATACATACTGCGCAGATGAAAGAAATGTTGTATATATTATTTTATTTATGGTATGTAATTGAATGGATAGTAAGGCTATTCGGGAAAGAGAATGCTTATCGGAATATATCTTTCGAGCGTGAGGCATACAGCAATGAAACCTATATGTCCTACACTTCTAAGAGGAAGCATTTTGCTTGGGTCGGTTATATGAAAAATAATAAATTATGAAGCTCTGTGACTACATAATGAATAAGGTGAGCCGGTGCATAACGCTGGCTCCCTTCATGTGCATTATTCTTGTCTGTTCCTGCCGAACGGTAAGATATGTTCCTGTAGAAAGCAAGGCTGATAGTGTTGTAGTGGAGAAGCTGGTTGAAGTTCAATTACCACCGGACAGCGCAACCATCCGAGCCTTACTCGAATGCGATGAAAACGGTAGGGTAGTGCTGAACTGGCTGGATATAGCCAACAGCAAGAACGCTCAGGCAATGCTTACCATCGACAGTCTTGGGAATCTGTTGGCTAAAATGCGAACTCAGCCAGATACAGTTTATCTGCCTTCCAAGGAAGTGACTGTAACGAAGGAAGAAAAAGTCCCATATCCTGTTGAAAAGGAGCTAACTCGCTGGCAGCAGTTTCGGCTCGATGTAGGAGGATGGGCAATAGGAATATTGATTGTTATCGTAATTGTGAAGATAATATGTAGGATTGTATCTAATTTATCCATTAATAAAAAATAAAAATATAATCATGGATGATAAAGTACCTATTTTAGCTTATATTTGTAGCGATAACTCAAGAAAACGCATTATGTTGAATAATCCTCCAGTATATATTCGCTCCCTTATGCTAAAAGATTATAAATGTTTCAAAGGGGAGAATATTTTAGATTTTTGCAAAGGAGAAAATAGTACAAAATTGTCCCAATGTACAGTTATATTGGGGAATAATGGTACTGGCAAAACAAATATTCTAAAGGCAATAGCAAACTTGGAACCTGAATTAGAGCAAGTTGAGAATATTTTAAATAATGACAAAAGTAGTAATGATCCTTCTATAACTGACTTATATATGGATTTTGCTATAACCTATGGAACAGAAGAAGTTAAAGAAAATAATTCTCCTAAGTATAAGCCTATTGTCATTGAAAGACATAATATAGGCCAATATATTGTTAAATGTGATTTTCTCGAAATGAAAAGCAGGCAATCAAAC
>NZ_JADYTF010000168.1 GCF_021530995.1 Bacteroides caecigallinarum
CTATTGAAGGATCTGCCTTGAGGTGCTTACGCAATTTTGTTATATAAACATCCATACTTCTGGCATTAAAATAATTGTCATCTATCCATATATTCTTAAGTGCATAGTCTCTCTGGAGAATCTCGTTTGCATGCGAACACAACAAAGACAAAAGCTCTGATTCTTTAGTTGTAAGTTTAGTCTGCTTATCGCCGATTGTCAGCAATTGCTTTTGTGTATCAAAAGTAAAGTTACCAATAGTATACATTGAACTTTCCTTTACCTTTTTACCTTTCACACGGCGTAAGATAGCCTCAATACGTAGTGTCAATTCCTCCATACTGAAAGGCTTGCTGATATAGTCATCCGCACCTATTTTGAATCCTTCCAAAATATCTTCCTTCATTGTTTTTGCAGTAAGGAAAATCACCGGAACTTCAGAATTAATCTGTTTTATTTCCTGTACCATAGAAAAACCATCCTTCACTGGCATCATCACGTCTGTGACAATCATATCATATTTTCCTCTCTGGTAACCTTTAACACCTTCGTCACCATTCAGAAACAAATCAGCTTCATAACCTTTTGCCTGTAAATATTCTCTCAAAAGCATGCCAAGATTCTCATCATCTTCGCACAATAAAATACGCATTCTTTCGTCCATATCAATCTTCTTTAAATAATGGTAATACAATAATAAATTTAGTTCCGACATTCAGTTCACTCTCAGCTCTGATACTTCCATTGTGATCTGAAATAATCTTCTTTACATAGGCCAGTCCCAAACCGAATCCTTTCACGTCATGAAGGTTTCCGGTGTGAACACGGTAGAACTTGTCAAATATCTTTTTCAAATTTTCTTTCTTTATACCTATACCGTTGTCTTCAACAGAGATATGAAGCTTATTTGCCTCATTCCACGTTCTGACTTTCAAGCTTATATCTACATCAGCACGTTTATACTTAACAGCATTATCCAACAAATTAAATATCACATTTGTGAAATGCATTTCATCTACAAATATAAAAGGATCTGTAGCATCCAACTCTGCATCCAACGTACCATGACAACTTTCCACTTTCAGCCTGAAAGTATTTATAACCCCGTTTATCAGTTCGTTAGCATCAATCTTCTTTTTCTTCAAAGTTGCTTTCTGACGTTCGAACATTGACATCTGTAACACTTTTTCCACTTGGAAACGCAGACGCTTGGTTTCATCATTTATCACTCCTGATATATGCTTAAACATCACAGGCGATTTTCCTACAGCCGGATCATTAAGCATCTGAGCCGCAAGTGAAATTGTAGAGATAGGGGTCTTGAACTCATGCGTCATATTATTGATAAAGTCGTTCTTTATCTCTGTAAGCTTCTTCTGACGGAATATAATATATATAGTAAATATAAATGTTATCAGAAGTACTACTGTAAAGATAATTGAAGGTATCATAAACTTTACAGAACTGAAAATATAATCATCCATAGTAGGGAAAAATATTTTCACATATCCCATTTTTGCAGGAGGGTCATTCTCAAACAACAGTCTTGAATATATTTTCTCACCGTCATACACATAATCAGAGCATCGGTAAATTTCCTTTCCATCCCTGTCCGTAACCATAAAATGATACGGCAAATCCAATCCGTTATTGAGCAATTCTGATTTTATAAAATGATCCAATTGCTTAAAGTTTATCCTCTCTTTAATAGGCTTGTCACTTGCTGTATAAAGTATATTATATACCACCTCATCCAGCAAAGCCCTCTGATAGACATATCTTTCCTTTATTATTTCCTGCAGTGTCCTTGATGTCTGCGGAATATTCTTTCCGTTGGATATTATCACTTTGGGGACATTGGCAGGCCTGTTAGTAATAGTCTTAAATTCAAAAGTTGAATACATGCTTCCATCAGGCGATGTTATAGTATATTGGTGATGCTGCTGGAGAATGTCTTCACTTACTTTTCCTTTATTAAGATTAAACTGTTCCGAAAGCCTAGCCGCCCTTTCAGTAGCAGCGACATCCGCCTCAAGATACTTCTTGGTTTCCACCAGTTCAAGATTACGCACGGACTGAACAAGACTGCGGTTTACATTCTCTTCGAATTGTCCACGACGCATCTTAACCATCTCTTCTATGTAACTTACCTGCAAATATAGCAGACTAAGAAAAGACAGAGCCATAATGACTCCTAATATCCATATTGTTGACTTTTTCATGGTGACAAATTTAACAAGCTAATTAATATAATCATCATCAATTAACATGTTTTACATGGCATTTTTTCAGATTTAACAATAAACCATCATTTTGATTAATAAAATCACAATTAAAAGTCACACTCAAAGCATTTACTTTACAAAAATAATATAACTTTAAATGTATAACAACTAAAAGTGACAAAAAGTTCATGAAAAGTGAATAAAAAAAAGCCGTATTTTTAAGAAATACGGCTTTTTTATGTATTAAAATATCAACTAATTATCAATCTTCATTCTTTTCCTGCTCTTCAAATTCCTTCATAAGTTTATTCTGAACATCTGTTGGAACAAGTTCGTAGCTTGCAAACTTCATAATGAACGAAGCACGTCCACCTGTCAATGAACTTAAAGCAGTAGAATAATTGGACATTTCTTTCAAAGGCACCTTTGCTGCCAGCTTTTCATATCCCTTTTCACTACTCATACCCATAATCATACCGCGGCGTCCCTGCATATCACTCATAACGTCACCAAGTTTGTCGCTCGGAACAAAAACTTCCACATCATATATAGGTTCAAGAATCTTAGGCCCTGCATTCTTGAATGCTTCGCTAAAGGCATTACGTCCTGCAAGCATGAACGAGA
The DNA here is from genome assembly GCF_021530995.1 of Bacteroides caecigallinarum. Classification (GTDB taxonomy): domain Bacteria; phylum Bacteroidota; class Bacteroidia; order Bacteroidales; family Bacteroidaceae; genus Phocaeicola; species Phocaeicola faecigallinarum. The sequence goes on from NZ_JADYTF010000168.1 coordinate 2,829, forward strand.
TTTCATTTGAGTCAACCGGATGCATCTTTCCATCATATACGATAACACGTACATCGCGTGCATACGAACCAGTCAGAGGTCCCTGTTCCATTCGGCTCATGATACCTTTAAGGATTGCAGGCATAAATCTTGTATCGATAGCTCCACCTACAACACTGTTGATGAATACCAACTTACCACCCCATTCCAAATCAACGGTTTCAGTACTCTTGACATTAATCTTGAATTCCTGACCATTGAATTTATAAACCTCAGGAGTAGGCATACCTTCGTAATATGGTTCCACAATAAGATGAACTTCACCGAACTGTCCGGCACCACCCGACTGTTTCTTATGTCTGTAGTCAGCACGTGCAGCCTTAGTGATAGTTTCTCTGTAAGGTATCTTTGGTTCAAGGAACTGAACAGCCAGTTTCTCATTATTTTCAAGACGCCATTTCAGTGTGCGCAAATGGAACTCACCCTGACCATGAACAAGAATCTGCTTCAATTCCTTTGACTGTTCAACAACCCATGTAGGATCTTCCTCACGCATACGGTTAAGGATAGCCATCATCTTTTCAGTATCAGCCTCATTTTCCGGTTTGATAGCTCTAGTATATTTAGGATTTGGATACTTGATGAAATTGAATCTGTTTTCGCAGTCCTTGCTGTTCAGAGTATTACCGGTCTTGACATCTTTCAGCTTAACTGTACAACCGATATCACCAGCTCTCAATTCTTCCACCTTTTCACGGTTTGCACCTGCACAAACATAAAGCTGAGCCATACGTTCTTTTGATCCACGGTCGGCATTATTCAAATCATCACCCTCGTGAACCGCACCACTCATCACCTTGAAGTACTGAACATCGCCGATATGAGGCTCAACGGCAGTCTTGAAGAAATAAAGTGAAGTAGGAGCATCAGCCACAGGAGGCACAGGAACGCCACGTGTATTGTGAACCACAGGCATTTCGTCTACGAAAGGCACTACGTTACCAAGGAATTCCATCAATCGGCGTACACCCATGTCTTTTCCCGCACATACGCAGAACACAGGGAACATGCCGCGTGCAGCCAATCCCTTGCGGATACCTTCACGCATTTCGTCTTCCGTAAGCGATTCTGATTCAAAGAATTTTTCCATAAGAGTCTCATCGTGTTCGGCAGCAGCCTCAACAAGTCTCTTATGCCATTCCATAGCCTTTTCCATTTCTTCTTCCGGAACAGGTTCGATAGTAGGAGCACCACCTTCAGGTCCCCACGAATATTTTTTCATTAAAAGTACATCAATCAACGAATTGAAGTCCGGACCTGTACTGATAGGATACTGAACCGGAACAACTTTAGAACCATAATTCTCAGTCAACTGTTCGAGTACTTTATCGAAATCGCAGTTAGGCGAGTCAAGCTGGTTAACGAGGAAGATAACCGGTTTACCCAACTTCTCTGTATAACGGAAGTGATTCTGAGTACCAACTTCAGGTCCATACTGACCGTTCAGAAGCAACACGGCTGTATCGGTTACATTTAACGCAGTCATTGCAGCCCCCACGAAGTCATCACTACCCGGACAGTCTATGATATTTAGTTTTTTACCATTCCACTCCACATGATAAACGGTAGAGAATACAGAGTAACCATACTCCTGCTCTACCGGGAAATAATCGCTGACAGTGTTCTTGGCAGTAATTCTGCCGCGACGTTTTATAATACCACTCTCAAAGAGCAACGCTTCAGTGAGGGTGGTTTTACCTGAGCCATCATTGCCAAGAAGTGCAATGTTTTTGATTTCGTTAGTCTGATATACTTTCATGGTATTCTAGATTAAAAAATTAATAGAATAAAGGATATGCTTTTCATATCTCATTTTTAAGTTGGCGCAAAATAGAAATTTATGTTCAGAAATCCAACTGTTACATTCGTGTTACTAAACTATGTTTTCCGACACATAACGTAATATACCCCTTTAAATCATACGATTAGAATGATTTAAAGGCAGATAAAGATAAAAAAACACCTATAGAAAAAGTTTTCTCGTAC
>NZ_JADYTF010000169.1 GCF_021530995.1 Bacteroides caecigallinarum
GAGAATAGCTAAAATGCCGTTATGGGCGGAGAGCCGTATACATGGAGACGTGTACGTACGGTTCGGAGGCAGGCTGTCGGAAACCTACCACCGTAAGGTGGCATGGCGCCGACAGCCGAGCCTACAGGTGACGAACAAGAAACTCGAAAACGACATATCCGCTTTCGAGAGTAAGGTTAGTGGACGTTTCGCCATATAAACGCACAGGGTATGAAACGGGCAACAATCACGATGGACGAGTACGGCAGGGTTGCCGTACCGTCCGATGCCGCCAGCGTATGGATGAGCGAAATGGAATTGGTGAAGTTTTTCGATGTTATCGCCCCGACACTTCGTGCCGCCATCCGAGCCGTGTATAAGAGCGGAGGGTTGAATCCTTGCGAGGTGGAAAGGCGCATCAAGCTACCTAACGGTTATTTTTTGGAAGTGTATGCCCTGCCAATGGTCGTTGCACTTGCCTTCCATATCAACACACCCAATGCCGCAAGGGTGCGCAATGCCCTTTTGGAAAGGATGTGCTTGCGAAAAGACAGACAAATTCTGTGGCTTTCGTTAAGCGACAGACAGCCATGTAAATGTTAATGGGTGCGATTATTCGTCAATATATCCATTCGTCAATACGCCCGTGTGGTTACACATCCATACCACTATCATATCAGTCCGAAGAAGTGAGGTTTTGCTTCTTCGGGCTTTTTCTTTTCGCCATTTTAAGGTTGGTATTGCCCATCCTGCTGTATTTTCTTATCCATCGGTTTCTTTTGCGTCGTTCTGCATAGTTTTACGTATCAAGGCTTTAGCCGCCCTGTCGTAGCTTTGCAGCCATGTTTAATCCGCCTGCCGACAAGGTGTCGGCGGCACTAAATCTGTATTAAAGACATGGAAAAGAAAGAAACATTCATCCGAGTAGGCACCGCGCTCTACAAGATTGTAAACCAGCCCCGTATTGACGGCGGCTATGTGAGGAAACGCATCGCATGGAACTCCGAGACCCTGCGGTAGGACTACGGCAAGGACTATATGGCGAGCGTTCCCAAGTATGACGGCTTCTGCACCGTTCCCGACCATGTGGGCTACCAGCCCGTTGTCGGCAAGTTCCTCAACCTCTACGAGCCGATAAGCCACCAGCCGCAGGAGGGCGACTTCCCCTGCATCCGTTCGTTGGTGGAACACATCTTCGGCGAACAGTACGAGTTGGGCATGGACTACTTGCAGCTGCTCTACCTCTATCCCGTTCAGAAACTGCCCATCCTCCTGCTCGTGTCCGAAGAGAGGAATACGGGCAAAAGCACGTTCCTGAACTTCCTGAAAGCCGTATTCCAAAACAACGTGACTTTCAACACCAACGAGGACTTCCGCAGCCAGTTCAATTCCGACTGGGCGGGCAAGTTGCTCATCATGGTGGACGAGGTGCTGCTCAACCGCCGTGAGGACAGCGAGAGGTTGAAGAACCTAAGCACCACGCTTTCCTACAAGGTGGAGGCGAAAGGCAAAGACCGTGACGAGATAGGCTTCTTCGCCAAGTTCGTGCTTTGCTCCAACAACGAACACCTGCCCGTCATCATTGACGCTGGGGAAACACGCTATTGGGTACGGAAGATTGTTCCGTTACGGAATGACGATACCGACTTCCTGCAAAAACTGAAAGCGGAGATACCCGCTTTTCTCCATTTCCTGCAACACAGACAGCCATCCACCAAGAAGGAAAGCCGTATGTGGTTCAATCCGAAGCTGCTGGAGACGGATGCCCTGCGGAAGATTATTCGAAGCAACCGTAACCGTTTGGAGATAGAGATAGGAGAACTGTTGCTCGACATCATGGCAAGCGTGAATGTTGAGTCTGTTTCTTTTTGCCTCAATGACATCATCCCGTTGCTTGTCTGCTCACAAGTCAAGGTGGAGAAGTCACAGGTTCGGAAAGTGGTGCAGGAGTGTTGGAAGCTGGCTCCTGCATCCAATTCGCTTTCCTACACCACCTAACAATACGACTACAACCGCGAGTGCCGTTACTCACCCGTAAGGAGGATTGGACGCTACTATACGGTAAGTAAGGAACAGTTGGAAACACTCTGATATTTTGATGAAATGATGAAAGCATATATAAACATAAAGAATGACAGCGACTTACATTCTCATCAAACGCTCAACAAAAGGATTGGGCTGATGAAAAGAGAAAGGCAACACAACGCCGCTCATCGCTTTTCTTTTGGCAAGCGGTTTGATGAAACGCTGATGAAAGGTTATTGCATTAGCTGTCTGTATATTAGACTATCCAATCATCAATTCATCGGAATTTCAGCCCTTATCAAGTCCGCAGGGGAAACAGCAGCACCATCCCTGCCTGTATGCTGTTGTGCCGACAGGCAATCATGCCGGCACAACGGCACAGAATATCATACAAGGCTGGCAAAAAGAAAAGGACGACCAACATCCGCCGACATCATCGCCGACACCGCCGCAGGCTTTTGGGAACGAAAAGCCATAGCTCATTAGGGCGTTTTCTTCACGCACCGCTGACGCTAATGCTAAAAACACCCCAATGAGCCAACGGGGTTACACCCCTCTGGACACCCCCGTTTGCCCCGTGCGGCACGACCGCAGGCGGACGGATACCGACAAACAATTTGTAGAACCTAAAAAACAAGAAACAAACATGGGATACATAAGCATCCAAATCAACAAGGCGAAAGGGTCGGCTGACGCGGGCGCATCCGACCACATAGAACGCAAAACAATGCCCAAGAACGCCGACCCCACACGCACCCATCTCAACCGTGAACTGGTGGAGTTCCCCGACGGTGTGGCAGACCGCACCGAAGCGATAAGCCACCGCATCCACACGGCAGGCATCAGGCGAAAAATTACTCCCGACCAAGTGAGGGCAATCCGCATCGTGCTTTCAGGCACGCACGAGGACATGGTGAGAGTGCAGGACGAGGGAAGGCTGGACGAGTGGTGCGCCGACAACCTGCAATGGCTGCACCGCACGTTCGGAAAGGAGAACACCGTATCGGCAGTGCTGCACATGGACGAGCACACGCCGCATATTCATGCAACGGTTGTGCCGATAGTAACGGGAGAGCGCAGGAAAGCGAGGAAGAAGCAGGCGGAGGGCAAACGCACCTACCGCAAGAAAGCCAACGCCGTGCGTTTGTGTGCTGACGACCTCATGAGCCGTGAAAGGCTTGTTGCCTATCATGACAGCTATGCCGCAGCGATGGCGAAGTACGGATTGCAGCGTGGCATACGAGGTTCGGAAGCACGGCACACAACCACCGCCCAATACTACCGTGACCTGAAACGGCAGACGGGAGAGCTTGAAGCCAACGTGCAGCAGTTGCAGACCGAATGCCAACAGGCAAAGCAGGAACTTGACGAAGTCAAAAAAGAAATCAAGTCGGAGAAGCTGGAAGCCGCCAAGACCGAGGCGAAAGCGGCACTCGTGGCAAAAGTAGGTTCTCTTTTGGGTAGCGGCAGACTGAAAGAGTTGGAAGCCGACAACCGAACCTTGCAAGGCGAGGTTGCCGCCCGTGACGAGAGTATCGAATTATTGCAAAAGCAGATGGAGCGGCAGCAGGAGGAACACAGCCGCCAATTGATGGAACTGCAAGCCAAGTACCGCAGGGAAATGGCGGACAAGGAAGCGGAACACCAAAGGGAAGTGTCATTCCTGAAGTCCATTATCCAAAAAGCCAAGAAGTGGTTTCCGCTGTTCCAAGAGTTGGTGTACATGGAGAGGTTCTGTCTGAAAGTCGGCTTCAACGAAAGGCAGACTGCCACGCTCATCAGCGGCAAACCGCTGTTCTACGAGGGCGAGCTCTATTCGGAAGAGCACAGGCGGAAGTTCACGACCGAGGAAGCAGGCTTCCAAGTGGTAAAAGACCCGAAAGACATGTCCAAGCTTGCACTTGCCATCAACGGGCAAGTGATTGGAGAGTGGTTCAAGGAGCAGTTTGGCAGGCTGTTCTCATCCGTTAAAAGGACGGTTGAACCGCTTAGGAGAGGCAAGGGCATGGGATTATAAACAATACCAACGGAAGAATAGCAAGTTTGTGTTTGGGGCAGACCAAAACTATCCTCAGTTGGTTGAAACGTCATTTTATTTGTGCCCGAATCCTACTCAAACTTGCCTGTGTGATGCCTAAATAGGTGGCGATACTTCCTAACGGCAACCGCTGTAACAAATCAGGCTCTTTCTCCAACAACTCGTGATACCGTTCCGAGGCGACGGCTGACAACATGGAAATCAGCCGTTCCTCGGCAGCAAGCAGTTCCATTTCCGCATAACGCCGTCCCCAATTGGCTATGTGCAAATCCTTCAAGAATAACTCTTTCAGTTTTTTCCTTTCCAATACATATAAGACAGAATCTTCCATTAGTTCCATTGTTTCATACCCCGGCTCGTCATTCACATATCCTTTCATGGAAACAATGGTCGCCCCTTCCCTGCCGACCCAAAAAGTAATTTCTTTCCCCTCCACCAGAGTATAAGCGCGGACAATGCCTTTTTTGATGAAAAAGATGTCCTTTTCCACCTTGCCATATTCCAACACTTGGAATCCTTTGGGGTATGAGACTTCCGTCAGGCATTGCCGTAACTTGTCCAAAGACACATCCGGCATGGCATATCTCAGGTTGATGATTTCCTTTATATCCATAAGTCATTTTGTTATGTAGGTCGGCGGCATTGCTGCCGCTTTCCCCATTAAGAACTGTACGTGCGACTTTCACCGCATACAGCTCCGATAATTCTAAATTTAATTCTCATAAAATTAAATCGGCTCATAATCA
>NZ_JADYTF010000016.1 GCF_021530995.1 Bacteroides caecigallinarum
AGATAGTATAAGTATGTGATTATTTTTTTATCAAATAATGTGTTTGTTTGATGTAATATTATGTATTTTTGCCATAATAATATATAATAATGTATATATGAAAGTCAGAAAATTTATTGTACCGTTTATGATTTTATTTCTTGTTTCATGTGGGCAAGAAGAAAAAAAAGCTTCAGAATTATTGAGCAGAGCAGAAGCTTCATTTCGTTCGGCAAATTATAGTGAAGCTAAGTTGCAGATAGACAGTATTAGAAATTTATATCCGAAAGTGTTTGATGTGCGTAAGAAAGCGATAAAGCTAATGCAGCAGGTCGAACTGGAAGAACAGAATGTTTCATTGGCATATCTTGACAGTATGTTGAATGTTAAGCAATCTGTTCTTGATTCGATGAAAGTTGGATTTGTATTGGAAAAAGATACTGCGTATCAGGAGGTAGGAAACTATTTTTATCCTTCCCAGATAGTTGAAAAGAATATAGGTCGTACGTTTCTCAGGGCTTGCGTAAGCGAAAAGGGAGAAATGTCCCTTACATCGATTTATTGTGCCGGAGGAACACTGAATCATACGTCTGTAAAAGTTAGTTCTGCAGATGCGTTTGCTCAAACACCTGCATCGCCGGATATGTATGTAACTTCGGACTTGGGACGTAAGATAGAAAAAGCAGATTATAAGGTTGGTTCAGACGGTGGAGTTGTTGGATTTATAATCGCAAATAAAGATGCCAAGTCATTGAAACTTGAGTTTATAGGGGATAGAACTTACAGGACTGTAATGTATTCTCCTGATATTAAGGCAATAGTTGAGGTTAGCAAATTGGCACAGGTATTGGCATCTATGGAGGAGATTAGAAAAGAACAGAAAGAGGCTAATTTGAAAATCCAGTTTCTTAAAAAGAAGATAGCCGAGACTGTGATTGAGGAGAAATAAAAAAATGCCCTTTCATTCGACTTGAAATGAACTGTCATTTAAGATCGAATGAAAGGGCATTTTCTGAGTTGTTGAAAGCTTATTTACAATCCTTCTGCAACTTTATTCCAGTTGACAAGTGACCAGAAATTTTCAATGAAAGCTGCACGGTTATTTCTGTAGTCAATATAGTATGCGTGTTCCCAAACGTCTATAACCATAAGTGGTGTAAAACCTTCGGTAATAGGATTGCCTGCATTGGCTGTATTCATTATTTTAAGATTATTATCTTTGTCTTTTACGAGCCAAGTCCATCCTGAACCGAATACACCTAATGCGGATTTGGTAAATTCTTCTTTGAATTTTTCTACGGAGCCGAATGCTGAGTTTATCTTATCTGATAGTGTCGATGGAATCTCTCCTTGTTCAGGTGTTAGAGACATAAAGAAGAAGGTGTGGTTCCATGTCTGTGCAGCATTGTTGAATGTAGGACCTTGAGCGTTGCGGATAATATCTTCCAGACTCATATTCTCAAATTGTGTACCAGCTATAAGCTTGTTCAGATTGTTTACGTAGGTTTGCAGATGCTTGCCATAGTGGTAATCAAAAGTTTCTTTGCTCATTTTGGGAGCTAGTGCTTCCATGCTGTAAGGAAGCTGTGGCATTTCGTGAATCATAGTAAAATACGTTTTTAAAATCATTATATTGCAAAGTTACAAACTTTAGTATTATATGTTGTCAAAAGGAAGACTTATTTATATGTTGTATGACATAAATATGGCCTAATTTTTTCTATTGTAATTTATCGGTGTGTTAATTAGTAACTATATTATGGAATATGATTTAAAACTGTAATTAAAAATATCTTATTTTCTTTAAGTTTGTTATTTGTGTAATTTGATAAGCATAAAGTATAGGTAAAATGAATTTTTTCTTTCAAAAAGCTGTACTTTTGCAGTAAAGAAAGACATAAAGATATAAATATAGCTTTAGGGCTTTCTAATAGATAGTAATAATCCATGGATGTTGGTTTAAATAAAACAAAAGTTCATTTTAAAAAGGTAAAGAGATATGAAAATGATTAAAGGTAGAAAAATGATGTTGCTTTTTGCTGTTATTGTATTGGCATCAACATCGGGCGTTAAAGCTCAGGACAAGGTGGAAGCATCGGTAGGTGCTGACCTGGTTAGTGGTTACATCTGGCGTGGACAGGATTTAGGTGGTGCAAGCATCCAGCCTGCAGCGGGAATTTCGTACAAAGGTTTCTCATTGTCTGCATGGGGTTCTGTCGGATTTGAAGGTACAGATACTAAAGAATTCGATTTGACATTGGGGTATGAGTATGGTGGATTCGGTATTTCTGTTACTGACTATTGGTTTACTAGTGCTGATTCTCCTGCATGTTATTCGGACTATAAAAATGCACACACATTTGAAGTAGGAGTTGGGTATGACTTTGGGCCGTTGGCGGTAAATTGGTTTACAAACTTTGCTGGATCAGTAGGAACTAATGAAGAAGGTAAAGATGTCTATGCTTCTTATATATCAATTTCTGCTCCTTTTAAATTAGGTGGTATTGATTGGAGTGCTGAAATAGGAGCTACTCCTTGGGCTAACAGTTTCTATAATGGTTATTCAGATGGTTTTAAAGTTTCGGCTATAAGTCTTCAGGCATCAAAAGAGATAAAGATAACAGACAGTTTTTCTCTTCCGCTTTGGGCACAGGCAATTTGGAATCCGACTACCAAGGGAGCATATTTCGTAGCAGGTATAAGTTTCTGATGTAGGCCACATATACAAAATACAATACATACAAAATACAAATACAATAAATAGATGAAATTATGAAAAAGATTGAAGCTATCATTCGCCGGACAAAATTCGACGATGTAAAAGAAGCGCTTTTGGAAGCCGATATCGAATGGTTTTCCTATTATGATGTAAGGGGTGTTGGAAAAACACGAGAAGGACGTATATATCGTGGAGTAGTTTACGATACTAGTTCGATAGAGCGTATTCTGATTTCTATTGTTGTGAGAAACAAGAATGTGGAGAAAACTGTTGAAGCCGTGATGAAGGCTGCGCATACAGGCGAGATAGGCGACGGGCGTATTTTCGTTATCCCGGTGGAAGATGCTGTCCGCATTCGTACCGGAGAACGTGGAGACATCGCACTCTATAATGCGGAACAGGAGAAATAACCTTGTTCGTCATTCTTTAATATATAAATATAATAACTAAATAAACGAGATAAATTATGGACAAATATATAAAAGGCGGCATGCGTATGTTGCGGTATGCCGTAATGCTTCTGATTATGTTTTGTTGGGTGCCTGATGTGTGTGCGAGTGAAGAAACTGTTGTAACCGGGCCGGTTTTGAATTCCGGCAATACGGCTTGGCTGTTGGTTGCCTCAATATTGGTGTTGTTTATGAGTATTCCCGGTATCGCTTTATTTTATGGCGGTCTGGTTCGACGGAAAAATGTGTTGAGTGTCATCATGCAGACGCTGTTTATTGTTGGTGTAGTCAGTATTTTGTGGGTGGCGTTCGGCTATAGTTGGGCGTTCGATACCAGTTTTGCCGAAACAGGCAATCCGCTGGCGTGCGTAATAGGGGGCTTCGACAAGGCTTTCCTTCACGGCATCGGCATAGGCACCCTTACAGCAGGCGATATTCCCGAACTGCTTTTTGCGATGTTTCAATGCATGTTCGCAATTATTACGCCGGCATTGATACTCGGTGCTTTTGCCGAGCGTATAAAGTTTTCCGGATATGTATTGTTTATTACTTTGTGGGTGATTGTAGCTTATTTCCCTATGGCCCATTGGGTGTGGGGTGGAGGATTCCTGCAGGAAATGGGTGCTATCGACTTTGCCGGAGGTACGGTAGTGCATATTAACGCCGGAATTTCCGCATTGGTTATGGCTATCATGCTTGGCAAGCGAATGGATTATAGGGTAGGACACCCCATTACGCCACACAACGTGACTTTCGTTTTTATGGGAACTTCTTTCTTGTGGTTAGGCTGGTTCGGATTCAATGCCGGAAGTGGGCTGGCGGCCGACGGACTGGCGGCGAACGCTTTTATGGTGACGCATATTGCCACAGCCGCCGCTGCCATAACATGGATGGTGATAGATTGGTTTTGCAATAAGAAGCCTACCATTATCGGCTCGTGTACAGGAGCTGTGGCCGGACTTGTGGCTATCACTCCCGCAGCCGGCACAGTTGATTTGCTTGGCGCATTGTGTATCGGCGTCATTACTTCCGTGGTATGCTTTTTCATGGTTGCCGCTGTAAAGCCTAAGTTTAAATACGATGATGCCCTCGACGCTTTTGGAGTGCATGGAATGGGTGGTATAATTGGTTCTGTCCTGACAGGTGTGTTTGCTACGCGTTTTATTACCGGAGAGGATGGTGTGCAGGGTGCCTTGTATGGAGACTGGCATCAGTTGTGGATACAGATTCTGGCTACGGTAGTTTCTATTGTATATAGTGCGGTAGTTACTTTTATCCTGTTCAAGATTGCTGACGCGACTGTTGGCTTGCGTGTTGACAAGCGTGTGGAAGAAGAAGGTCTCGATATCTATGAACACGGTGAATCGGCATACAACAGATAATTAATAATTAACAATTAATAATTGATAATGAACAATGAATAATTAATAGTGAATAATGAAGACATCAACTCGTTTTTAATTATTAATTATTCATTGAATAACCTAACAACTAAATAAATATGATTCGTTTTAATGTAGTGGAAAAGGCTTTCCAGACAAAGCCAATGGAGGTAAGCGTACCAGGCTGCCGTCCGAGTGAGTATTTCGGAAAATATGTGTTTAACAGAGAAAAGATGTTCAAGTATCTTCCTAGCACAGTTTATGCAAAGCTGGTTGATGCAATGGATCACGGAGCAGCTCTTGACAGAGCTACTGCAGATGAAGTTGCGGCAGGCATGAAACGTTGGGCAAGCGAACTTGGCGCTACACACTATACACACTGGTTTCAGCCTCTGACTGAAGGAACAGCAGAGAAACATGATGCTTTCGTGGAACACGATGGCAAAGGGGGAATGATGGAAGAATTCTCTGGAAAACTTCTTGTACAGCAGGAACCTGACGCTTCGTCTTTCCCTAACGGTGGTATCCGTAACACTTTCGAAGCTCGTGGATATAGCGCATGGGATCCTTCATCACCGGTATTCGTTGTAGACGATACATTGTGTATTCCTACAGTATTTATAGCATATACAGGCGAGTCGCTTGACTATAAGGCTCCATTGCTTAAGGCTCTTAGCGCTGTAGACAAAGCAGCTGTGGCTGTATGTCATTATTTTGACACTAACGTAAAGAAGGTTACAGCTTTCTTGGGATGGGAACAGGAATATTTCCTTGTTGACGAAGGTTTGTATGCAGCTCGTCCGGACCTGTTGCTTACAGGACGTACACTGATGGGACACGAAGCTTCTAAGAACCAGCAGCTTGAAGACCATTACTTCGGAGCGATTCCTACCAGAGTCGCAGCTTTTATGAAGGATTTGGAGATTCAGGCACTTGAACTTGGTATTCCTGTGAAGACCCGTCATAATGAGGTTGCTCCAAACCAGTTTGAGCTTGCTCCTATCTATGAAGAATGTAACCTGGCTGTTGACCATAATATGTTGGTGATGTCGCTTATGCGTAAAGTGGCACGTGCTCACGGATTCCGCGTCCTTCTGCATGAAAAACCGTTCAAGGGTGTAAACGGATCAGGAAAACATAACAACTGGTCGCTCGGTACGGATACAGGTGTATTGCTAATGGCTCCCGGAAAAACTACAGAAGAGAACCTTCGTTTCGTGACATTCGTGGTAAATACGCTGATGGCTGTTTACAGACACAACGGATTGCTGAAAGCTTCTATCATGAGCGCAACAAACGCTCATCGTCTGGGCGCCAACGAAGCACCTCCTGCAATCATCTCTTCATTCCTTGGCTCGCAGCTGAGCAAAGTGCTCGATCATATCGAAGAAAATGCAAACGAAGACTTGGTCTCTCTCGGTGGAAAACAGGGCATGAAGCTTGATATCCCTCAGATTCCGGAATTGCTTATCGACAATACAGACCGTAACCGTACTTCGCCGTTCGCATTTACAGGAAACAGATTCGAGTTCCGTGCTGTTGGTTCTGAAGCTAACTGTGCAAGTGCTATGATTGCTCTGAACACAGCTGTGGCAGAACAGCTTGTTATCTTCAAGAATGAAGTTGACGCTCTTATCGAAAAGGGTGAACCTAAGGTTTCTGCTCTTCTTCAGGTGTTGCGTAAATATATCAAGGAAAGCAAACCAATCCGTTTCGACGGCAACGGTTACAGCGACGAATGGAAAGAAGAAGCTCTCAAACGCGGATTGGACTGCGAGACAAGCTGTCCGGTTATCTTCGACAACTATCTGAAACCTGAAAGCGTGGCGATGTTCGAGGCTACCGGCGTAATGACACGCAAGGAACTTGAAGCACGTAACGAGGTGAAATGGGAAACTTATACTAAGAAAATCCAGATTGAAGCCCGAGTATTGGGTGATTTGGTAATGAACCATATAGTGCCTGTCGCTATCAGCTATCAGACTAAACTCATCGATAACGTATTCAAGATGAAGAGTTTGTTCCCTGCCGATGAGGCCGAGAAACTTTCTGCAGGAAACGTAGCTATAATAAAGGAAATATCAGAACGTACAGCTTATATTAAGGAGCATGTAGATGCTATGGTTGAGGCAAGAAAAGTAGCGAACAAGATTACTGAAGAACGTGCCAAAGCTATTGCCTATCATGATAATATAGCTCCAATGCTTGAACTTATCCGTTACCATATAGATAAGTTGGAACTGATTGTTGACGATCAGATGTGGACTTTACCTAAGTATCGTGAGTTATTGTTTATACGATAACATATACGATTCTCTATTTATTGGTTGTTTAATTAAAAAAAGAGCCGGTACTCCGTGATGGCGTATCGGCTCTACCTTCTTTACCTCCTCTACCTTCTTTACCTCCTCTACCTTCTTTACCTCCTCTACCTTCTTTACCTCCTCTACCTTCTTTACCTCCTCTACCTTCTTTACCTCCTCTACCTTCTTTAACTTCTCCTCAATAAATACCTTCCCAATTCCTCTGCATCATCGGCAATGAAATCCGGTTTGTATGCTTCGAGCTCTGTTCTGGGACGGAATCCCCAGCTTACTCCTACAGTTTTTACTCCTGCGTTTTTTCCCGTCTCCATGTCAACGCATGAATCGCCTACGTACACGATTTCATCTTTACATATACCTGCATACTCTGATATCTCATTTACTATTGTTGGGTCCGGCTTGGATGGGACTCCTTCACGCTGTCCGAGTATTTCGCAGAAGTTTATATCCGGGAAATATTGTTTTACCAGTTTTACGGCTGCAGCCTGATATTTGTTTGAGGCTACCGCCACTTGTATGCTATTTTTTTGCAAATCTGCCAGAAGGCTGTTCATTCCGGGATATGGTTTGCTTAAGTCTGAATTGTGTGCATCGTAATAAGGCACAAATTCAGAACGAATTTTCATAACATATTCATCATTCCTTTTATCTTCCGGCAGTGCACGTTCGAACAGTTTGTTTATTCCGTTTCCTACGAAAAACTTATATTCTTCTTCATTATGTGTTGGAAGTCCATATTTCTCAAGTGCATGATTGGTGGCAGCAGCCAAATCGGCTATGGTGTCCAGTAATGTGCCGTCTAAATCGAATATTACAAGTTTCATGTTTTTTAGTTGTTTTGTTTTTTAGTTCTTAGTTACCGCAAACTTACGGAAAATCGTTTATTTATAGTATTTTTGTCTAATAAATTATCTGAAAACATGAGAACACATAGGCTGGGTATATTATTGTTGGTATTTTGTGGGTTTATTGCATTGGAACATTTTCCTTTAATGGCGCAGGAAGCTGCGGATTGGAGTTCCTGGACTTCAGTTACTGTGAATCATAAATTCAATAAGTCTCTTAGGATTATGTCAAAGGCGCAAGTCAGAACAAGGGATAATTTCGGTGCTTTTGAGAGATTTTTTATAAATGCCGGATTGGGATATAAGGTTTTACCTAATTGGGAGCTGAAAGGTGTTCTTGCCTATCATCGCAGGAGGAGTGCTTCGAAGGGTAGCTTTAATGCATACAGATATCATTTGGGTTCGGAGGCAGCCTGGATAAAGGGCGATTTCAGAATTCGTTGGAGAGAAAGGTTTCAACAGACATTTGCTTTGGGTGATGATGAGATGATAATTCGCTCGAGGTTGATGTTCGACTATAATATTCCTTCTACCATTCTTGTTCCGTATTTTTCAATCGAGACTTTCAATGATTTGGAAAATAATGATTTTTTTAAAGCTGAAAGAATCCGTTATATGCCGGGATTAAGGATAAACCTGACTGATATGTATTCATTGTCAGCCTTTTATTGCAGACAGGACGATATTTCCAGGAAAACTAATATTGCCGGTGTGGAGTTTATAATCAATCTGTAACCGGCCCGGAAAATATTTCCCCTCAAACCGACATCTGACAACTATCAACTATCATCTGACATCTGACAACTAAAATAAAACTTTAAATTATGAATTTTCTAGAACTGGTAAATAACCGTTATTCTGTACGTTCGTACGAAGAACGTCAGATTGAGAATGAAAAAATGGAGTATATCATGGAGTGTGTCCGTCTGGCACCTTCCGCAGTGAACTTTCAGCCGTGGAAATTCTATATCGTTACGGATAAAGATAAACTGAATGATATAAAGTCAACCTATAAACGTGAATGGATTCAGACTGCTCCATGTATCGTAGTGGCATGTGCCAAACATGATGAGTCTTGGCATCGCCGTTTGGATAATAAGGATCATGCGGATATTGATTTGGCAATAGCTATCGAGCATCTGTGTCTTGCTGCGGCAGAACAGGGTTTGGGCACTTGCTGGGTTTGCAATTTTGATGCCGCACTCTGTCATCAGATGATGTCCTTGCCTGAAAATATGGAACCTGTAGCTCTTATACCAATAGGTTATACACCTGATACAGAAATACCTGAGAAGAAAAGGAAGAATATGGATGAAATCTGTGTATGTATCTGATATATCTTAACTTAGTATAGATATAAGTTCGCCGAAACTGCCGCAACTGTAGTTCTTTTCATCGATATGTAATTGCATTTCTGATGATGACAGGACTTTCAGTTCCGGCAGTTTTCTGTTTTCCGGTGCAGCCTGTTTTTCCAGACACAGAAATCCTTGGCGGTTCAGTGCATTCTGTGTCCAGTGCTTAAGTATCGGATCGTCTGTATATAGTATGATGGAACGGTCAGCCTTCACGGTAGGAGAGTATCCTCCGTGCATAAGGTCGAATTTTATTTCGGCTTCAGGGAAAAGTCTGTCCATAAGTCCGGATAATATTATGTCTTCCGTCACTCCGGAATGCAGTCCGTTTTCAGGAGTAAGCAGCCATAGATAGTCGGCTGTAACCAGTGCCTGTTCTATGTCGTGGGTGGAGAGCAATATGGCTTTGTTCTCTTCGTGTGCCAGGCGGTGGAGCAATGTGAGTATTTCTATTCTGCTTACCGCGTCAAGGAAGGCGGTCGGTTCGTCAAGGAGTATAATCGGGCATTCCTGCACTATGGCTTTGGCTATCATCGCCTTTTGGCGTTCTCCATCGGAGAGATTGGCTGTATAGGTATCGGCTTTATGGCTTATCCCGGTAAGATGTAATGCATGCTCTATTATTTCTTTATCGTATGCTGACAATCGTCCGAAGAAACCAGTGTGAGGTTGGCGTCCCAGGGCAACAAGCTGCCGTACAGTCAATGCTCCGGCAAAAATCCTTTCCGTCAGTACAAGTCCGATGGTGCGCGACAGTTCCTTTTCCGAATATCTTTCTACCGGTTTGTCCATAATGTTGAGACTACCTTCCAATATACGTTGCGATGCGGAGACGGTACGCAGGAGTGTCGATTTTCCGGCACCGTTCGGACCAAGCAGACATGTCAGGTTGCCGCCTTTCAGACTGAAGTCGAGATTGGATTGTACGGTTGTTTTCCTGCCTTTCGTATAGTAGCCGATACTCAGATTGGAAGCTGAAATCACGTCTTTGTTTTCCATCAGTTAAAGTATTGAATTTTCTTCTGGTTTATAATTACATATATTATTACCGGGGCTCCGAGTACCGGTGTTACGGCATTTATCGGTATGATGCCATTCTCGCCGGGAAGTATGCTTACTATAGAGCATAGCAGAGCCATTGCCGCTCCGCAGAGGGCTGTGGCGGGGAGAAGTGAGTTATGGTTTGATGTGCCTAGCAGAAGCCGGGCGATATGAGGAACGGCCAGTCCGATAAACGAAACCGGTCCGCAGAAGGCTGTTGTTACGGCTGTAAGTATTCCGGTGGACAGCAGGAGCATGTTTCTTGTCCGGCTGATATTTACGCCAAGGTTTTCCGCATATCTCGTTCCCAGCAGAAGAGCGTTCATCGGCTTTATGAGCATTACTGATATTGCCAGTCCGATGATAATCATTGAGGCGAAGGCAGGAAGCTGTGTGAGAGATACGCCTCCGAAGTTTCCCATTCCCCATGTGACGTAGGAGTGTACTCCTTCGGCTGTGGAGAAGAAGTTCAGAAGAGATATGGCCGATGAAGTGACGTATCCTGTCATTATTCCGGCTATAAGGAGCATAACATTGTTTTTTATCAGTGTGGACAGAAACAGAATGAATGCCATTATGGCGAACGCGCCCGTCATGGCGCCGGCTATGACAGACAGAAATCCTCCAAGACTGACTGTCGATACAGTTATGCTGCCTCCCATACCGAGTATCACCAGTGCGGCTCCGAGACTTGAGCCGGAACTGATTCCCAGTATGGAGGAGTCCGCCAGAGGATTGTTGAACACGGTCTGCAGCATCAGTCCGGATACGGCCAGCGCGGCTCCGGTCAGTATGGCAGTAATGGTCTGTGGTACGCGCGACTGCAGCACGATGTACGCCCAGCTGGCTTTTTCTGCCTCTCCGCCTGAAAGTATGTCGGTAACAGCGGATGCCGGAATGCTGACCGAGCCGTAATACAGGCTTATAGCTGCAAGTACTACAGTCAGAATGGCAAGCAGTGTGATGTATAAAGTATTCCTGTTTCTCAAAATTTTATTCTTTAATAAATAGACAATCGATATCAATACAAAAAAATAAATATCAACATCAGAAAATAAAAATCATCTGCTGTCACTTCAACCCCGTGAAGTATCGTGTCTTTTCATTTTTCATAATCTCCGGATGGAAGATTATAATCAGGTCTCTGAGCAGAGCCTCCGGATGAAAAGGCGTCTCTTCGTAAAAGTTCACGTACGAGGTATTGCACCCAAAGATACGCTTATTTTTCCATGCGTCAAAATTGGTGTATGGAGAGTAGTCGTTTTTCAGTTCGGAGTATGTCTTGTCCTGTTTCTGATTGTACTTGATGAGCCAGAAGTCCGCTTTCTGACCTTTGTCCAGGACTGTCTCGAACGACATGGGCACTGAGCCGCTTTCCTTTGTGTAGCTGAAGATGTAGTCGGCTCCGGCATCGTCTATCATTCTGGCCATGGTGCTTCTTCCTCCGGGAACATACCATGCCGACGAGTATTTAAGCTCGGTAATCACAGTAGGGCGGTGGGGAACATCTTTTGTCATCTGTTTCAGTGTGAGATATTCCTGTTCTATCTTTCTGAAGAGAGAGTCTGCTTCCTCCTCTTTTCCTGTCAGGAGTCCGTAGAACTTCATCCATTCGGCTCTACCCAGGGGAGATGTCTCCATATAATCTGCACATTCTATGATGGGGATTCCTATGCTTTCTATTCTTCCGTACCCGCCACTGTTCTCAAAAGGCGAGAGCAGGACTGCATCGGCATTGAGGTCGATAATCTTTTCTATATCGGGACTCATGGAGGATCCGCAGTCGGCTATAGAACCTTTTTCGTACATAGCCTTTATTTGTGGGTGCTTGATATACTGAATGTCGCACACTCCGGCTATGGAACTTATGGCTCCTGTTTCGGCCAGGAGAGAGTTGTGGACCGATGAGTAGACAATGGCACTCGTCAGAGGGGTACGAACTACAGTTCCCTCAGGCATATTGCCGGTGTTGGTATTGTCTCTGTCTGTCAGTATGTAGGTATGCAGCGTTTTCAGTGTATCCCACGGATTGCGCAGTTCCACTTTGGTATAATCCTTGAATTTCAGAATCCTGATGTTTTCGGCATAACTGAATTTCACAGTATCCACCAGTGTTTCAGAATGCGAGGAAGTCCTGCTCCCTCCGCTGCATGCAGAGAGAAGCAGGACTAATGTTACTATATTGGCAGATAGTAAAAATGATTTCTTCATTATAATAATGTTACAGGTATTTGTTCTTTTTGCTGTTATTCTGTTACGAAACGTATTCCTGTGGTGTATTGGCCGGCTTCAAACTGAGATTTCTTGTTGCCGTCCTTGTCGTATACATATACGTCGTTCAATGCTCCGTATGGCTGGTTGATTATGTATACATCTTCTGTTTCAGGGTCAACAGCTATACCGCCCGGGTTTGGTATGTCGCTGAAATTTACGAAATCAGTTTCTTTTCCGGTCTTGATATCGTAAACAAAGCATTTTGCTCTATCCGGCAGATAGTATTCAGAGTATAGAATATACATCTTGTCGCCTTTGTTGGCTATGTATGAAGCATTGCAGAGTTCCTCTACCTGATATGTGTCGGGATTTATGCGCTGCAGAGTTCCGTAGATATAGTCCTCTTCCTCAAGTCCGTCTGAACCGGCATAGTTACCATTTGATACAATATACACAAATCCGTCACTGCCCACAATGCTTTGTGTGTAAGGATTAAGCAATACTGTAATGTCCTTGACTTTGGTCATGGTCTTTGCATCTACTACAGCAACCGTATTTCCCATACCATATCCGGAGATATTTACAAATACCTTTCCTTTAGTGTATGACAATCCTTCCGGGTGATCACCTACATTTACAGAAGAAACTATTTCCTGCGACAGAGTATCAAGTTTGGAAACAGTACCGTCGTATGCAGTAAAGAATACATATCCGTCGCCTGCTGTGGCATATCTTGGTTGCAGCGGTTTATTGTCGGACGTTGTCAGTGGCATGCTTTTTATTATTTTTCCTTCCTTGTCCAGTATCTCTATCTTTGAGGAAGTAGAGCTTACTGCATACAGTTTCGAACCGTAGACACACAAGTCCTGAAGGTCGCCTATTCCTTTGCCGTTACTTGCAGCATAAATATCAGATGATGCTGTACCTTTATTTATATCGTACCACTGAATTGAACCGTCATTGGCACCCCAGTTGCCTGTGTTAATGATATATGCTCCTGTTGTGATGACAGGCTTTTCTGTTTCATCATCAATTTTCGGCTCATCGTTGTTACATGATGTCATTGCTGCAATAAGAGGCATGGCAGCTGTAAGATAAATGAATTTCAATTTCATAATGTTCTGTTTTTATTTGTTATTATTTAATGATTAATATGTTTGTGTAGCCTTAAATGTTTATATCCATATCCATATTCATATCAATATTCATATTCATGTAGTTCTATCTGTTAGAGAATATAACTCAGTGATACTTTATAGTTTCTTCCCGGCATCGGATAAAATCTTATGACCTCATAGTTTTTTCCACTCAGGTTCAGTGCGTCCAGCTGTATCTTGAATTTGTGCTTTTTCCAGGAAAAAATTCTGTATGCCGATAAGCTATGATCGGAATATGGCTCGATACGGTACGAAGGGAGGTTTTGTGCCAGGGTATACCTCTCAGAAGCAAAAGTTACATTATATGTAATATTTACCCATGGGTTCTCTATTGTGAGACTTCCTCCTCCTGAATGTTTTGGGGTATATACTATCTGGTTTCTCCATGTCTTTGATTCAGGGTCGGTTATATCCTCTGCCTGGATAAAGTTATAGTTAGCTGTGAGATAAAGGTTTATTTTGTCAGTCAGACTGTATTCCGACGATATGTTTATGTCTGTTCCTATGGTCTCGACTTTACCTACATTCATCATTTTCCACACAAACATGGTTGGAACAGCAACAATCTTGTCGTCCACTTTATTATAATATACATCAGCTGAAAGACTAAGGAATCTGAGCCGCTTGTGAGAGTCCGATTTACTGTATGTCACTCCGAAGTTTCCCTGGCGTGTTGTTTCTGGACGCAGATTGGTATTCCCTATAAGGAGATAATACAGGTCGTTGAATGTAGGGGTTCTGAATATATCCTTATAAGAGGCTCTAAGCCTCAGTCCGTGCAGGCGCAAAGGTTTCCACGATACACTGACGGCAGGAGACAGACGCTTTCTGTCGTCTGCAGCTTTTCCTATCTTTACATTCTCTGTTATGTATGTGTTGAGCAGTGATGCCGAAGCAGAGAAATTAGTCCGTTCATATCTGGCAGCTAAAGCACTGAGTACAGTAAATCTTTCGGGAAACTGGCAGTCTCTCAGGTTGGTGTGCAGATAATTATATGCAAAATCCTGTGCAAATGAGAAAGAAAGATTCTTTACCGGACTGCCCATTACAGTGGCCGACAGATAGGTTTCTGTCTGTCTGTACCGGTCGTCGGTTATTCCGGAAGACTTGTCGTTATAGTCTCTGTTCCAACTGTAGTTGAACTTTCCCTGTATCTGCATTTTCAATTGTCTGTTCCATCTGTTCTCGTAACGCACCTGTCCGAAGTAGTTTTTGTCATACAGTCTTTCGGCGGAGTAAGGATTGTCGTAAACCACACTTCCAGGCAGTCCTCTTTCCGAATCGAAAAGATATGCTTTTACCTGTAAGTCCTGTCTGTCAGTAATGGCTGAGTACAGATTAGCTTCGGCTCTGTAAGAACGTATGTCGCTGTTGTTTCTTTTTGCGTCAATCAGCTGGTTCCCGTTCCATAATTTGAATCTGTAGTTACCGTCGGCCTGCAGATAATCTCCGTAAAAAGAAATACCTGTCTTATCGCTTATTTTATGGCTATACATTACAGATGGATTAAGCAGACCGAATGAGCCGGTCTTTAGGTTAGCGTTAATACTGTATTTCCCTTTTTCCATGTCGGGCGTTATAGTCTTTATGCTAAGGATACCTGCCGAAGCAAATGCCTTGGCGCTCTGGTATATATCGTCCGTCTGACCTATAGTCAGGGAAAGTTCGGAAACATTGCTCAGAGAGTATCTTGAGATATCTACCTGCCCCGACTGGCAGTCGCTTATGCTTACTCCATCGTAAATAACTCCTGTATGCTGTGCTCCCATACTTCTTATGGAAACAGTTTTCAGTCCTCCTATACCTCCGTAGTCTTTTACATTAACTCCCGAGAAGTGTCTTACGGCTTCGGCTACATCATACACTCCCATACGCTCCAGTTCTGATTTTTTCAGTATCTGAAGCGGTGACGTTGCCATTACGGCAGGCGGAGTCTTTCTCGCACTGATGGTAACGTCCGGAATTTGGTGTATCCTGCCGGTGATGCTGTCTGTTCCGTACTCTTGTGCCAGAGATGTTATTATTGGACACAAGCACATTACGGTTACAGCAAACCTAAGGACAATGTAATTCAGTTTGTCCATTTCCTTCAAAAAAAGTCATAAAAAATTACATGTATCCGTCAGCATCCTTTCCTCGAGAATGTGCGGCATGATTAGCGTTTTGCAGGTCTTCTGACTTACTCCGGAATGCTTTACCTTCCCGTCCCGGCATTGGCGGCAGACAGTGGTAAGAAGAATAATCAAGCAATCCTCTTTAATGGAGATTACAGCAGCGGGACTGTCCGGGATTCTCACCCGGTTCCCTTTTCATCCTCAGCCTGTGGATAGGCGTATCGGAACAAAACGTCTTCGCAAATGTATGAAAAAAACTTATAATTGGAAATTATTTACCTGTTTTTCGTAGATTAAACATTATAAAGGAATATTTACTGGAAGAACGAACTGGCTGATGATATAATAAATTCAGTATAGATTGTTGGTAGGATTATGAAATGATATTGAGGATTGTGTTTCGTCTGACACGTGTCAAACGCTCGACTGACACTTGTCAAACGATTGTCTGACACCTGTCGTCCATTCGTTTGACATGTGTCAAACATAATACGATTAGTATAATATAAATCCGGCAATGCCGCAAAGAACAATCAGAAGTATGGGATTTACCTTGTACTTATGTGAAGCCACAAACACTGAGGCGAAAATCGCTACACTGGTTATTATGCTGTAGGTGTCGGAACCAAAGTTCTCGCTGTTCATAAGCACCAGGGCTGCCGATGCAAGAAGTCCTACTACTCCAGGACGAAGACCGTCGAACACAGAAGCTACTACCGGATGCTTCTGATATTTAAGGAAGAATTTGCTTATGATAATCATCAGAATGAACGATGGCAGAACTACCGAGCAGGTTGCCACTATCGAACCGAGAATACCTATTGCATGCGAGTAACCGGCATTGACTACGGCTGTATAACCCACGTATGTGGCAGAGTTTATACCTATAGGTCCGGGAGTCATCTGGCTTATGGCTACAATATCTGTAAATTCGGATGAACTGAGCCAGTCATGGCGTGTCACCACTTCACCTTGTATCATCGACAGCATGGCATAACCTCCTCCGAACCCGAAGAGACCAATCTTGAAGAATGTATAGAAAAGTTGTAGAAATATCATGTCGTTAATTGTTGTTTAAGTATTTAATGTCAAGAACCGAAAGGCAAGAACTCTGATTATTCTCGCGTAGACCGGCTTTCTGTCTTTCTTTTATAGCGTCCGTAAAAGTATCCTCCTAAACCGGAAAGTATTATAATGTAGATTGGAGAAAATCCCAAAAGCCATATCAGCAATGCCGATACCGCAGGAATCCAGATGTTATATCTGTTTATTCGTGCGGTTTTTGCCATTTTGAAGGTTGGCGCGGCTATAAGAGCTACTACTCCCGGACGTATACCCTTGAATACACGTTCCACTGGCTCCAGATGTTGGAATTGTCTGAAGAAAAGCGCGATGGCAAGAATAATCAGGAACGAAGGCATGATTGTTCCTAATGCCATGAAGAAAGCTCCCCAGAACTTACGCAACTTATAGCCAATGAAGATAGCTATGTTTACGGCAAAGATGCCAGGTACGGTTTGCGATAATGCCATAAGATCAAGGAACTCTTCTTTTTTTATCCATTTTCGTTTGTCTACTATCTCCGCTTCTATCAGAGGCACCATGGCATATCCGCCTCCCACTGTGAATAATCCTATACGGAAGAATATTATAAAATATTTAAGGTATAGCATGTTTTTGTTTTTTAATTATTGATCGATTTCGTATAGTCGCGTGGCGGAACACCATAATACTTTTTGAACGTATCGGCAAAATATTTCGGATCGGCAAATCCTAGCTTATCCGATACTTCGGACACTGTGTATTTCTGTGTCTTGAGCAGTATGGCAGCCTCTTTCATACGTATGTTCCTTATAAGCTCGGCAGGAGGCTCACCGGTCAGTGCCTTAATCTTGTTGTAGAAGCTTGTACGGCTCATGTTTACAGCTGCGCACAGTGTATCTACGTTCAATCCCGTTCCCAGACCATCCTTGATTAGGCCGGTCACTTTTCGTATGAATTCCTCGTCGAGTGATGAAACCATCTGCGGAATATCTTCATCTTCGGAAGATTTATCATTTTCCGGGATATCTTCACTACGTACAGGTAATGACACTATCAGTTCCTGTAGTCTTTTCCTTACGAGGTCTCTGTTCTCAAGTACATTACTGATGTTAGCCTTCAGTAGAGTCATGTCGAAAGGTTTGACTATATACAGATCGGCTTTGGTCTTCAATCCGTCTATTATATCCTTTTTCTCTCCTAAAGCTGTAAGCATGATGAACGGTATATGGCTTGTTGCCATGTTTCCTTTCACTGCTCTGCACAGTTCGTGTCCGTTCATTATAGGCATCATAACGTCTGAGATAATAAGGTCAGGCTGTACCTTCCTTATAATGTCCAAAGCCTCTTTTCCGTTTTCGGCTTCCGATATGCGGTATGTATCAGCCAGTGACTGTACCAGGAATTTCCTTAATACGTCGTTATCTTCCACTATCAACACGTGCGGAGCATTTTCAGGAGCTTTTTTTTCTGCAACCCGTACATTGCCGTTCAGGGCTTCGTCCTGCGATGCTATGGTATATGCCCATCCGTCCTGTGCGGGAACCTCCTGAATCTCTGTCACGTAGTCATCGTCGTGATGGATATATTTCCTGCTGTCCGTCGGAAACGACAGATGAAACCTTGTTCCTGTGTTTTCCTCGCTGGTGAATGTGATGCGTCCCTCATGATTTTGTATCAGCCGCCAGGTAAGTAGCATACCTATCCCCGAACCTGTGATAAGCTGGTTGGTGGCGTTCCGGCCCCGGAACATGTATCTGAACAGTTTCTTCTGATCCTTCTTCGGAATGCCTATACCCGTGTCCGATATGTCGATGTTCCAGTTCTTCCGGTTATGCGATGCACTCACGCTTACCGTTCCTCCCCTCGGAGTATATTTCAGAGCGTTCGAAATCAGGTTCCTCAATATCGAGTCCATCTTGTTGCGGTCTATCCACACCTCAAGACAGTCGAATCCGCTTTTATACTCCAGCGTTACCCCCTGCTGCCGCGCATAGTTGCCGAACTGTCCCAGATACTCCTTCAGATAAGCGTTCAGTTCATATTTCCTTACGTTGGCCTGCTGGGTGTAGAGCTCTTCCTTCTGGAAGTTCATCAGTTTGTCGGCCAGTTCGGACAGATTCTCCGTGTTCTGCAGCGCAAGGTTTATGTTCATCATACCTTCTTTAGAAAGCTTCTCGTTTTTAAGAATCTCCCCCAAAGGCGCCTTGATCAGCGTAAGCGGAGTACGTATGTCGTGGGCCGTATGTATGAAGAAGTTTATCTTCTCCTGCGAAATGCGTCTGTCCTTTTTAATCATCTTGTATCTGTAGAGCGAGAAAGCCGCTCCGCCCACGAATACGACATACAGCATGATGGCCCATGGAGTGGACCACAGCGGACTGTCAATCACTATTCCTATGCTCCTTTCCTCCAGCAGCTGATTGTTTTCCTGCAGAATGGCACGTATCCTCAGTCTGTACTCGCCCGGAGAGATATTCGTATATCTTATCATTCCGTCCTCACTTGGTGTGCTCCATTCGTCGAAGAAACCCTCCAGTTTCCACGTGTAGTATATGTTCGACGGATTGTCATAATTCACAGATGATACGTTTATCGAGAAAGTGTTCTGGTCGTAGTCCAGCTCCAGCAGAGAGGTTTCGTTTATATGCTTCCTCAGCGGCGAATCCTTTTCTCCGGGATAAACCGGACGGTACATAATGCTCAGGTTGTCCAGTACCATGTGCGACGAGAACCTTCCCGGCAGGCGCATACTGTCTGCCAGCACTATCGCACCCTCGTTGCTGCCCAGGATAATTTCCCCGCGCCCCGTGTTTACCGCCGCCCCCTGATTGAAGTTGTACGCCGCAAGTCCCTGCTCGCCCGTCCAGTTCGTGAACAGGCTGTCCTTCATATTGAACAGCGAAATTCCGTTCTCTGTTCCCAGGATTATGTCGCCATGCCTGTTCTCCGTTATGTTGTAGATGTTGTTCGTTATCAGGCTGCAGTTCGTAGTGGTGTAATGTCTTACGCTGCCCGTCCCGTTGTCTATCATCAGCAGTCCGTTCCCGTAGGTTCCGGCCAGAGTGTATTTCCCGTCGCCTGTAGTATAGACAGAGTTGATACAGCCCGTCTCTTTTTCAGTCATAAACTTCACCAGCCTTTCATCTTTTTTGTTGAAGACGTACAGCCCGTTTATCGTGCCTACCCACAGAGACGTCCTGTCCTTCTCTCTGATACACGTTATGGGATAGGCCGACGGATAGATCCTGGTATGATTGTTTTTCCCGCTGTACGCCCTCAGACTGCGGAACCCGCCTCCCCACACCACATTGTCCGAGTCTCTGATTATGCTTCTCACGTATTTGTCAGGAGTCTCCCCGTCCCCCGCTGCAAGCCTGATTGCATATTCCGTTCTGCCTGTTTTTTTGCTGATACGGTAAATTCCGGACATATATCCCCCGGCCAGGATTTCCCCCGGCCTGTATTCACACAGCGAAGTGAAAATATGATTGTCGTTTTCAGAGTCTTCAGTGAAAGCAGACAGATAGTTCGTCCATTTCCCGGTCGACCGGTCATGCCGGCTTATACCATTACTTGTAGCATACCACACATCGCCTTCCGAGTCTGTTATTATAGCGTTTATCCTGTTGTCCACCAGCGAATTGCCGTTATCCTTCGAATGTCTTATCCATTCGTAGGGCTGATACTTCTCAGTGTACACAGTGATACCTGTAGGATATATCACATTCCATATTCTGCCGTCATGGTCAATACACAAGTCCTTTATTATGTTCCCGTTCATTCTGTTAAGTCTAGAATAGTCCTCTGTCAGGAACTTCCCGAAAGTCCTGTCCTTCAGGTTCAGCCTGTAGACACCGTCACCGTCCGTAGCTATCAGCACCTCACATCCCGAGCCTCCATACGGTTTGATAGTGTTTATGCTTACGTCAGTCAGGATTTTTCCCACACTGAAGAGTTCCTCCCCGGCGGTGTCGTACACATACAGACCGTCTGTCAGGGTGTTTATAACGAGATATTCTGTGTCTCTGTGGTAATATATGTAGTCTGTCAGTCCAAGTCCGTCAATTATCACAGCCCTTTGCGCCGTCGTTCTGTCGTTTTCTACACTTATTTTATATATTTGCTTTTTCGATGCCAGAAAATATTCCCCGTCATTCCCGGCCTCCGTTATATACGAAATGTCTTCGTCTATTACACGTTTTATGCATGCCGCACTATCCTTCTCCGTGTTATATATAACTATGTCATTTTCGCAAGCCATCAGTATCTCATCGTGCGCAATACAGACGGCTGATACCGGCCGGTCAGAGTATTGCGGATAAGCCTTCTTCATATCGAACACCATACTGAATGAATCCCTCATTCCGTCATACCTGAATACATATCCGTCTTTACCGGTTTCCCAAAGGCGGTTTTTCCCGTCTGTTGACAATATGTTCAGATTCGGATAGAAATTCACTATGTTTCCATCTTTTTTAAGCTGATAGTGCTTGAAATTTTTTCCGTCAAATCTGTCTATACCTTTGTGAGTCAGAATCCACATGTATCCCTGACTGCCCTGGCATATTGACAGTACACGGCGGCTGCTCAAGCCGTCTTTCATATCAATATATTTGTATATTTGGGAATATGAATCGGATAAACATGAGAAAAGTATGATAAATGTAAGGATTAATCTATAAAGCATGGCATTATGAAGTTATACATTGCAAATGTCGCTAAAAATGATTGGAAAACAAAATAAAACGAAAAAAAGGTTTTCCCGATTTTACCCGGAAAAACCTTTTTGATATTATTAATAACAAAATGTTAAATGTTATTTCTTGTTTGCTTCAACCCATTTGCGCGCATTTACGAATGCCTCCATCCACGGAGTAATCTGGTCTTCACCAAGACGTTCTGCAGGATAATAAGCATTTTCCCATGGGAAGCAAGCTCTTTCAAGATGTGGCATCATTGCAAGATGACGTCCGTCCTGTGAAGCGATACCGGCTACGCTGTAGTCCGAACCGTTAGGATTGCCGGGATATTCATCGTAAGAATATTTCAGAACTACGTTGTAGTGGTCTTCATCGTAAGGCAATGAGAACTTGCCTTCTCCGTGAGCTACCCAGATACCGAGCTTAGAACCGCTCAATGAGCCGAACATCACGCTGCGGTTCATAGGAACTGTAACGCCGAGGAAGTTGGATTCAAACTTGTGTGAGTCGTTATGAAGCATCTTGCCTTTCTTCTTGTCTTCTGGAGTGATAAGTCCGAGTTCCATCATCAGCTGGCAACCGTTACATACACCGAGTGACAATGTATCCTGGCGTGCATAGAAGTTGTCGAGAGCAGCTTTTGCTTTTGGATTGAACAGGAAGCTTCCTGCCCATCCCTTTGCTGAACCAAGAACGTCAGAGTTAGAGAAACCACCGCAGAACACAATCATGTTGATGTCTTCCAATGTTTCGCGTCCGCTGACGAGGTCTGTCATAGTTACGTCCTTAACATCGAATCCTGCCAGGTAAAGCATATATGCCATTTCGCGTTCGCCGTTTGTACCTTTCTCACGTATGATTGCAGCCTTAATACCGCTTGGAGTACGACGGTCAGGGTTAAGTCCGAACTGAGAAAGCTTACCTGTGAATGAAGGATTGAACGCAAATTCAACAGGCTGCTGCTTGTAGTTCTCAAAACGCTTCTTGGCACATCCATTCATGCTCTGATGACGGTCCATCAGGTATGAAGTAGAATACCATACATCACGCAGATAGTCAATACCGAACTGGTAAGTAGCACCATCCTTAGAAACGAGGATATGACGTTCTTCTGAAGGTTTACCAAGTTTCACGAAGCCAACGCCTGCATCTTCAAGAATCTTCTTGACTTCAGCTTTGTCCTTATCTGCAACCTGTATAACGATACCAGGGTTTTCTGCAAACAATATCTTAACAATGTCGTCAGACTTAATCTTGTCAAGATCAATTTCCATACCGCCTTCAGTGTTTGCGAAACACATTTCAAGTAATGTAGTGATAAGACCACCTGCAGAAATATCGTGACCTGCAAGAATCAGACCCTTATTGATAAGCTCCTGAACAGCGAGGAACGCGTCGCGGAAGTATTCAGGGTTTTGTACAGTAGGAACGTCGCTGCCAATCTTGTTGAGGCTTTGAGCAAAAGCAGAACCTCCAAGACGCAACTCATCGAAACTGAAGTCTATATGATAGAATGTAGATTTTTCCTTGTTGACCATAACCGGAGAAACGACTTTCTTCACGTCGCTTACTTCGCCACCGGCAGAAACGATTACTGTTCCCGGGCTGATAATCTTTTCTCCGTCAGGGTATTTCTGAGTCATTGACAAAGAGTCCTTACCTGTAGGAACGTTTATCTGAAGCGAGCAGCAGAAATCAGACAAAGCCTTAACTGCTGTATAAAGTCTTGCGTCTTCACCTTCCTGTGAGCGGCAAGGCCACATCCAGTTAGCGGAAAGAGAAATGCTGTCCATACCGTCTGCCAATGGAGCCCATACAAGGTTTGTCAGAGCTTCAGAAACTGCAAGAACAGAACCTGCGGCAGGATCGGCAAGAGCAGCCTGAGGAGCATGACCGATAGCTGTTGCGATACCGGCATTTCCACGATAGTCGAGAGCGACAACACCACAGTCGCTCAAAGGCAACTGAAGTTCACCCTGACACTGCTGGCGTGCAATCTTACCTGTTACCGAACGGTCAACCTTGTTTGTCAACCAGTCCTTACAAGCTACAGCTTCAAGTTGAAGAACAGTTCTTACGTATTCGTTCAGTTTAGCCGCATCGTATGTTACATTTTCATATTTACGTTCTACTGTCTTATCCACCATATATGTCTTAGGTGAAGAACCGAACATCTGGTCAACAGCCAAGTCGAATGGACGGACGCCGTCAGCCTGTTCGAATGCGAAACGATGGTCGCCTGTAGTTTCACCTACAACATACATAGGAGCGCGTTCGCGTTCTGCAATCTTTTTAACATGTTCTATTGCCTTTTCGTCGATAAGTAATCCCATACGTTCCTGCGATTCGTTTGCGATGATTTCCTTGGCAGAAAGAGTTTCGTCACCGATAGGAAGCTTGTCCATGTGGATAAGGCCACCGCATTCTTCAACAAGTTCGGAAAGACAGTTTACGTGACCTGCCGAACCGTGGTCGTGGATAGAAACGATAGGGTTTTCATCTTCTTCGCAAAGTGAACGAACCACATTGTATGCGCGTTTCTGCATTTCTGCGTTTGCACGCTGTACGGCGTTAAGCTCGATACCGGAAGAGTAACGTCCTGTTTCAACAGAAGATACAGAACCACCACCAAGACCGATACGATAATTATCACCACCAAGAACCACTACTTCGTTACCAGCTTCAGGACTACCTTTCAGACAGTCGCGCTGAGTACCGTAACCTACACCACCGGCAAGCATTATAACCTTGTCGTAGGCATACTTCTCATTGTTTTCCTGATGTTCGAATGTAAGAACAGAACCACAGATAAGCGGCTGACCGAACTTGTTACCGAAGTCGGAAGCACCGTTTGAAGCCTTGATAAGAATCTGTTCAGGAGTCTGATACAACCATTTACGAACAGGAAGAATGTTTTCCCATTCACGTCCTTCTTCCGAACGAGGATAGGAAGTCATGTAAACGGCTGTACCCGCTATAGGCCATGAACCTTTACCACCACCCATACGGTCACGGATTTCACCACCTGTTCCGGTTGATGCGCCGTTGAACGGTTCTACCGTAGTAGGGAAGTTATGAGTTTCAGCCTTAAGCGAGATAACAGTCTTTATATCTTTGATTACGAAATAGTCAGAAGTAGAGTGATCTTTCGGAGCGAACTGTTCTACAACAGGACCTTCAGCAAACGCTACATTATCCTTGTATGCTGAAATGATTTTGTTAGGATTTTCGTTTGTAGTTTTCTTTATCATCTGGAACAATGATGATTCCATTTCCTGTCCGTCAATAATGAAAGTTCCACCGAATATTTTGTGACGGCAGTGTTCAGAGTTAATCTGTGCGAAACCGAACACCTCTGAGTCGGTAAGCTTGCGTCCCAGGTCTTTTTCAACTTTCAAGAGGTAATCCATCTCTTCGCGTGAAAGAGCCAGACCTTCCTGCTCGTTATATTCTTCCAGGTTCTCAATATATATAATAGGTTGTGGCTTGATATTTACATCAAAGATTTGCTGGTTCAAACCTTTATACATACGCTGCAGCATAGGGTCGTATTCAGCATTTTCATCTTTAACAGGGAAATACTCTTCAATACGTCTTATGCCGCTTAAACCCATATTCTGTGTGATTTCTACAGCATTGGTACTCCATGGAGTAATCATCTCCCTACGAGGACCGACGAAACATCCTTTCAGATTTTCTTCTGATTCAACAGTGGCGTCACTGTATAGCCAGCATAATTTCTTGATGTCTTCAGCATTCAATTCCTGACTGCATGCGGTTGCAATCACGCTTTTGCCTGGTGTTCTGAAAAATAGAATCATAACATTATATTGTTTTTGAGTGTTTAAGTTCTATTGTTTTGAATAACATGTTTATATGTTATATCCTTCTTTTAAAAACAAATAAAAACTTATTAAGTAATTATATAATATGTTGCAAAGGTACATAAAACCCCGTTTTTACGAAAGAAAATCTATATGAATTATAGGTACTTTCGCAAAAAAGTATCATCTTTGCATTATGAATTGGTTAGAGCAAGTTACTATACTGGATTTATTAGTTAAGGGTTTTATCATCGGAATAGTGGTTTCTGCGCCGCTTGGACCCGTTGGCGTGCTTTGTATTCAGCGGACACTGAATAAGGGACGTTGGTTCGGTTTTGTAACCGGTCTTGGAGCTGCTTTGAGCGATATAATATATTCACTCATTACCGGTTACGGTATGAGCTTTATGGATGAGCTTATCATCAAACACCAGACTTTTCTTCAGATAGTAGGTAGTATAATGCTTCTGGCTTTCGGTATATATACATTCCGTAGTAATCCGGTTAAAGCGTTGCGTCCGGTGTCCGGCAAACGCGGTTCATACCTTCATAATTTCATTACGGCATTTTTTGTCACTCTGTCCAATCCTCTGATTATCTTTCTTTTTGTAGGTCTTTTCGCCCGATTTTCTTTTGTCATGCCGGGAAGTCCTGTAGGTTTTCAGTTGGTTGGATATCTTGCCATTATTTTAGGTGCCCTGACATGGTGGTTCAGTATCACATATTTTGTCAATAAAGTTCGCAATCATTTCAATGTCCGTGGCATTTGGGTGCTTAACCGTGTCATAGGCATTATAGTCATAGTGGCATCAATCATTGGTTTATTACTTGCGTTATTAGGAAATTCAATATATTGATATGTATATTTCTCAACAGTTAAAACAGCAGAATATTGCTGAGTATCTGCTTTATATGTGGCAGATAGAAGATTTGCTTCGTGCGTATCATTTTGACTTGGACAGGATAAAAAAGGATATAGTTGACCCGTATCCTGTTACGGATGAACAGAAAGCAACACTGTTCCAATGGTATAAGGACCTTGCAAACATGATGCACGACGAGGGTGTTATGGAGAAAGGACATGTACAGATAAACAAGAATATAATAGTCTGGCTTACAGATCTTCATCTGCAGCTGCTCCGTTCTCCAAAATATCCGTATTATAGTGCCGCGTATTATAAGGCTCTTCCTTTTATAGTTGAACTCAGGGCAAAAGGTGCGGATAAGGATGTTCCGGAGCTGGAAACATGTTTTGATGCCATGTACGGCGTACTTATGCTGAAACTTCAGAAAAAGGAGATAAGCGAGGAAACACAGAAGGCCATTAAGGTGATAAGCGACCTTCTGGCCATTCTTGCCGACTATTATATAAAAGATAAGAAAGGAGAATTGGAGTTATGAAAAATATACTCGTGACAGGAGCCAACGGTCAGCTTGGTAATGAAATGCGTATTTTGTCGGAGTCATATCCGCAGTACAGATACTTATTTACTGATGTGGCAGAACTTGATATCTGCAATGAAAAGGCTGTCATGGATTTTGTAATGTCCAACGATATAGATATCATTGTAAATTGTGCGGCATATACAGCAGTCGATAAGGCAGAAGATAATGTTGAACTTTGCAAGATGCTTAACCAGCAGGCTCCTGGCTTCCTGGCGAAGGCTGCTAAAGCAAGAAACGGATACTTGATTCAGGTATCGACAGATTATGTATTCGATGGGACCGCACATATCCCATACCGTGAAGATGCTGAAACATGTCCTAATTCGGTATATGGTGTGACAAAATTAGGAGGAGAGCTGGAAGCATTCAAGTATTGTCCTGAAACAATGGTGATAAGAACGGCATGGCTGTATTCCTCTTTCGGCAATAATTTCGTAAAGACAATGATGCGTCTGGGAAGAGAAAGAGATACCTTGGGCGTGATATTCGATCAGATAGGAACTCCTACATACGCACGCGACCTTGCGGTGGCAATATTCGCTGCCATAAACAAGGGAATCGTTCCGGGAGTATATCATTTCAGCAACGAAGGCGTATGCTCATGGTACGATTTTACCAAAGCTATCCATGCCATTGCAGGCATTCAGGGATGCAATGTGAGACCTCTGCATACAGAGGATTATCCTACAAAGGCTACTCGTCCTCATTATTCAGTGCTTGATAAGACTAAGATAAAGGAGACCTACGGAATAGAGATACCATACTGGATGGACAGCCTTAAGGAGTGTATGGAGATATTGATGAAATAAAAAAATAAAATAAAATATATGAATCAGGAAATAGAAAGAAGACGTACGTTTGCCATTATCGCCCATCCTGATGCCGGAAAGACATCGTTGACAGAAAAACTGTTGCTTTTCGGAGGTCAGATTCAGGTGGCCGGTGCGGTAAAATCAAACAAAATCAAGAAAACAGCGACATCCGACTGGATGGACATCGAAAAGCAGCGTGGTATTTCCGTTACCACATCCGTGATGGAGTTCGACTATAACGACTATAAGGTCAATATCCTTGATACTCCAGGTCACCAGGACTTTGCCGAAGACACTTACCGTACACTTACTGCTGTGGATAGTGTAATCATCGTTGTCGATGGTGCGAAAGGTGTGGAAACACAGACAAGAAAACTGATGGAAGTGTGCCGTATGCGTAACACTCCGGTTATCATCTTTGTCAATAAGATGGACCGCGAAGCCAAGGACCCGTTCGATTTGCTTGACGAGCTTGAAGAAGAACTTGTTATTCAGGTACGTCCTCTTACATGGCCTATCGAGAGTGGACCACGTTTCCGCGGTGTATATAATATATATGAACAGAAACTGAATCTTTTCCAGCCTTCTAAGCAGGTTGTCACAGAAAAGGTAGAGGTAGATATCAATACAGAGGAACTGGACAATCATATAGGTCATGATCTTGCAGACAAACTCCGTGGCGAGCTTGAACTGATTGATGGAGTATATCCTGAATTCAATGTAGAAGAATATCTTAAAGGTGATGTAGCTCCTGTGTTCTTCGGTTCTGCACTCAACAACTTCGGTGTTCAGGAATTGCTCGACTGCTTCGTAGAGATTGCTCCTAGTCCTCGTCCTGTTACAGCTGTAGAACGTACTGTAAATCCGGATGAGCCTAAGTTTACAGGATTTATTTTCAAGATAACGGCCAATATCGACCCTAACCACCGTTCTTGTGTGGCATTCTGTAAGGTATGTTCAGGCAAGTTCACCCGTAACACCCCTTATCTGCATGTACGTCACAACAAGACAATGCGTTTCTCTTCGCCTACACAGTTCATGGCACAGCGTAAGACTACAGTGGATGAGGCTTGGGCAGGAGATATCATCGGTTTGCCGGACAACGGAACATTCAAGATTGGTGACACACTGACTGAAGGTGAAAACCTTCACTTCAAAGGTCTTCCAAGCTTCTCGCCTGAGATGTTCAAGTATATCGAGAATGCCGACCCGATGAAGACAAAACAGCTCAACAAGGGTATCGACCAGCTTATGGACGAAGGTGTGGCACAGCTTTTTGTCAACCAGTTCAATGGCCGCAAGATTATCGGTACTGTAGGTCAGTTGCAGTTTGAAGTAATCCAGTACCGTCTGGAAAATGAATATAATGCTAAGTGTCGTTGGGAGCCTGTAAGTCTTTACAAGGCATGCTGGATAGAAAGTGACGATCCTGAAGAACTTGAAGCATTCAAGAAACGTAAATACCAGTATATGGCTAAGGACCGCGAGGGAAGAGACGTGTTCCTGGCAGACAGTGGATATGTACTGCAGATGGCACAGATGGATTTCAAACACATCAAGTTCCACTTTACTTCTGAATTCTGATTAAAATTTTAATATAAAAAAAGCCGCTTTTGAAGCGGCTTTTTTTATATCCGTTCTTGTGAGTAATTTTTACCCATAAACAATCCCATTCCACAATATTGTGTGTAAAATTATCCAGATATATTTATCCATTTCCAATGCTTTAAATTTCCTGTTTGGCTTTAAGTGATTGAATATTAGCTTTTTAATATGATTGTGTGAGCCTTTGGCATGCACTTTGCATTTAATTCTACGAAGGCAAAATTAATTGTTTAACGTTTAAAACTATTGAATTATGAAAAGAGTATTTTTTGCATTAGCATTGGTAA
The DNA here is from genome assembly GCF_021530995.1 of Bacteroides caecigallinarum. Taxonomy (GTDB): domain Bacteria; phylum Bacteroidota; class Bacteroidia; order Bacteroidales; family Bacteroidaceae; genus Phocaeicola; species Phocaeicola faecigallinarum. Next base: position 29,297 of record NZ_JADYTF010000016.1, read on the forward strand.
TGGGATTAGGAACAACAGTTGCATTCGCTTCAAATCTTTCATCAACTGAAGTTACAACAGTAACAAATGTAAACGATTTTACACCTGTTGAAGTTAAAGACTTGCCTAAAGCAGTTCAGGATGTTTTGGCAAATAGTTACAAGGACTTTACTATTAAAGCCGCTGCAGTTGAAACAGCTGAAGACGGAACTTCTGTTTATCAGATAACACTGGTTAATGCCGAAGGTGAAGAATCAGTAGTGTTGTTCAATGAAAAAGGTGAAGTTGTGAAATAACTTTGATTGAGTTATAAATCATTTAGGAAACCTTTTAAAAAAACGTGGGCAAATTCATATTAAAATGTGGGCAAATTTTAATCAAGGTTTGCCCACGTTTTTTTTAAATGTTAGTACATCTTATTTTAGGCTTGCGAATGCCTTTATTTATACCTCTCTCATTGCAGTGTCGGATTTTATAGCTAACTTTGTATGATAACTTATTTCGAATAAAAAAATATGTCCGAAACCCAGCTATTGTCCGATATATTGAACGATTCCCCATGCGCGGAACTTTTGCGTTTGCGAAACAGGGAGATTATTGTATTGTTTCTGTATGAAACATTTTATAAGCACAGAGAGCCTGTGGCATATGATTCACTGAAAATGCGACTTTCAGATTATCTTTCTTCCATTAATCTGGAGAAGGATGAGGAGAACGATATAAATGTGTTCGACTCATACGACGAGAAGGCGTACAAGTATATACAGAAATGGACGGACAAAGGTTTTCTCCGCAATTATCAGGAAGAAAGCGGCGAGGTGTTCTACGAGCTTTCGTCATATTCCAGCAAGGTGATAGACTGGCTTCTCAGTCTGAAGAAGGATGAGTTCGTGGGAACAGAGTCGAAGTTTATGAACCTTTACGGACAGATAAAGGAACTTGTTGAGTTTACCAACGAGGACCCTGAAGAACGTATCCGAATGCTTGAGCAGAAAAAGTTGGAGATAGAACATCAGATCCAGAGCCTTAGAGCAGGCGAGTCGGCAATGGTCTATGAAGACTATCAGGTACTTCCACGTTTCCGAGACATTACCCGTACGGCAAAGGAACTTCTTTCCGATTTCAAGGAAGTGGAAGATAATTTCAAGTCCATTACAAAATCCATATATCAGAAACACGCCGAGGGAGACGTTTCGAAAGGTGATATTCTTGGATATACGTTCGATGCACTTGACAAGCTTCAGCAGAGTTCGCAGGGAAAAAGTTTCTATGCTTTTTGGGATTTCCTTATGACACCATCCATGCAGGACGCATGGGATAATATGGTTGACGATTTGTATCATTCCATCGATCCGTCGCAGATCCGTCAGGAAGATATGTTCCTGAAGAACATGAAGCAGTATCTCTATAACAGCGGAAAGAAAGTATATCAGGCCAACGACAAGATGGCTGAGAAGCTGAGCCGTATAATCTGCGAGAATAATAACTCTCAGTCTGCAGCATCGAAGCGTGTCATTCAGGATATTCAGTCGGTACTACTTCAGTTGGCAAGCCGGAACATCAAGCCTGATGTTTCGCTCGAACTGGAGACTATGCCGGAAATATCCATGCCGATAGAGAGAAAGCTCACACTTGAAAAGACTGACGATGTGGACTACAGCAATGTGATAGAAATAGCAAGTGCGGATATTTCCGAGGCAGAACATGCCGATAAGCTGTTTGTAAGTCATGGTGTTGACCGCGCTATATTGAAACAGAGAATACACGATTCGTTGAAGCGACGCAAGCAGGTCTCTCTGTCCGACGTGGTAGAGGAGAGCGGAGGTCTGGAGAAAGGACTGGCAGAACTGTTCGGATATATCAGTGTGATACGCGGATTCAGGCATACCATCAATGCAGAACGCACACAGACCATACCGTTTAACAGTGAACTGAAGAAATCAATAGTAATACCGGAAATTATTATCTTAAAATGAATATAGATTCTATAATAGCACCTTACGGACGTACTGTGGTGCGTCTGCTTAAAGGTCCCGTTGAGGCTACAGATACTAACGCGTGGGAGGATATCCTTAATTATCAGTCGGAGATAAACAAGTATCTCATGAATATAGGTATAGAGCTGATAGTGAAGCGCGATGAAGGTTTTGCATATATCAAACAGATAGTGGATGATGAGGACAGGACCACAGGACTTATTCCTCGCCAGCAGCTTGGTTTCGAAATATCGGTGATTCTGATAATCTTAAGACAGATGCTTGAGGAGTTCGACAGCAATATGGACGAGCTGTATGCTACAGAGCGTTTTGTCAGTGCCGACGAGTTGAAGGAGCGAATAGAGATATTCCTTCCTGAGCGTTTCAACAGAGTGAAGTTACTCAGCGAGATAGACACATATATCAACCGTATAGTGTCGCTGGGATATCTGAAACTGATAAAGCGAGACAATGTGAATACATACCAGATTCACAGAATAATTAAAGAGAAAGTAACATTGGACAAACTACAAGAATTTAAGGATAAACTGCAAGAATATGTTGAGTCTGTTTAGTACCGGTTCCGATACGTCGGGATTTCGTCTGAAATACATGGAGATATATAACTGGGGTACATTCCACGAAAGGATTTTCCGTATGGAGCCCCAGGGAAACAATGCCCTGCTTACGGGAGCAAACGCTTCGGGAAAGAGTACCATAATAGATGCTCTACTCACTCTGATGGTACCTGCCAAGAAGGACAGGTTCTATAACCAGTCGTCGGGAGTGGAGAAGAAAGGTAACCGAACAGAGGAGACATACGTTCTGGGTAATTACGGAAACATACAGCGCGATGGCGAAAGCGGTGCCAGCACACAGTCATTGCGCGATCATTCTGCATACTCTGTGCTTCTTGCCACTTTTACCAATACCGATACTCGTGTGGTTACTGTGTTTCAGGTACGTTGGTTTTCGGGCGGAGAGTTAAGACGTACCTTCGGTCTGGCTCATTGCGAACTGGATATAAAGACTGACTTCCAACCGTTCGACGGAAAGGGTATGTGGCGCCGGCGTCTGGAAAGCTCTCATAAAGGAAACCGAACTATGGTGGAATTCTTTGAAGGTCCTGTAGGCTATGCCGACCGCATCACACAGCTTTTCGGTATGCGTTCCGTCAAGGCTCTTTCACTGTTCAATCAGATTGTGGGTGTGAAGGTGCTCGATGACCTGGATGACTTTATCCGTACCAATATGCTTGAAGAGCAGAACGCAGAGTCGCAGTACATAATGCTCAAAGACAGTTTCAAGACTCTGATGGAGGCAAAGACCAATATCGAAAAGGCAGGAAAGCAGATAGAGTTGCTTACACCTATATCAGAATATGCAGACGAGATAAAAGAATATGCCCAGAAAATCAAACAGCTTTCCATGGACAGGGAAAGCATTGATTACTGGTTTGCACGCAAGACTATCGAACTGGGTAAAGAACGTGTGGATTCTTTGGAACAGGAGCAGGAACGTCTTGAAAAAGAGGAAAAGAAACTCCGTGACGACGAGGACAGAATGCGTCAGGACGAACGTTCCATAGCCCTTGCCATAGAGAATGATGAGGTTGGCAGGAAGATAAAGGAAATGGAGCAGGAGATCAAGCGCCTGGAGGAACTCCGTGACGAGCGCGTGTCTCGTATGGATGAATATAACTCGGTGGCATCTGTGTTGTCGCTCACTACTGACCCCGACAAGGATACTTTCATAAGTCAGCGTGACTCAGTAGCCGGACGTCTGGAGGGCATGAATGCCGGTATAGAGCAGAAAATCAGAGAGACTATAACTTTCGAAAACGAAAGAAAAGATATTGGTCAGAGAATAGATGAGTATATCAAGACTATTGACTCTCTGAAGAAAAACAAGAACAATATTTCAGGACGTGAGTCGGAGATACGCGAAATGATTCTTGAACATACCGGAGCCACAAAGGATGAGATACCTTTCATCGGTGAGCTGATAAGGGTAAATCCTGCGGAAATGGAGTGGGAGGGTGCCATAGAGAAAATCCTTCACAACTTTGCACTGCATCTGCTTGTGCCTGACCAGTATTATCATGAGGTAAATAAGTTTCTTAACTCTAACGACTTGAAGGGTAGGATTACTTATTACCGCTATCGTACTTACAACTCGCTTGCAGGAATGGATACATTCACATCCGATGATGCCAGACTGCTAGACAAGATTGAAATACGTCCCGACTCTGAATATGAGGAGTGGATACGCGATACCATATTCCAGAAATACAATTATGCGTGCGTAGAAAATCTTGAAGAGTTCGAACGCTATCAGGAAAAGGCTGTTACACGTGAGGGACTTATTAAGTTCTCGCACGACAGACATGAGAAGGACGACCGTCCTCAGGTAGTGAGCAAGGCAAATTATATCCTCGGATGGGATAATCAGGACAAGATAGCCCTGCTTCAACATGAGATAAAGGAACTTCAGGAGAAAGACATCGAGCTGATGGCCAAGCTGAATGATATAAATTCCGAGAAACAGAAACTCCAGTATGACTACGACATGAGCAAGAAACTGGTGGATATGTTTAAGGACTTCGATGCCGTAAACTGGAAAGAATACGCCACACGTCTGCAGGAGAAACTTTCCGACAAGGCTGAATTGGAAAAGAACAATAATACCATCCAGGCTCTGCAGAAACAGTTGGAACAGGTACGTCAGGCCATACGTAAGATTTCGCTGGAAGAGATACGCGACAAGGTGAGCCAGATTTCGGATATCAAATCCAAGATAAAGGAAACGAAACATGAGATGGAAGAATGTCAGAAGGCTATTTCATCAATGCGTTCTATCCTTATTTCCGACTTTGAGCAGGCTTACGAAGAACTGAAGAACTGTACATACGAAGATCTTGATAAGGAATACAAGTCATTCATCAGCCGTAATGACCGCGAACGTAATAAACTGTTTAATAAGAAGCGTGAGGCGGAAGACAAGGCGAAGAACCATATCCGTGATTTCAAATATCCTTCGGAATATATCACCGAGAAGTTCAAGGACTGGCGTTCGGACGTTAATGCCCTGCCTGATGCAGACCATATCGACCTTATAGACGAGTATCAGGAAATGTTGCGCCGTCTGCAGAAGGAAAACCTACCGAAATACGAAAAGCAGTTTGACAACTATCTGCAGAAAACACTTACAGACAAGGTGGGTGACTTCCGTATGTTCTTCATCAACTGGAAGAGTGCGATAGACGACAATATCCGTATGCTGAACGAATCACTCCATGGCATTGATTACCGCAAACAACCTGCTACTTACATTCAGCTGGTTATGCAGACCAGGATAAATGAAGAGGTCAGAGAGTTCCGCCGTCTGATGGATGAGGCTATGCCTAATGTGCAGAAAATCAATTCTACGATAGACGGGCGTAAGATTCATTTCCGCGACCATATCCAGCCATTCATGGAACGTCTGGAAAATGAGGACTGGAGAAACAGGGTGATGGATGTGCGTTCATGGTTCACTTATAAGGCTGAGGAATTCAACCGCAATACTGGAAACAAGGAGAATACATACGAAAACATGGGGCACTTGTCAGGAGGAGAGAAAGCTCAGCTTACATATACTATTCTCGGTTCTGCCATAGCATATCAGTTCGGTCTGACAAAGAGCGGAATGCAGGACAATTCTTTCCGTTTTATAGCCATAGACGAAGCCTTCAAGGCACAGGACGAGGATAAGGCACGCTATCTGATAGACCTATGCAAACAGCTCCATCTACAGCTCCTTGTGGTTACTCCAAATGATAATATACATATCGTAGAGAACGACATCTCGTATGTGTATTTCGTCGAGCGTAAGGAAGAAAAGACCTCATGGCTCTACAGCATGCCTATAGAGCAGTGGAGGGCAGAGAAGAATCCGGGAAGATTGTTTTAACACTAAAATTTATATCTTATGGAAATTGTACATGACGAAGCAAAGAAACAGTTCAAGGTAGAAGTGGACGGTTATACCGCTCATGTAGCTTATCAGCTTACAGAAGACGGCGGTCTGGATATCCGCCATACCATAGTGCCTGAAGAAATAGGCGGACGCGGAATAGCATCAGCCCTTGTAAAGGCGGCATACGATTATGCGCGCTGCAAATGTCTGAAACCTGTTGCCACATGCTCTTATGCAGTAATCTGGCTTCAGCGTCATCCGGAATATCAGGGCGACGTAAGTTGTGATTATGGTGGTAAGGGAACTTGCGCAATCTGAACGATTGCGCAATACATTATTTAAATCATATGGTTTGATTTTAACCATTTCTTTCCTGGAGGTGTAAGACACCATATCAGGAATATTACGCATGGTAGTCCTATTGCTGATAAAACAAATACTGCTTCCATTATTTTTCCTCCTTCTTATTACTTAATACTAAACCGGCTAAGAGTGTGGAGCAAGCTACTAATAAACCTAAGACATATATTAATAGTTTGCTTTCGCCCAAATCTTTAAATAAAGATGCTATTACTATACCTGTCAACACATATTTTGAGACATCTATAAGATAGGCTCCTAACTTCTCTTTCCACATATGCATGTTATTTATATATAAAGACAAAAATAAAAAACATCTGTCAACTTTGCAAATTCTTTGTGGAATAGTTAATTATCCTCTATCACAATCCCCATCTTCTTCATCAGGAAGCATGCATTCATATTTTGGGCTATACCTTCACGTATCTTGTAACTGAAGTATAGCTCATTGTTTTTTATATCCGCTTCGAAACAGTAGTTCCTGATCTGATTTGGGAAATAGTTGACTAATTCTCCCAACAGCAAGTCATGAGTGGCAATAATACCGTTTGCCTTTAGAGTCATAAACTGGCGTATAAGGCTGAACGAACCTTTCTGCTTGTCTGTAGAGTTTGTTCCTTTGAGAATTTCATCGAGGATGATGAACAACTCGTCGCCCCTGTTGAGCATGTCTATTATTCTTTTCAGACGTTTGAGTTCAGCAAAGAAATACGATTCGTTATCGCTCAGTGAGTCCGATGTACGCAGACTTGTTATCAGCTGTGCCGGATAGATTTTCATCCTTTTGCAGCACGATGGTGCACCGATACATGCCAGCAGATAGTTCACGCCTATAGTTCTCAGGTATGTACTTTTTCCCGCCATGTTGGCACCTGTGATAATAAGGAAATACGGTCTTGACGGAATGAGTGCATCATTCTTTACACATTGTTCTTCAGGCATAAGCGGATGTCCCAACTCTTCTGCTTCGTAGCAGAATGGAGTATCTGTGATTTCGGCATATCGGTAGCCGGGATGATTGTAGGCAAATGTTCCGAGCGAACAGATAGCGTCCAGTTCGCCAACTGCCTCAAGCCATCCTGAGAGGTATTTCCCGTACCGGTCTTTCCAAGCTTCGATACGTATCATCTGACGCAACTGGAAGAACATACTTCCTTCAAGTATTACATACAGAATCTGATTATTGCGCAAGTCGAGCCTGTCCAGTTCTTTTGTCAGTGCGTTAAGAGCTTCGGCAGGCGATTTGCCGTCTATCTCAAGTCTCTTTGTGATATCCATTATTCCTTTGGCATTCCATTCCTCGTTTTGTGCCAATGTTATCAGGCGGGCGTATGTGCTTAGAGTCTTAAGTTTTTTGCCATACTCTTCCTGAAGTGCTGTGGCACGCTTTATAACACTGAAGCTCAATATTACGAAAACCGAGAAAGCAAGTCCGAACCATGACATGGAAATTATGTCTGCCAGTCCGCATGCGAGCAGTATTATATTTACAGAAGGAATCAGCCATATCAAGGCTTTCGCCCAGATGGATCGGGTGAGAGAACTTTCTGTTTCAGCCCATTTGCGGATATCACTGTCATCGCTGTTTTCACTTCTGTTTATAAGTCCCGTGATGGCAAATTTCAGTCTGAAGTCGTTTCTTTCTGCCAAATCCTTAATACACTCCTGTCTTTCCTCTATATCTTCCTTTTTGCGCAAATGGTTTTTCATCCAATCTGCCAAAGTAGTTTTTCCTATGTGTGTACATGTACGGTTGATAGCCTGGAATAGTGATTTGCGACCGAAAATATCGAGGTCGAATGAATAAAGATGTTCTGCATCTGCAAATTCCTTGCCTTCGTCGAACTCCGAAAAGTCGTTGTTCAGCCCCTTTAGTTCCTTGCCAAGGATATCAGCCTTAACTTCCAGCCATTGTCTGCGCAAGAAGAAACGGCTGTGTACCTTTATCATTATGAGGAAAGGGATGAGTGTGCAGCAGGCTCCGAAAATGATAGTCTGCATGCTATAGCTCCATAAGGCGATGACTGTCGATATACAGCCCACGAAGAGCAGTATTCTTATAATACTTATATATAATATTGTTCTGTTTACCTTGTTCAGGTTCTGTTTAGTTTCAGATAGATTGTTGTTATACCATTCCTGTGGTTCCATGATTCCTGTTTTTGTTTTGCCTGCGAAGATAATAAAGATTTGAAAGTCTGTTTGTTTTATGCGGCGGATTTCATTTATTTTGTGATGTAATATAAATCAAGGTTAAGAAATGAAGTTCAGAATAGAAAGAATGGCTGAAAGTGAATACCGGAATCTGAAAATTGATTACGGATTTTACAGCACACCGGTAGGAGAAATTCTCGTGGCATCTACTTCACGTGGAATTTGCTGTATTGAACTGGCCGACAACCGTGATGAAGCTTTGCAACTGCTTTGCAAGAGATTTGCAAAATCTTTTCAAAGGATGTGTCATACGGAATATCATGACTTGGCTTTACGCTTTTTCTGTAAAAATGAAAGACAATCTTCCGAGGAAACAGTTTTACATCTTTATGGCACGGACTTTCAGATAGATGTATGGAGAGTCTTACTTGAAATCCCGTTTGGAAAAACCTCTACTTACAGTGAGATAGCAAAAGCTATAAATAACCCAGGAGCGTTGCGTGCGGTAGGAACTGCCATAGGAAGAAATCCTGTGGCTATACTTGTTCCTTGTCATAGAGTGTTGCGTACTGATGGTGGAATTGGTGGTTATTATTGGGGAATTGAAAAGAAAAAGAAGCTTCTGGAGTGGGAAAAATGTGTATGATTGTGATTTTTAAGAAGTGTTAAGATGGAGGTATGCTGAAAGAATAAAATAATAGTATAACTTTGCAGCAGAGAATTTTAATAATTGTTTAAACCTTAAAAAAGTGGATACTTTATGAGAAAAAATTATCTGAAAGTAATTTGTGCTGTATTTACTGCGGGTGTTATGGCGTCGTGCGGAAATTCTGCCACAGAAATCAAATCTTATAATGAAGGTATTAATATTATACCAAAGCCTCTTTCTCTGGAAGTCGGAAATGGCAGTTTCAAACTGAAAGACGGTATGTCCGTTCATGCCGCAGGTCAGGAGGAAAAGACTGTAGCCGAATATTTCATCTCAAAAATAAACCGTGCTACAGGTTTTGACATTCAGGTTAAGGAAAACGGATGTATCCGTCTGGAGTTGGATCCTTCTGCCACTATGGACAATGAGGGTTATACACTTAATGTTACTCCGGAATCGGTAGTAGTAAAGGCTAAGACAGCCCACGGGCTTTTCTACGGTATGCAGTCGTTCATGCAGCTGCTTCCGGCAGAAATTGAAAGTCCTGCAGTAGTGAAGAACGTTCCTTGGGTGGCACAGGCAGTGAATATCACTGACGAACCTAAATTCGAATACAGAGGTCTGATGATTGATCCATGCCGTCATTTCATGACTGTTGATGAGATAAAGAAACAGTTGGACGTAATGGCGCTCTTCAAAATGAACCGTATGCATTGGCATCTCACAGAAGACCAGGGTTGGAGAATCGAGATAAAGAAATATCCTAAACTGGCTGAAGTGGCTTCGAAAAGAATCGAGGCTGACGGAACTGAATACGGAGGCTACTATACTCAGGAAGAAGTAAAGGAAATAGTGAAATATGCTTCGGACAGATTTATTACTGTCGTTCCTGAAATAGAATTGCCGGGACATGAATTGGCTGCTATTGCCGCTTATCCTGAACTGTCGTGCAAAGGCCAGCCTATCACTCCACGTACAGTTTGGGGAGTAGAACATGTGGTGATGTGTGCCGGAAAGGAACTGCCTTTCCAGTTCCTGGAGGATGTTATCGCTGAAGTCGCTCCTCTGTTCCCTGGCGAATATCTTCATATCGGTGGTGATGAATGTCCTAAGACGAGTTGGAAAACATGTCCGTTGTGTCAGAAGAGAATACGTGAAGAAAAACTGTTTGCCGACAAGAACCATACAGCAGAAGAACGTCTGCAGAGCTATTTTGTACAGCGTATGGAAAAAGTAGCGACCAAATATGGAAAGAAGATTATCGGATGGGACGAAATTCTTGAAGGAGGTCTGTCACCAACTGCAACTGTCATGTCATGGCGTGGCGAAGAAGGTGGTATTGCTGCAGCTTTGACAAATCATGATGTAATTATGACTCCTGGCTCAAATGGCCTGTATCTTGACTATTATCAGGGAGACTGTAAAATAGGTCCTGTTGCAATCGGCGGTTTCTCTCCACTGGAAAAGACATATAGCTATAATCCTGTGCCTGATACACTTGTTGCCATGGGTAAGGAAAACTTCATCAAAGGTCTGCAGGGTAATGTATGGAGTGAATATCTTTATACAAATGATATAAGGGAATACCGTACTTTCCCTCGTGCGATAGCTATTGCAGAAACAGGTTGGACAGCTACAGAACTGAAAGATTATAATGATTTTATCAGACGTATCGACAATGCTTGCGTACGCCTGGACGGACATGGCATAAACTATTATATCCCAATGCCGGAACAGCCTAACGGATCAAGTGACTTTGTTGCTTTCACTGACAATGCTTCACTGACATTCAAGACTACAAGACCTGTAAAAATGGTTTATACTCTTGATGGAACCGAACCTACAGTAAATTCGGCTGTTTATGAAGCTCCTTTCAACTTTACTGAAAATGCAACTGTAAAGATTGCTTCTGTTCTTCCTTCGGGCAAGATGAGCCGGGTTCGCACAGTAACAGTGGAGAAACAGGAACTTTCACCTGCAGCCAAAGTAGAAAAGAAGGCTCCGGGACTTAACATGGAAGTTATCGACGGTACATATCTGAATATGGCAGAACTGGAGAAATCTGGAATGAAAGTTACAGACAAGAAAGTCATTAAGGATACACGCGAACTTACTACTTACAGAAAGTTCTCTGAGGAAACAATGAGAGGCTTCAAGCAATATTCTGCTATCGCAACAGGATATGTTGATATACCTGCCGACGGTGTTTATTTCTTCTCGTCGGATCTGGAAGAAGTCTGGATTGACGGCAAGAAACTTATTGACAATGGTGGACTGGTTAAGCATTTCTGTCCTACTGACAAATCGGTTGCCCTTTCTGCCGGACTTCACGAGTTCAAGGTGGTGTTCCTTGGTAACTCTTACGGAGGTTATCCTACACACTGGAATGACGGAAGCATCAATATCAGAAAGTCTGACGAAGAATCATTCAAGAAGATTACGCCTGAAATGTTGTTTCATTGATAATTTATAGACCGTTTGTTATGATGTATTTTTCCCGGTATCTTAGGTTTACGGCTTGTCTGTTCTTGATATTGTCTCTTGCCAGTTCTTGTATTCGCGAGAAACTTGTATTGGGAGAGGACAGGATTTCTGTGGGCGATTACCTGCCGGAATTCGAAGTCTCTGTAAATGACGGCCGGCAGATTTCCACATCGGACTTGTCCGGAAAGATTTCCGTAATAGTGTTCTTCAACACGGATTGTCCTGATTGCCGTCAGTTAATGCCGGAGATACAGATACTTTATGAGATGTATTCGGATGCCGGAGATATAGTCATATTGGCTGTGAGCAGGGAACAGGATTACGAATCTGTTTCCGGTTACTGGGAAAAAAACAATTATAGCATACCGTTTTCAGCACAAGACGGGCGTCAGGTTTACGAGCTGTTTGCCATGTCTGGAATTCCAAGAGTATATATTGCCGATAGCGGGCTGGTTGTGAGGAGCGTCTTCACTGACAACAACCTGCCTGCCGTCGGCGATATTTCCCGGATAATTGAAAATTTACGTAATTTATAGTATAAATCTATTTCTGATTGAAGAAAGAACGGAAAATAAGTTTTAATCATCTCTGTTTTTAAATTTCATCTAAAGATTATAATGCCAAACATCCGGAACATCAATATCAATCAATGTCCCGGATGTTTGGCATTATATGTTTTGTCATTTCTTCCAATCCTCTCTCTTCTTTACGAAAAACATCCAGCGGAGCATTGACGCCGGAATGGTGTGACTGAACGAGTTTACTTCGTCCGCACGTTCCTCTATGTTCTCTAACAGAGGCTCGGCATCTTTCTCGCTTATGATTCCGTTGTTTATCATCTGGCGGACGGTTCGCTTCTCGTTGCTGAGGAGCATACGGATGGATTTAAGGGTAAGCGCGTGTCCGTAGGCTTTCGGGAACTCGTCGGCTATGGCGCTTATTACGGCATCCATTCGCTCTATGTTATGCTCAATTTCCGATTTCAGTGTCGGCAGGACAGCTTTCTGCTCGTCATCCAGAAGATTTGACGCTTTCAGCTCGTCTATCAGCTTCAGGTCTTCTTTCTGAAGGATGATGAAACCTCGTCCCAAATCATAGACTACAGTGATGCGTTCGCGGAAATAGAAGCTTATCCAGTCGTGTATGACCGGTGTCTTCCTCAATGCGTTGATTGTGCTGCTGCGTTCGCAGAACTTGAAGATTGAGTTTCTGAAGTCGAGGGTATATTTGCCGTCGTGGTCGTAAAGCTCGTCCAGCGAGTTCATTAACCGGCGGAAAGCTGTTTCCGATATGATACCTTCTTCGTATATGGCTTTGCAGGTGGCTTTCTCGCGATCGAGGACTTTCAGGCGGATTTCGGAGATTACATCCTTGTCTTTTGTCTCTACTATTGGTGCCACAGGCGAAGATGCCATATAGTGTTCCACCTTTCTCCAGTTTGCTCCTGTCAGATGGTCTCTGGCTTTCAGCCTTTCCAGATATTTCTCGGAATTCTCCCTGATATGCTTGTGGATGTTGTATTCCAGTTTTACTCTTGCCGAAGGGACACTTATCAGTCCCAGTTTGTTGAGCAGCCAGCGCATTGTTGTGGCATTTATACACAGTGTAAGGGTTACTATGCCTGCTGTGAAGAACAGTATCTGGTTTCGGATGTCTTCGGGAATGGTTTCGGTATATGACACCATAAGCGCAAGTGTCATGGCAAGCGCGCCGCGCAATCCTCCCCATGTCAGTATCACAGATTCACGTTTAGTCAGTCCGTAGCCCATACGTTTCATCACCGGATAGAGCATCGAAATCATGGCATAACGGAAGAGATTTAGGAATACGTATATCAGTATGAGCACTCCGAACGCGCTCCATGAGAAGGTTACTTTCTCGGATATCACTATACCTACTATGATGAAGATAAGCGTGTTTGCTATATAAGTGGCGAGTTCCCAGAAATGTTCCATGAATTTGTTTACCTGCGGTTTCAGGCGAGGCTTGCCCACGTATGTCACCGTAAGGCCGAATGCCACAAGGGCAATCACTCCCGATACACCAAGATAGAATTGGGATATGATGAAAGTGACGTATGCTGATACAATGATTACGCTGTTCTGTATCATCTCTTCGGAGTTGATACGTGTGATGAACCATATCACAAGTCGTGCAAGGAAGTATCCCAGTATGGTACTGATGCTTATTACCTTTATGAATTCCATAACGGGAGAGCTGTCCGATCCGCCTGTAGCGGCATATACCCCGAAGAAGAGCATGAAGCAGACGATACCCGTACCGTCGTTAAGCAGTGACTCGGCATCTACCAGTGTGGAGAACCGTTTACTGGTCTTCAGCTCATGAAGCAGGGCGACTACAGCCACAGGGTCGGTGGCACTGATCAGTGCTCCGAACATCAGGGCGAATGCCCATGTCCAGTTTTCATATCCGGGGATGGTCAGTCCTATGCCTACCATCAGCACTCCGGTCAGTATCATGCAGATGACAAGTCCCGGTGCGGCAAGCAGAGTGGCGTTTGCCAGTGTTTTTTTGAAGATATGCATATTCAGCTCGTATGCCGCATCGAATATAAGTATGGGGAGGAAAAGATACAGTATAAGGTCGGGATTTATATTGGCCACACTATCTACGGCTTCCGTAATCTGGGGCATTGAATGAAATATTCCCGCACGGTTCAGTATTCCTACCAGAAGTCCGATGGCGAACAATCCTACCGTGTAGGGGAAACGGCTGTGTTTGAGTAAAGATTTTAGTAACGCTCCTATTACAAGTCCTGCGATAGTGAGCAGCAATGGTTGCAGAAATGCAAATTCTTCCATGGTAATGATTATTAATTATAACAAAAACGGTTTTTAACAAACTTACATAAAAATCTTCGTTTTTTATGCCGGTGCAATAAAAAATCAAGCCCTACGTACTTGATTGATCGTCTATTGCCGTGCTCGAAGCACAAAATGTTGTATATTTGAGGTGCATACATTT